>JAYPQA010000030.1:0-99320 GCA_038131695.1 Alphaproteobacteria bacterium | reverse complement strand
TCGCGGCCGGCCTGATCGCGCTGGCCCAGCTGGCTGTGCCCAGCCGGGAGGCCGCCTTGACTGGTTGGGCTATCGGCTGGAATTGCCGACCAGCCTTTTGGTCAGCCTGGGGTTGGGGCTGGTGATCCTGCTGATATTCATGGATGGCTGGGCCGCCTCATCAGGCTCTGGCCGGTGCTGTGGGCGGAGCTGGCAGGCGCCGTCGCCAGCAGAGCGTGCTCTGGGGCTGGGGCTGGTGGCGCTGTCTGCGGGGATGCAAAATCTGCCCGCAGGCAAGCGAAAAACAGAAGCTGCTGGGCGCGGCCTGCTGCCTGATTTGCTGGCGGCCCAGGCAGCCCATGCCTCAGAGCGACAGGCAGGCAGCAAGGCGCTATTTCAAACCCTCTTCGAAGCAGCAGATACAGCCTATTACGGCCAGATGGCCTGATGAGATCTGAGAGCGCTGGAGGCGCCTGGCCCGGCCAGCCGCCGCGCGCAAGGCGCCTGCCCTGCAGGCTGATTCTTCCCAGGCGGCCCGCCATATTCTGGAACGCGATCTGGCGGCTGAGAGCTGGCAGCCAGCCCTGACCTCAGCGCGCCAGTCCCTCTTGTCCATTGAGAAAGAAAAAGCCCGCCTAAGCGCGATGCAGGCGCTCTGCTACTGTCGGAGCTGCCGGAACAGGCCGAAAAACAGACCAGCTGGCTGGAACAGGGGCTGCAGCCCGCCATGCAGGCTGACCAGCCGGCTGGCGTCTTACTCTGGAAAAAGAAACAGCCGCGCCCGGCCTTGGAAATGCTGGAGAAAATTTATCCGCCGCGCATCCCCGGCCTGCACCAGCCCATGTAAACAGGCCAGCCAGGATAATCCCGGCCAGCATATTTCCCGCCTGACCCGACTGGCGGGCCAGGCCGGACAGAATGGCGCTTATCCTGGCGGCGGCCAGCGGCCCTGGATGCCGGTATCTGGGCCTCTGCCTCCAGCCTGCTGGAACAGATAGCCAGCGGCCAAAATAATGAATATTTCCTGCTGCAAGCCCGATCACCGAAGCCGTGACAACCTGGAAAGCGCCGCCAAAGCCCTGCACACTGCTGCCCGCGCGGCTAGCTGGCGGCTGTCAATCCTGCCGGACCGTTGCCCCGCAATATGGAGCCGCGCTGCCCCTCATGCACAGGTCGGCAGCCTACACAAGACCGACCAGCCGGAGCCGCCACGCCTCGTCTGAACCGGGTTTTTTGCGCTGCCAGCTCCTACCAAAAACAGCAAATCAGCAACACAAAAACCCTGCCCGGCGGGAGCCAGACAGGGCGTGTCTACCTAAATCCTTATCAAATTAGATGAGACTGTCTCAAACTTGTTGTTCTTGACTTCCAGCTCCTTGTAGGACCCGGCAGCCTCGCCCACATCTGTCAGCTCAACATTGGTGGCGCCCTGATAGTTCACCTGACCGCCATCAGCCAGAATCTTCAGACCCTTGGCCAGCTCACCCGGGAAGATTTCCGTCCCCGGCGCGTTGGCAACAGCCATCAGGTTCTTGGCAACAGTCTCGCGCTCGGTATTGCCGCCAGCCTGCATGGCCAGCATCATCAGAGCCGCCGCATCATAGGATTCGGCGCGATACGGGCCGTCCCCATCCTTGCCCTTGGAAGAAGCCAGATCGAGGAACATTTTTGCCCCGGCCGCATCAGACCCCGGCAGGGTGCCGATAAGACCGGTCAAATCCCCGGAGATACCGTCAATCAGCGCCTGGCTGATCATGCCGTCACCCACAGCGAATTGCTGGAAGGAATCGGCATCCAGAGACGCCTGGATGATGCCGCGGCCCCCGCCATCGGAATAGCCCAGCACAACCAGCGTATCAGAACCGGAGGCAGCCAGTGCGCCGACTTCAGCTGCATAATCGCCCTTGCCTTCTTCATGCGAGGTGGTGACAGAAACAGAACCGCCTGCGCCCTCAAAAGCGGCTACAAACGCGTCTGCAAAGCCCTTGCCATAATCGTTATTGGTGTAGGTTACAGCCACTTCGCTGATACCGCGATCCTTCAGAACGGCGGCCAGAACCTCACCCTGACGGGCATCAGACGGAGCCGTGCGGAAGAAATAACCCTTGTCATCAATGGTGGTCAGGGCCGGTGAGGTCGCTGAAGGAGACACCATCACAACCCCGTTTGGCACCGCCACATTATTGGCAACAGCCGTGGTCACGCCTGAACAGTCAGCACCCATGATACCGGCCACATTGTCCGAGGTGATCAGGCGCTCAGCTGCTGCGGTTGCTGCGGCCGCGTCCACACAGGTGGAATCAGCCCGCACCGGGGTGATTTTCGCCCCGCCCAGCAGGGCCCCTGATTCGCTGACCTCGGCAAAGGCCAGCTCAGCGCTGTCTGCCATGCCCGGAGTCAGGGATTCAATCGGGCCGGTGAAGCCCAGAATAACCCCCATCTTGATGTCTTGATCTTGTTTCTGCTGCTCAGCGGTCATGAAATAAACCGCCCCGGCAATAATCAACACTGCCAGAATCAGCAATAAATTCCTGTTTTGCATCTCGTTTTCCTCCTTGATCAAACAGGTTGATAGAGACAGGTTGGCTCTGCTCTGCTGACAGTGTGATCAGCCTTGTTACAGAAATTCCAGCCCAACCCCGAATACTGCCTTAACCAATGCGCGAAATCTGCCTGAAAATCAATCAATTTCTACCTCTGGCACGGCGGCGCGCCCTTGCGGCTCCCTACTTTTCCGCCAGCACCCCGCGCGGGCTGTAACGCAACACCAGCAACAAGACCAGGCCCATGACAAAGAGCCGCATATGCGGGGCTGAGGCCATCAAATGATAGGCGGTTGCGGGCTCCATCGGGATCAGGTCTGTTATCAGGCGCATCACAAACAGGGAGACCGGCTCTGCCTCTACCCAGACAAACCAGATAATAAAGCCCCAGAATCGCCCCCAGATTATGGCCGGAACCGCCGACAATCACCATCACCCAGACCAGAAAAGTATAGCGCAGCGGATTATAGCCGCCCGGCGTGAACTGGCCGTCCAGCGTGGTCAGCATCGCCCCGGCCAGACCGATCACGGCTGAGCCGACAATAAAGGCCTGGCGGTGGCGGGCCACCACATCCTTGCCCATCGCAGCAGCGGCGGCCTCATTATCCCGGATAGCCCGCATCATCCGCCCCCACGGGGCCTGGGCCACCCGGTTGGCCAGCAGCAACAGCACCAGCGTGACGGCTGCAAACAGGCCGGTATAGCACAACTTTACAAAAATGCTGGAGGCCGGGATCAGCAATTCCGCCAGCAAGGCCCGCTGATCAGCTGCATTTTCCAGCCGCCCGGAATAGATCCAGCTGACCAGAGAGGCGAACCAGTCTGATTGCTGGAGCTCCACCTCATAGGGGACCGGCCGCGGCAAGCCGGTGACATTCTTCACCCCGCGCACCAGCCAATCCTCATTTTTCAGGATGGAAATGACAATCTCGGCAATGCCCAGCGTCGCTATCGCCAGATAATCAGCGCGCAGCCCCAGCGAAATCCGCCCGATGAACCAGGCCAGCGCCGCCGCCACCAGCCCGCCCGCCAGCCAGCTCAGCACTATCGGCAGGCCCAGCCCGCCCAGAAAGCCGGTGCGGGCCGGGTTGACCGCCTCTATCTGCTGCACCGCCTCACCAAACAGGCTGCGCACGACAAGATAACCCAGAACGGCCACCAGCGTTACCAGCCAGAAGCGTTTGCGCCCGGCTGGCAAGCGGCGATAAACCAGGCTGGTCACAATAGCGGTAACAGCCAGAGCCAGCACCGAGGCCAGCAACCCGCCTGCCCCCACCTGCCAGGCCTCTGTCACCGGCGGATAGGAAACCAGCACAGCGGTCATCCCGCCAACCGCGGTAAAGGCCATCACCCCGGCATTGAACAGCCCGGCATAGCCCCACTGGATATTCAGCCCCAGAGCCATCACCCCGGAAATCAGGCACAAATTCAGCACGCCAAGGGCCGCGTTCCAGCTTTGCAGCAATCCGGTCAGCACCAGCCCCAGCCCGATCAGACCAAAGGCGGTCAGGGCCTTGCGGATATCTTCTTCATCCATTTTGCGCGCGCCTGCCATCTCTACAACACCCTGCCACGGAAAATACCGGTCGGCCTGATCAACAGCACCAGCACCAGAATAATAAAGGAAATCGCAAATTTGTAATCGGTGGACAGGAATTGCAGCAACCCGTCCGGCACCCAGCCCGGCGGCAACAGATAGACTGCCAGCTGCTTATAGGCATAGGTCGCTGTTACTTCGGTAAAGGCCACAATATAGCCGCCGACAATCGCGCCCAGCGGCTGGCCTATCCCGCCCAGAATCGCCGCTGCAAAAAACGGCAGCAGCAGATTGAAATAGATAAAGGGCTTGAAGCTCTTATCCAGCCCGTAAAGCACCCCGGCCAGCACCGCCAGCACAGCTGCCAAAATCCAGGTCACCCGCACCACCCGGTCCGGATCAATACCGCAGAGCAGGGCCAAATCCTCATTATCGGAAAAAGCCCGCATGGATTTGCCGGTGCGGGTTTTCTGCAGAAACCAGAATAGCAGCCCCACCGCCACCAACGCCACGCCAATGGTCAGCGCCTGGGTGGTCTGTATCGACAGCCCTTCTGCCAGACCGGTGGATTGCTTGAATTCGCGGGCCGAAATGACAAAGCGCTCGCCATCGGTGAATTTGCGGTCATCCGGCCCGATCAACAGGCGCACCAGACCATTGAGCATAAACATCACCCCGACCGAGGCAACAATATAGATGACTGGCGGGCTGCGCCGCTTGCGATAAAAGCCAAAGACAAACTTGTCAGTCAGCAAGACCAGCGCAATGGTCGCGAGTATCCCGGCCGGCAAGGCCAGCAGCGCGGTCGGCAGCGGCCCGGCGGTAATGCCTGCAGATTGCAGGGCCCAGGTGGCAAAAATGGTCACCATCGTGCCAAAGGCCATCGTATCGCCATGGGCAAAATTGGCAAAGCGCAGAATCCCGAAAATCAGCGTCACCCCAACCGCCCCCAGGGCCAGCTGTGAGCCATAGGCAAGCGCCGGAACAAGAACAAAATTGGCCAGCAATACCAGCGCATTCAGGCTATTTTCAAACCCGCCCATCTGTCAGCCTCCCAAAAAGGAGCGGCGCACGGTTTCATCCGCCAGCAAGGCCTGTCCGGTATCGGTGAACCGGTTCTCGCCGCCCACCAGCACAAAGCCGCGGTCCGCTATCTCCAGGGCCTGGCGGGCATTCTGCTCTACCATCAAGACGGCAATACCGGTTTTCGCCACTTCAATAATCCGGTCAAACAGCTCATCCATCACCACCGGCGAGACCCCGGCAGTCGGTTCATCCAACAGCAGCACAGAGGGCTCATTCATCAGCGCGCGGGCGACGGCGACTTGCTGGCGCTGTCCGCCAGAGAGCGCGCCAGCCTGCTGATCCGCCTTTTCAGCCAAAACCGGAAACAGATCGGTCAGCTGGTCAACAATCTCAGCCCCGTCATCGGCGCGCAAAAACGCCCCCATCTGCAGATTTTCCAGCACCGTCATGCCGGGAAAGATGTTCTGGGTTTGCGGCACAAAGCCGATCCCCTCAGCAACGCGCTCCTGCGGGCTGAGCAGGCCAATATCGCGGCCTGCCAGCTCCACCCGTCCGGCTGACAGCTCCAGCATTCCCAGCAGGGCTTTCATCGCCGTTGACTTGCCCGCCCCATTTGGCCCGACAATCACCGTTATCTGGCCGGCCTCTGCGGTGATTGTGCAATCATGGAGAATCGGCGGGCCGCCATAGCCGCCGGTCATCTCATAGCCTGCCAGCAGCACCCCCATCAGCGCGCCCCCTTGCGGTTTTTCAGCCCGGTCCCCAGATAGGCGTCAATCACCCGGCTGTCCTGCTTGATCTCCTCAGCCGTGCCTTGCGTCAGCACCGCCCCTTCGGCCATCACAATAACCGTTGAACACAGGCGCGCGATAAAATCCATATCATGCTCGATCATGCAAAAACTGTAGCCGCGCTCGCGATTCAGCCGCAAAATCGCCTCGCCAATGGATTTCAGCAAAGTCCGGTTCACCCCGGCTCCCACCTCATCCAGCAGCACAATTTTGGCATCCACCATCATGGTGCGGCCCAGCTCCAGCAATTTTTTCTGCCCGCCAGACAGATTGCCAGCCGCCTCCTCCCGCACCCGCTCCAGCCCCAGAAACTGGATCACATCCTCAGCCCGGGCGCGGGCCGCTTCTTCTTCTGCCGCAATTTTGCGGCTGGCGCGCAAGGCGTCAAACAGCCGCTCGCCGGACTGGTTCGGGCTGACCATCATCAAATTATCCAGCACCGAGAGCGATGAGAATTCATGCGCCAGCTGAAAGGTCCGCAAAACGCCCTTGTGAAACAGCTGATGCGGGGGCAGGCCGGTTATATCCTCCTCCTCCAGCCAGATGCGGCCAGCTGAGGGGGTGTAGGTGCCAGCCATCACATTGAACAAGGTGGTTTTGCCAGCCCCGTTTGGCCCGACCAGCCCGGTAATGCTGCCGGCCTCGATGCTCAGGCTGACATTGTCTACAGCCCGCACCCCGCCAAAATTCATGCTGACATTCTCAGCTCTTATCATCTGCCAGAAAACCCCAAAATACCCGTGCCGCTGAATGGTCGCGGCAAGCTGCCAATTTCAAGCATCTGCCACATATTGCCGGTTTTCTCAATGCCTGCTGTCAAAAAAGACTTGCTGAAGCGGGTTTTTTGACGCCCTGATAGGCAGGTCAATCACAAATCGACCCGGATATTCCGAAATGGAGGGGAAAATGGCACAGCCCATCAAAAAGACAGGCTTTATCGGTCTTGGAAATGTCGGGGCGAAACTGGCGGGCTCGCTGGTTCGCAACGGTCTGGACGTGGTGGTGCGGGATCTGGATGAGGAGGCTGCGCGCCCGCTGCTGGAGCAAGGGGCCAGCTTTGGCGAATCAGCCCTTCAGATGGCCCGTGAGTGTGATCTGGTGATTACCTGCCTGCCGACTCCGGCCGCCAGCGCAGCCGTTCTTGAGGCAGAGGACGGGCTGCTGGGCGGGCTGGGGCCTGGCAAGATTTGGGCTGAAATGTCCACCACGGATGAGGCGGAAATCCAGCGGCTGGCCCCGCTGGTGCGGGCGACCGGGGCTGATTTGCTGGATTGCCCGGTCTCTGGCGGATGCCACCGGGCAGCGACTGGCAATATCGCTATTTTTGCCGGTTGTGAGCGCCCGGTTTTTGACCGGATGCTGCCGGTGCTGACCCTGATGGGCCGGCGCATTTTGCATACCGGCCCGCTCGGCTCGGCAACCATCTTGAAAGTGGTGACCAACTATCTGGCGACAGCGAATCTGGTCTCGCTGGCCGAAGCGCTGGCCAGTTCGGCAGCCTTGGGAATGAATTTGAATGTCGCCTATGAGGCGATTCGCATTTCCAGCGGCAACAGCTTTGTCCATGAAACCGAAAGCCAGGTGATTTTGAATGGCAGCCGCGACATTAATTTCACCATGGATTTGGTCGCCAAGGATGTCGGCTTGTTTGCCAGCCTGGCCAGCCGGGCCGGGCTGCAGCTGGAACTGGCCCCGCTGCTGGTCGATATTTTCAATGACGGGATTGAACGCTACGGGCCGCGCGAATTATCGCCCAATATCATCCGCCGTCTGGAAGAGGCGGCCGGGCTGTCTGTTCTGGCTGCGGGTTTTCCGCCGGAAATGGTGGATGACGAACCAGAAGAGCGCGGGGCAGAAATACAGGTCGCCCATCGCTAGGCAGGGGGGCGACTCTCTCCCGCCTCAGAGCGGGCGGCCGCGCAGCAGGGTTTCGAGCGATTCGATAATGGGCTGGTTATGCAGCATTTGCGGGTGGATCTCTGCGGCCGCCCGAAAGGCTGCCAGCGCCGCTTCTGGCCGGCCCAGATGAATCTCTACCATGCCAAGGCCGGAAAGCGCACCGAAATGGCTGTCTTCAAGGGCCAGTGTGCGGGCTATATCCGCCTTTGATTCCGCCATCATGCCCAGCTGGAAATAGACCGTGGCCCGCTTGTTCCAGGCTTCCGCAAATTGCGGGTCTGCCTCAATGATACGGGTGAACAGCCCGGCAGCCTGTTGCAGCTTGCCATTTCGCATCAACAGCAAGCCGCGCTGCATCTGCCGGTTAATCACCGGATCGGTGTCATGCCTTGTCCAGACCTGCCAGATATCATTGGCGATTTTTTCTGCCGCTGCCGGGTCAGGCGCGCTCTTCAGCGCGGCCAGAAGGCCAGGCAAGGCCGGATTGTTCTGGCCTGCGATCGCCGGGCTGCTGGTCAAAAAGCCGCCGAGCAAGGCAATAGAAAGGCATTTGGCAAGAAGGTGTTTTAACATCATAGCGTTAAAATTGGAGCAAAATTTTTTTTTGCCAACCCCTGTTACGGCATTTGTTGAACACCTATCTTATCCAATAAGGGGGGTGGTTACTTCGATTTGGCTGAGGAGACCATCTAAATGACGGCGAACAGAAATATTGTGAAAATCGTGCCCGGTGTGCCTGCTTCAGATGGCGCCGGGGTCAGGCTGTTGCGCGTGATCGGCTCACCGTTGCTGGATTTTGTCGATCCATTCTTGATGCTGGATGAGTTCAGGAATGATGATCCGCAAGCCTATGTTGGCGGCTTTCCCGATCATCCCCATCGCGGCTTTGAGACCGTGTCCTATATGAAAAAGGGCAAGATGCGACATCGCGATTCGGTCGGCAATGAAGGGGTCATCGAAGAGGGCGGCGTGCAATGGATGACTGCCGGGCGCGGCCTGATCCATTCTGAAATGCCGGAACAGACGCACGGCACGCTCTGGGGCTATCAGCTCTGGGTCAATTTGCCGGCCACGCATAAGATGACTGCACCGCGCTATCAGGATATCCAGTCTGACGGTATCCCGGAAGTGCACGCAGACGGGCTGACAGTCCGCATTCTGGCAGGGGATTACCGGGCACCTGGACAGGCCGCCCGCAGCGGGGCCTCGCAAACTATTTGGCCGGTTGGCTATCTGGATGTGATGGCCACAGCCGGAACCGGGTTTTCCCACCAGATAGAGACCGGGCACAATGCGCTGGTCTTTGTCTATGAGGGCAGCCTGACCATTGGCCAGGACAGGATCGAACCGCATCAGCTGGCGGTGCTGGATCAAGAAGGCGTGCTGGAAGCTGAGGCTGGGCCGGACGGGGCCGGGTTTCTGGTGATGACCGGCCAGCCTATCGGCGAGCCGGTTGCCAAGATGGGGCCCTTTGTAATGAACACCGAACAGGAGCTGCGCCAGGCGGTAACCGATTTCCGCGCCGGCCGATTTGCCTGAAGAAAAATTTGCCTGAAGAAAAATTTGCCCGAAAGCCGGGCGCGCCTCAGCCCGCAAACAATCACTCTTGCTGGACAGGAATATGATAAATTAGTTAACGCTACTATAAGAAGAATGTTGAAACGACCAGATGGGCAGGTGACCATGCATAGGATTGCGGGCTGATTTGCAAAGCCTCCAGCCGGGCAGCCAGAAGCCGGTGCTGGCCAGACAGGCTGGCTTCGCTGAACACGCCGCAGAACCGAAAGAGCGGCGCTTCCTTATTTTCCTCTATCGCTCGCATGGGATATGAAACTCTGGCGAAATATTAACCATTTATTAACGGGCATTGTCACCCGATTAATAAATTCTCCAAACAATAAATTGCCTGCTTGCCTGTTCTTATGATTGGGGGCAGGGTAAGGGTCGGTCTGACAGGAGGGGAAGGGCTGCCCATGTTTCATGCCTTGCTATTGGAAAAACAAGCTGGGGAAGATCAGCCAGCCACCATCCCGCATTGCTGAATTGCCGGAAGATTTCCTGCCGCAAGAGGGGTCTGTTCTGCTGCGCCCGCTATATTCCAATCTCAATTACAAGGATGGGCTGATTCTGGCTGGCAACAGCCGTCTGGTGCCGCATTATCCGCATATTCCGGGCATTGATTTTGCCGGCGAGGTCATTGAGGGCGGCGGCAGTGATTTCCAGCCCGGCGAGCAGGTGATCCTGACTGGCTGGCGGGTGGGCGAGATCTGGCCGGGCGGCTATGCCAGCCTGGCGCGGATGAAGCCGGACTGGCTGGTGCGGCTGCCCGCCGGGATGCAGGCACGCCAGTCGATGATTTTGGGCACTGCCGGGCTGACCGCCATGCTGTCCATTGATGCCCTGGAAGCGCGCGGCTTGCAGCCAGAGAGCGGGCCGGTTCTGGTCACCGGCGCGGCAGGCGGGGTCGGGGCGCTGTCGGTGCTGCTGTTGGCCCAGCTGGGCTATCAGGTGGCGGCAGTGACCGGGCGGCCGGAACAGGCCGCCTGGCTGAAACAGTTGGGGGCGCAGGATATTATCGCCAGAGACGAGATAAATGAGCTGATCACCCGCCCGCTGGAATCAGAGAGATGGGCAGGCTGTATTGATGTGGTGGGCGGCCCGATGCTGGCCCGTATTCTGGGGCAGATGGCCTATGGCAGCAGCGTGGCGGCGGTGGGGCTGACCGGCGGGGCGGATTTGCCGGCCCGGATGATGCCTTTCCTGTTGCGCGGTGTTGCCCTGCTCGGCATTGATTCGGTCATGCAGCCGCTGGCCAGAAGGCAGCAGGCCTGGGACAGGCTGGCCGCGCTGACGCCTTTTGCGATGCTGGAGACGCTGACCGGGGAAATCGGGCCAGCTGATTTGCCTGCTTGCGGGGCGGATATTCTGGCCGGGAAGATACGCGGCAAAAAGCTGGTTCGGCTGGATGAATGGCCCAGCTGAGTGGCCCAGCTGATTGCCCCAGCTGATTGGCCGCATAAAGGGGTTGGCAGGCGCTAGCGGGCCCAAACTGGACGATTTGCGACAAACCGGTCGGGCGGTGGATAGCAGCTGGGCCGGAACGCGGCCAGTTTTGAGATATGACATCTCTGCCAGCCTATCAAATCGGGGCAGCCCAGCCAGGCTCCAACCGCAAGATTGACCCGACCCGCAGGCCAGCGAGGCCGCTGCGCGCCGATGGCACGCCTGATGATAATGACCGGGTGGAGATAGGGCCGACCGCCCTGGCTTTTTCCGAATGGCAGGCGGCCGGGCTGGCACTGCCTGATTTGCCTTCCCTGCGCGCCTATCGGCTGGCGCGGCTGCAAGAGCAGATACGCGCCCATGAATGTGCCGGCCTTTTGCTGTTTGATCCGCTCAATATCCGCTATGCAACGGACAGCACCAATATGCAGCTCTGGATAGCCCATAACGCGGCACGGGCCTGTTTTGTGCCGCCGGAGGGCAAGGTGATTTTGTGGGATTTCCATAATTGTGAGCATCTGTCAGCCCATCTGCCGCTGGTTGGCGAGGTGCGGGGCGGGGCCTCTTTTTTCTATTTTGAGACTGGCGACAGAACCACAGAGGCCGCCGGGGCTTTTGCGGATCAGATTGCCGCCTTGCTGCGCCAGCAGGACAGGACGAACAGGCGGCTGGCGGTGGATAAGATAGAAAATGCCGGCTATGCCGCATTGCAGGATCGCGGCCTTCAGATACTGGATGGCCAGCGCCTGACCGAATTGGCCCGCTGCATAAAAAATACCAATGAGCTGAATGCCATGCGCTGTGCGATTCATGCCTGTGAGCTGGCGATGGATGAAATGCGCGCCGCAACCCGGCCCGGCCTCTCGGAAAATGAGGTCTGGGCAGCCTTGCACGCTGGCAATATCAAGCGGGGCGGTGAATGGATAGAGACCCGCATCCTGTCTTCTGGTCCGCGCACCAACCCCTGGTTTCAGGAATCCGGCCCGCGCATCATGCAGGCTGGCGATATGCTGGCCTTTGATACGGATATGGTCTCCAGCTGGGGCTATTGCTGTGATATTTCACGCAGCTGGATTGTGGGTGACAGCCCGCCCACCGCGCGGCAAAAAGAGCTCTATCAAATTGCCTATGAACATATCCTGGAAAATACCGCGATCTTGCGCCCCGGCCTCAGCTTTGATGAGGTGACCCGAAAGGCGCACCGGCTGCCGGAGCCGTTTCGCGCCCAGCGCTATGGCGTTCTGGCCCACGGTGTCGGGCTGTGTGATGAATACCCGTCTATCCGCTATCCCGAGGATTTGGAGCATCACGGCTATCCGGGCCAGCTGGAGGCCGGCATGACCCTGTGCGTTGAGGTTTATATCGGGGCGGTGGGCGAGAAAGAAGGCGTGAAGCTGGAAGAGCAAATTGTGGTGACCGAAACCGGGGCCGAGCGGCTCTCCAGCTATCCCTATGAGGCGGATTTGCTGTCCTGATTTTGCACGACATAGGCAATATGCGGCAGGTTGCGCCCTTGCTGGGCATAATCAATGCCATAGCCAATGACAAATTCATCCGGAATATCAAAGCCGATCCAATCCACATCCACCTCTATTTCGCGGCGCGTCGGCTTGTTCAGCAAGGTGCAGATAGACAGGCTTTGCGGCTCTCTGGTTTTCAGAATCTCCACCACCTGGGCCAGCGTATGGCCGGTATCGATAATATCCTCAACCACCAGCACATCGCGGCCTTTTATATCGGTGCTGAGATCCTGCAAAATCTGCACCTGGCCCGATGAACGCATCCCCCGCCCATAGCTGGAGACGGTCATGAAATCCACCTCAATCGGCAGATGGATGGCGCGCACCAGATCGGAAATGAAAATAAACGAACCCCGCAACAGGCCGATCACGACCAGCTGTCTGGTTTCGGCATAGCGTTTGGAAATCTGATGGGCCAGCGCGTGCACGCGGGCGGCGATTTCCGCCTCGGTAATCAGAATTTCGATCTCTTCGCCGGTCACCAGCACGGACATAGTGCCTGTCTCCCCACCCTTGGTCTTCACATCGGGGCTTTGCCGCTTGCCAAACCCGCCGACTCACCCTAGCCTGCCCGCAGGGAACTGGCTAGATTATTTCTGGGCAAAAAATCTTTTTACAGGGAAGTTGAGTCATGGCAAAAATGGCATTTCTGGGCCTTGGCGTGATGGGCGGGCCAATGGCCGGCCATCTGGTCAAAGCCGGGCATGAGGTCGTGGTCTATAATCGCAGCGCTGCCCGGGCCGAGGCCTTTGCCAAAGCGCATGGCACAAAATTGGCCAGCAGCCCGGCAGACGCTGCAAGCGGGGCTGCGATTGTCTGTGCCTGTGTCGGAGAGGATGCAGATATTGCGGCTGTTGCCAGCGGCCCGGACGGGGCTTTTTCCGGCATGGAGAAAGGCGCGCTGTTTATCGACCATACCACCGCTTCGGCAGATATTGCCCGCCAGCTGGCCGATCAGGCAGCGGCGGCCGAGCTGGAATTTTTGGATGCGCCTGTCTCCGGCGGCCAGGCCGGGGCAGAAAGCGGCCAGCTGACCATTATGTGCGGCGGGGCTGAGACAGCCTTTGAAGCGGCGCAGAAAGCGCTGGCCTGCTATGGGGCGCGCATTGTCCATATGGGGCCGGCCGGGGCAGGCCAGCTGACCAAGATGGTCAATCAGATTTGCATTGCCGGGCTGCTGCAAGGTCTGGCTGAAGGGCTCAATTTCGGCCAGCAGGCCGGGCTGGATATGGAGCGGGTGCTGTCCGTCATCTCAGGCGGGGCGGCGCAATCCTGGCAGATGGAGAATCGCGGCAAGACGATGGTGGCCGATCAGTTTGATTTTGGCTTTGCGCTGGATTGGATGCGCAAGGATTTGCGTATCTGTCTGGCCGAGGCAGGCCGCAATGGCTCTGAATTGCCGGTTACCGCGCTGGTTGCCCAATTTTATGCCGCTTTGTCCAATCGCGGCCTGGGACGGCTGGATACATCTGCGCTGATCAAATTACTGCAAAAGGCGGATAGGGCATGATCGACCTCATCCTGACCATGGCGCTCCCGCTCCTGCTGACCGGCCTTGTTTCAGGATTTCTGGCCGGGCTGCTGGGGGTGGGCGGCGGCGTGGTGATTGTGCCGATCCTGTCCTATTATCTGGAGGCGACCGGGCTGAATACCAGCTTTGCCATGCATATCGCGATTGCGACCTCGCTGGCGATTATTGTGCCAACCTCTATTTTGTCGGCGCGCACCCATCTCAAGCTGGGCAATGTGGATATGGATGTTATCCGCAGCCTGGGGCTGATGATTTTCATCGGTGCGATGGGCGGCGGCTTGCTGGCCCAGCAGCTGGATAATGCCGGGTTGAAGACTGTCTTTGGGCTGTTGCTGGCCGGCATTGCGCTGCTCTTTCTGATACGGGTTGTGGTGCTGCGTGAGGGCTTGCCGGGCCAGCCGCTGCTCGCCGCAATCGGCTGGCTGATCGGGCTGGTTTCCGCACTGGTCGGGATTGGC
Organism: Alphaproteobacteria bacterium; assembly: GCA_038131695.1. GTDB lineage: Bacteria > Pseudomonadota > Alphaproteobacteria > Puniceispirillales > Puniceispirillaceae > JADHLK01. The sequence goes on along the minus strand of JAYPQA010000030.1, from coordinate 85,033 downwards.
GGCGGCTCCTTGTCGGTGCCGACCCTGACCGCTTTTGGCTGGCCGATTCATCGGGCTGTTGGCAGCGCGGCCTTGCTGGGGCTGATTATTTCGGTGCCCGGTATGCTCAGCTTTATTGCTGTTGGCTGGGGGGTTGCGGGGCGGCCTGACTGGTCGCTTGGCTATGTCTGGCTGCCAGCTGCGCTGTTGATTTCAGCAACCGCCTTTTTCATGGCCCCGATAGGGGCGCGCACCGCCAGCAAGCTGGACAAGGCCCGGCTGCGCCGGATTTTCGGCCTGTTTCTGGCCGTGGTCAGCCTGCGCCTTATCTGGTCGGGCCTGTCAGCGGGCGCCTTTGGGCTGGGGTTTTAGGAACTGGGGTTTTAGCGGTTTTTCGGCAGCGGCTTCAGCGTAAAGCCATAGGGCCCGCCCGCCTCACCCAGCCGGGCGGCGCGGCCAAATTCGATATAGCTGGCGGCAGATTGCTCTATCATCTGTTTTTCCGAATCGCGCAGATCGCGCATCTTGCGGCCCGGATTACCGGCCCACAACTCCCCTGATTTCACCAGCTTGCCAGGGGCGATCAGCGCCCCGGCCGCCACCATCGCGCCGGATTCAACCCGCGCGCCATCCATCACAATCGCGCCCATGCCGACAAAGCTGTCATCTTCAAGCGTGCAGGCATGGATAATCGCCGAATGGCCTATGGTAACCCGCGCCCCAATCAGCGTCGGGTGCTGGTAGGAATCAATATGCACAACACTGTTATCCTGAATATTGCTGCCCGCGCCGACAATAATGTAATTGGCATCGCCGCGCAGCGTCACATTATGCCAGACAGACACATCCGCCCCTATCCGCACCGCCCCCATCAGCACGGCTGATCGGGCGATATAGGCTGTCTCGTCAATCTCCGGGGTAAGGCCCAGATAGGGCTCAATCTGCGGGCCAGAGTCAGGCTTGTGCATCACAGGCTCCGAAAAAAAGAGTTTGCTTCCTGACTTGATATACAGCAAAACTGTCACCAGTTCAAAAAGAGTGACCGGTCGGGCAAGAATACCAGGACAGCCGCTGGTCCAAAGACACAGAAATGGAGCAGGATAATGGCATTTGAACTTCCCGACCTTCCTTATGATTATGACGCGCTGGCCGCTGGTAATATGAGCCGCGAGACGCTGGAATTCCACCATGATTTGCATCACAAGGCCTATGTCGATAATGGCAACAAGCTGATTGCCGGAACCGAGTGGGAAAACAAATCGCTGGAAGAAATTATCAAGGGCACTTTTGAAGATGGCGCGGTCGCCCAGAACGGTATTTTCAACAACGCGTCCCAGCATTGGAACCATATCCAGTTCTGGGAGATGATGGGGCCCAGCGGACGCACTATGCCGTCTGAGCTGGAAAGCGGGCTGGTTGAATTTTTCGGCTCTGTCGATGGGTTCAAGGAAGCCTTTGTCAATGCCGGTATCGGCCAGTTCGGCTCTGGCTGGGTCTGGCTGATCAAGGATTTTGACGGCAGCCTGCGCATCACCAAGACAGAAAATGGCGTCAATCCGGTCTGCTATGATCAGACAGCGCTGCTGGGATGCGATGTGTGGGAGCATTCCTACTATATCGATTTCCGCAACAAGCGGCCGGCCTATCTGACCAATTTCCTCGATAATCTGGTAAATTGGGAAAATGTCGCCTCGCGCCTGTAGCCCGCGCTGACATAATGCAAAACCCTGCCCTTGTCCGGCAGGGTTTTTTTTGCCTTGATTTGGTCACAGCCCGGACCTGTGATGACCATAATCTGTCTTTATCAACAAGGCTCGCTAACCCTTATTGATGGAGATGAAAATGGTTGCTCTGTTCGTTGTTTTTAGTCTGTTGACTGTCGGGCTGTCTGACGGGGCCAGGGAATATGCCCAGCATTCCAACGGCATAAATGAATATCAGCTGGTTTGGGCCAGCCCCTGCCCGGGCGGCTTGCGCCCGTCCGGCTATGCGCTGGCAAGGGACCGGGTGCTGTTCAAACAGGTCAATGAGGATGGCCAGATCGGGCCGGTCTGCACGGATTAGCCAGAGCTGCGGTTTCGCCGGGCCATCTCAGCCACGCGCAGCCGCAGCGCATTCAGCCGGATAAAGCCATGTGCGTCCTTGTGATCATAATCGGCGGTGCCTTCCTCAAAGGTGACCAAATCCTCAGAATAGAGGGAGTTGGGGGAATTGCGCCCCTCAATGATGATGTTACCCTTGTAGAGTTTCAGCCGCACCTCGCCGGAAACCGGCTCTTGGCTCAGATCAATGGCGGCCTGCAGCATCAGCCTTTCCGGTGAGAACCAGAACCCATTATAGACCAGCTCGGCATAGCGGGGCATCAGCTCATCTTTGAGATGTGCCGCCCCGCTATCCAGCGTAATCGATTCCATTGCCCGCCGGGCCTTGGCCAGAATTGTGCCGCCCGGCGTTTCGTAAATGCCGCGCGATTTCATACCCACAAACCGGTTTTCCACCAGATCCAGCCGGCCTATCCCATGCTTGCCGCCCAGCCTGTTCAGCTCAGCCAGCAGGCTGGCCGGTGACAAAGGCTTGCCATTCAGGGCCACAGGATCCCCCTTGGCAAATTGCAGGGCTATCAGCTCCGGCTCATCCGGGGCCTGCATTGGTGAGACCGAGCGCGAAAAGACAAATTCCTCCGGGGCCTTGTCCGGGTCTTCCAGCACCTTGCCCTCTGCCGAGATATGCAGCAAATTGGCATCTACCGAAAAAGGCGCCTCACCGCGCTTGTCCTTTGGCACCGGTATCTGATGGGCTTCGGCATAGGCGATCAGCCTGGTGCGCGAGGTCAAATCCCATTCCCGCCAGGGGGCGATCACCTCAATATCGGGCTGCAGCGCATAATAGCCCAGCTCAAAACGCACCTGATCATTGCCCTTGCCGGTTGCCCCATGGGCGACCGCCTCAGCCCCGGTTTGCCGGGCTATCTCTATCTGCCGCTTGGCAATCAGCGGGCGGGCGATAGAGGTGCCAAGCAGATATTCCCCCTCATAAAGCGCGTTCGCCCGAAACATCGGAAACACAAAATCGGCGACAAATTCCTCGCGCAAATCCTCTATGAAAATCTGCTTGATACCCAGCATCTCAGCCTTTTCGCGGGCCGGTTCAATATCCTCTCCCTGACCCAGATCAGCGGTAAAGGTGATCACCTCGCAGCGATATTCTTCCTGCAACCATTTCAGGATGACCGAAGTATCCAGCCCGCCAGAATAGGCCAGCACGACTTTGGAAATGGGTTTGCGCGTCATTTTCTCTTGCTTTCTGTTGCTCATAGTGCCCGGTCGCCAGCGGCGCGCCCCTTTCATAGCCCAGAAATGCCTGCCAGACAAACACTCCGCATTATCAAGCCGGATAATCTGTCACAAAAGGCCCCCGGAAGAATTTGTCTTGTCGCGCTCAGACAATCTCGCGCAGATGCGGGCCCGGACGCTGGCCCAGCGAGCGCGCCGCCGCCAAAAGGCCCAGCAAGCTGGTCGCCGCCGCCCCGGCCAGGGCTGTCACCGCTATCAGCTGGCCATTGAAAATATAGGGCGCATCCAAAAATCCGGCAATCACCGCCCAGCTGGCCAGCGTGCCGACCACACAGGCCACCAGCGCGGTCAACAGGCCAAACAGCGCATATTCTATCAGCCAGGCCAGCATAATATCGCGCCTGGTCGCGCCCAAAACCTTCAAGATGACCGAATCAGCCAGCCGCTGGGCCTCGGTGCTGGCCACCGTGCCAGCCAGAACCGCAATGCCGGAGACCAGCGTGACCAGCGCGGTCAGGCTGACCGCCCCGCCCAGCAGGGCAATGATGCGGCTGGCCTGGGCAACCGCCTCACGCACCGAGATGGCCGAAATATTGGCAAAGGCGCCGGTGATCTGCCGCTCCACCGCAGCTGTGGCGGCCTCATCATCGGTATAGGTTGTCGCGATCCAGCTATGCGGGGCCCCGGCAAAGGCATTGGGGCTGGTTACAAAGACAAAATTGATGGAAAAACTCTCCCATTCCACCTCTCTTGTATTGGCGATACGGGCGGTTATTTCGCGGCCCAGCACATTGATTGTAATCTCATCGCCCAGAGCCAGGCCAAAATCCTCCAACACCTCTTGCGTGACCGAGACCAGCGGGGGCCCCTGATAGTCGTCTGGCCACCAGCTGCCCTGCACAATCTTGGCCCCTTGCGGCGCGGTTGGCGACCAGCTGAAAGCGCGGTCGCGGCTCAGCACCCAATCACTGCCATGATCCCGGGGCAGATCAGCAGCCGCCACGCCGCGCATGGCCACCACGCGCCCGCGCAGCATCGGGGTTTTCTGCACCTCTGAAACACCCGGAACCGCAGCAGCCAGACTTTCAAAAGGGCCGATCTGTTGCGGCTGAATATCAATAAAGAACCAGGCCGGTGCCTCTTCGGCAACGCGCCGGTCAATCTGCCTGTCCAGATTATCACGCGTGGCCGCGATGGTTACCAGCACCGACAGGCCCAGCCCAAAGGCAATGATAATCGCCTGAACCGGGGTGCCGGGGCGGGTAATCGCTGACAGGGCCAGACGCAGCGGCACAGACCCGGAGGAGGGCAGCCTGCGCATCACAAACAGCAAACCGCCGCCCAATGCCCATAAAACCCCCAGCACCGCCAGCGTCCCGCCGATAAACCAGCCGGTCAATTCCAAGGCACCTGTCGCCAGAAAGGACAGCACCGCCAGACCCGCCACCCCGGCCACCAGACCGGCCCAGCCAGCCAGCGGCACCGGCCCGGACGGGGTGCTGATCAGGCTGCGGAACAAATGCGCGGCCCGCACCTGTCCGGCCCGCAAGAGCGGCCAGAGCGCAAAGACAAACCCGGTCAGAAGGCCAAACGCCCCGGCTATCAGCAGCGGGCGCGGATACAGCGTTATCAGCAAGGGCACGGATACAAGGCCGGACAGCAACTCAGCCGCCAGCACCGGAGCCAGACTGGCCAGCAGTAGCCCAGCTGCCACCCCGATAGCAGAGATAGCCATCACCTGAAGAAGATAAATCCGGAAGATTAGCTGGCGCGGAGCCCCCAGACATTTCAGCGTTGCGATCACCGGCATCCGGCTGGTCAGCCAGGCGCGCACCGCCCCGCCAACGCCCAGCCCGCCTATCAACAGGGCGGTCAGCCCGACCAGAACCAAAAAGGTCTCGGCCCGATCCAGAAACCGATCCAGCCCGGGGGCCGCCCGGTCCGTGCCGCGCAGGCGAATGCGCGACTCTGCCAGCCGCCTGCGCAAATCCTCGATAACCGCTTCTGCTGCGAGAGGGTCAGACAGCAAAAACCGCGACCGGTAAGTGATAAAGGAGCCTGGCTGGCGCAATCCTGTGGCTTCCAGCGTTGCCGCGCTGACCAGCAGGCGCGGGCCAAAATTGGCAAAGCTGATCACCCGGTCCGGCTCGCTCAGCAACATCCCGCCTATACGCACCTCAAGGCCGCCCAGCCTGGCCGTATCGCCGACCTTCAGCCCCAGCGTTGCCAGCAGGCCCGGCTCAGCCACCACACCAAAATCGGCCAGCGCGTCTGGCAGCGGTATTTTTTCTGCCCCGCTGGCTGTTCTGGCAATCTCAGCAGTGCCCACCAGCGGCCAGGCCGCATCCACCGCTTTCAGGTCAACCAGCTTGCGCGTGCCGGACGCATTGCCCAGCATGGCGCGCATCTGGACAATATCGGATCGGCTGCCCAGCCCGGATAATTCGGCCAGCAGCGCGGCTTCAACCGGCTCATGCAGGCTGGAAAGCTCAAAATCCCCGCCGGTCAGCAGCCGGGCATTGCCGGCAATGCCGCTGCGCATCGATTCCGCTACTGATCCCACCGCCCCGATAGCCGCTACGCCCAGCGTCAGCGCGGCCAGGAATGTGCGAAATTTGCTCAGGCTGCCGCGCATCTCCCGGCGGGCCAGCCGCCAGGCCAGCGCCCAGCTTTGCGGGTTGTCTGACAAATCCTGCATAATCCTCAGCCCGCCATCTGATCAGCGGCCAGACGGCCATCTTCTATCTGCAATATCCGCTGGCAGCGTTTGGCCAGCCCCTCATCATGGGTGACCAGAACGAGGGCTGCCGAAACGCTGTCTGCCGCCTCAAACAGCTGGCTGATAACGATCTCGCCTGTCGCCTTGTCCAGATTGCCGGTCGGCTCATCGGCCAGCAGGATACGCGGGCGCGGGGCAATCGCCCGGGCAATGGCAACGCGCTGCTGCTCGCCGCCGGACAGCTGATCGGGAAGATGGTCCAGCCGGTGCCCCAGCCCGACCGCCGCCAGCGCCGCCGCGGCCTTGTCTGCGGCCTGCGGTTCATGTGCCAGCTCCAGCGGCACCGATACATTCTGCAGGGCTGTCATGGACGGGATAAGGCGAAAAGCCTGAAAAACAATGCCGACCGAATCGCGCCGGATACGGGCCAGCGCATCCTCATCCAGCCGGGTGATATCCGTGCCGGCCAGCTCTACCGTGCCGCTGCTGGCCGCTTCCAGCCCGGCCATCACCATCAGCAAGCTGGTCTTGCCAGCTCCGCTCGGCCCCAAAATTGCGACGCTCTGGCCAGCTGGCACCGACAGGTCAATGCCTTTGAGAATATCGGTTGCACCGCTCGCTGATTGCATGGACAGATGCAGGGCCGACAGGCAAATCACCGGATCATCTTGCAAGCTGGCCGGCGACGGCCTATCTGAAGGAGAGGAAGACAAGGACGGGTTCATGGGCATACTCCACGGGAAAAGGCCAGCTGCTGTGCGATATATGGGCATTGGCCAGCCAATTATCAAATATCTTTTGCTGTTTTTTCTTCTGCTGCCTGTTATCGCCAGCCCGGGGCGCGCCGCGGCTGAGCCGGTGCGGCTGATGGTGCTGGGGGATTCCCTGTCCGCAGGCTATGGGCTGGAGGCTGGAGAATCCTTTCCGGAACAGCTGGTAGAAAGGCTCAGCGCGCGAGGCCATGATTTGTTTTTGATCAATGCCAGCATATCCGGGGATACCACCGCAGGCGGGCTGGCCCGGCTGGATTGGTCGCTGGCGGATCAGCCGGATGCGGTGATTGTCGCGCTGGGCGGCAATGATGTGCTGCGCGGGCTGGACCCGGCGGCGGCGCGGCAAAATCTGGCCGGCATTCTCAAAAAGCTGGCCGAACAGGGCCTGCCGGTTCTGTTGTGCGGGATGCAGGCCCCGCGCAATCTGGGCCCGGATTATGCCGCCGAATTTGATCCCATCTATGCCGATCTGGCCGCAGAATTTGGCGTGCTGCTCTATCCCTTCCTGCTGGATGGGGTGGCGCTCGACCCGCGCCTGAACCTGCCGGATGGAATGCATCCCAACCAGGCCGGTATCGCGGTAATGGCAGAGCGGGTGCTGCCGCTGGCAGAGGCCCTGCTGGCCCGTATAGAGAAATGACCGGCCTGTCGGTGCGGCTGATTGCCCTTTTGGGCTATGGCGGGGCGATCCCGTTTGTCGGTCTGGGTGCGCTGCTGCTGGGCGGCGGTTCCAGCGCATCCATCTGGCCCGCTGATTGGGCGGATCCCGGTTTCCTGCTGCTCAGCTATGGGGCGATCATCCTGTCTTTTCTGGGCGGGCTGCAATGGGGGCGGCTGGCCCATGCCGGCCATCAGGTCCGGGCGGGCGATAATCTCTGGCTGGCTTTTTCTGTCCTGCCGGCGCTGGCTGGCTGGCTGGTTCTGATCTGGCCGCTACCGGAGAGGCTGGGGGGCGGGCTGTTGCTGGCCGCCTTTGGGCTGTGCTGGTGGCTGGACAGGCAGCTGGTCCGGGCCGGGGCCTGGGCAGGCTTTATGGGACGGCTGCGCAGCCATCTGAGCCTGTCTGCCCTGTTTGGGATGACCTGCCTTGTGGCAGCAGGCTAGTTGACCAGCAGATTCAGCACCCGGCCAATCGGCCCGGTCAGCTGGATAGAGCCTTCATTGACCGCAAAAACGATACATTCCCCATCCTCATCTGCGATGGGGCGGTGCTCGGTTCCGGAAGCCTGAATGGCAATGTCGCCCGGCCCGTAAGTGCCGTTCTCATCTGTAAAGCCGCCCGCCAGCACCAGCGTTATCTCATTGCCATCATGGCTGTGGCTTGGCACGCCGGAGCCCGGAGCAATGCGATAAATGGTTGCCTGACCGGAAGCGAGGCCGAAATCCAGCTTGCATTCCTGTAGCCCAAGCCCAATGCGCCGCCAGCCATCCGCGCTGTCCAGAGCCGGCATATAATCAGCCAGCGGACGCGGGAAGCCGGGCATATTATCCTGAATTGCAGCCTGCGGCTGGCGCGCGGCGGCGGGGTAGGATTCTTCTTCTTCCTCAGCGATCATATCCAGCAAATTCTGCCAGGAACCCTCAGACATGGAGACCGGTTCGGAATTTTCCAGAATCCAGCCACCAATCTGCATCATCATACGAGCCGCCCGGGCGCTGTCCGGATTCATCGCCAGATGCGTTTCCATCAGGATTTCCAGCGGCCGGGACAGCAGCCCGTTGGCGTAATCAGCCAGCAACGCCTCAAAAATCTGATCTTTATCCATCAATTGAGCTGTCATGAGTGACCTGCTCTACCTTTCCAATTCATCCAGCTGGCCGCGCAATTTGCTCAAGGCCAATCTGATGCGTGATTTGACAGTTCCCAAAGGAACACCGCTCTCTTCAGCGATTTCCCGATGAGACTTCTCCTCGTAATACGCAGCAAAAATCATTTTGGCTTGATCTTCAGACAAATTTTTCAAAGCGTGGCGAACCCGATCCTCTTCCTCAATGCGTGCGACGGAGAGATCCCCTGTTTCCACAGGGTCTGGCAGGAAGGCCGGATCGGTCATATCAGGCAACGGACGGTTATCCCGCCGCAGCCGGTCAATGCGCTTGTTTCGGGCAATGGTGAAGATCCAGGTGCTGGCTCCGGCTTGGCGGGAATCATAGATTTCCGCGCGCCTCCAGACCATGACCATGGCTTCTTGCACGATTTCCTCAGCTGTGCCGGGCTCACTGCCCAGCCGCATCAAGAAAGATTTCAAACGCGGCGCAAAATGCTCATAGAGCTGTGCAAAGGCCTGCTTGTCGCGCTTTTGACCCACGCGTTCAAGCAAATCTTCCCACGGCGACAATTTCTTGGCATTGTCGTTTATTTTTGCCGATCCCATGTCCCTACCATGCCCGCAATACCACCATGAGACAAGGTGAAACTGCTCTGACAGGGGCAATTCTTCCATGAAATCGACAAATTTTAGCCGTGATTGCTGCACTATAGTTGCCCAAATTAGCTATTACATTCGCAATGCGGTTCTGAGGCAGAGCCAGTTTTGGTTAAAAAGCTGCAAAAAATCCGGTCCTGCCGCGTCGCGGCACTTGCTCTTTGACTCAAGTTTTGCGATTTTGTCGGGGCCGGGCTACTGCCCTTTTCATCATCCGGCAAACCAAATGCAGCCAGATTGAGAGTTAAAGACTGATGCGTGCACTAATCTCCCCCTGCTTTTGCTGTTGGCCTGCCTGCTGGCCAGCCAGCCGCTGCAGGCAAAAATCCTGCAAACAAAGACCTTTGCCGACTGGACAGTCTATCGCCAGCAAACCGATGCCGGCAATGTCTGTTTCATGACTTCCGAGCCGAAAAAGCTGACCGGCGATTATGACCGCAACAATCGCGGCGAGACACGCGTCTTTGTAACGCATGGGCCGGGCAAGGCGGATCGGGATGTGGTCTCGGTGATGGCCGGCTACAGCTATCAGGAACAATCCCCGGTCGATTTCCGGGTGGATGGCAAACCCTTTTCCTTTTTCACTGTCGAGGGGCGGGCCTGGTCGATGGGGCCGAATGATGATGCCAAGGCGATCACGGCCATGAAGCGCGGGAACAAGCTGGTGGTCACCGGCATTTCCAGCCGCGGCAACAAGACGATAGATGAATATTCCCTCTCCGGCTTTACCAAGGCCAAGGCGCATCTGGATCAGCTGTGCAGGTAGAAGACTCCATTTCTGCAGCGGCGGAAAAACCGGCCCAATCCACGCCAGATGATACCAGCCTGATCAGCCTGTTGGGGCTGGAAAAGACAGAACTGCAAGCAGCCCTGGCCGGGCTGGGCCTGCCGAAATTCCGGGCGGGCCAGATTTGGCGCTGGGTGTTTCGCCACGGCTTGAGCGATTTCAATGAGATGACGGATTTGGCAAAGCCGCTGCGCCCGCTGCTGGCCAGCCATTTCCGCGCCGACCGCCCGCTGGTCAGCCGCCGCCAGAAATCGGTGGATGGCACGATTAAATGGCTGGTCCGGCTGGCAGACGGTCAGGAGGCGGAGACCGTCTATATCCCGGACCGGGATCGCGGCACTTTGTGTATTTCCAGCCAGGTGGGCTGCACGCTGAATTGCTCTTTTTGCCATACCGGCACCCAGCGGCTGGTCCGCAATCTGCGGGCTGATGAAATTGTTGGCCAGATTATGCTGGCGATGGATGAGCTGGGCGACTGGCCAGCTGGCCGGCCAGACAGGCGGCTGACCAATATTGTGCTGATGGGCATGGGCGAGCCGCTCTATAATTATGAACAGGTTGCCAAGGCGATGAAAATCATCATGTCCGGCGAGGGGGTGGGCCTGTCCAAGCGGCGCATCACCCTGTCCACCTCAGGCATTGTGCCGGAGATGGAGCGCTGCGGGGCTGAGCTGGGGGTCAATCTGGCAATCAGCCTGCATGCGGTGCGCGACGGGTTGCGCGATGAGCTGGTGCCGATTAACCGCAAATATAATCTGGCCCGCCTGCTGGAGGCGGTGCGCGGCTGGCCCGGCCTGTCCAATGCGCGGCGGGTCACCTGGGAATATGTGATGCTGAAAGGGGTGAATGATTCAGAGCAGGATGCCAGGGCCCTGGTGGGGCTGATAGCCGGCATCCCGTCCAAGATTAACCTTATCCCCTTCAACCCCTGGCCGGGCAGCGGCTATGAGACCTCTGAGCCGGAGCAGATCGAAAAATTTGCCCGCATTGTGATGAAGGCTGGCTATGCCTCACCCGTGCGGACCCCGCGCGGGCGCGATATTCTGGCCGCCTGTGGCCAGCTGAAATCTGACTCGGTGCGCCTGCGCAAGAGCCAGCAGGTAACAGTCGCCGGATGGCAGGGGTAAAAAACAGCGGTAAAAACAGCTGGGCCTGCGGTTTTTTGGCAATGATTTCTTGAAACCCGCGCCCGCAGATATTACATTCTTGATAAGTCGAAATCACCAGCTTCTTCTCAAAAGGAGAAATCGGATGTCTGACAACCGTTTTATGAATACCAGCTCAGCAGCCGCCAGCCAGATTGATGTCGGGCTGCGCAGCTATATGCTGGGTGTCTATAACCACATGACCACGGCCCTTGCGCTGACCGGCTTCTTCGCCTTTGCGATGAAGTGGGCGGTGCTGTCTGTGCCGGGTCTGGGCCAGGCCGTCTTTGGCAGCCCGCTGCAATATGTGGTTATGTTCGCCCCGTTTGTGCTGGTCATGTATCTGTCCTTTCGGATACAGTCCATGTCTGCAAACAAGGCGCGCACGGTGTTCTATATCTATGCCGCATTGATGGGCGTCTCCCTGTCGGCCATATTGCTGGCCTTCACCGGGGCGTCTGTTGCGCGGGCCTTTTTCATCACCGCCGGGGCCTTTGCCGGAATGTCCATCTGGGGCTATTCCACCAAGCGCGATTTGTCCGCGATGGGCTCGTTTTTGATAATCGGCCTGTTCGGCCTGATCCTGGCGATGATTGTCAATATCTTCCTGGCTTCCACCGGGCTGGAATTTGCTATCTCAATCATTGGGGTGCTGATTTTTGCCGGGCTGACCGCCTGGGATACGCAGAAAATTAAATCCATCTATTCTGCGGCTGATTCCCGGGATGAGGCAGGCCGCAAATCCATCTATGGGGCGCTGACCCTGTATCTGGATTTCATCAATATGTTCCTCATGCTGGTCAGGCTTTTGGGGAACCGCGAATAGAACGGGCCGGGACCGGTGTATCCAGCCCGTGACATAATTCGCCCCGGCAGGTGTTGTCCTGCCGGGGTTTTTTAACGGGGTTTTTTTAACTGGGTTTTTTAACAGGTTTTTTTGACCTTGCCTGAACAAACCGGATAACAGGCATTTAGCGACCAGACAGACGGAAACAACATCCATGCTGCTCAATCACTGGCTGGAGGCGCATTGTCCGGCCGGCCCTCATACTGTCTCTTTGAGCGCGACCCTTGCCGGGTTGGCAAAGGCAGCTGGCCAGATAGCCAACACCGCCCGGCTGAACGGGCTGGATGGCCATGATTATGGCCAGGCGGCCGGCGGGCAGAACAGCGATGGCGATACCCAAAAAGCCCTGGATGTGCTGGCCGATCAGCTGATTGTCGGGGCGCTGGCCGGGTGCGGCGTGGCCGCCTATTTTTCTGAGGAACAGGAGGCTGCCATTCTGCTGGAGACCGGGGGCGGGCTGGTGGTTGCCTGTGATCCGCTTGATGGCTCTTCCAATATTGATACCAACCTTTCTGTCGGCACGATTTTTTCGATCCTGCCCGCGACCCCGGATCTGGCCAGCGCCGCCCTGCAGCCGGGGCGCAATCAGCTGGCCGCCGGGTTTTTTATCTATGGTCCGCAGACTGTCCTGCTCCTGACCCTCGGGAAAGGGGTGGCTGCTTTCTGTCTTGCCCAGGATGGCCAGTTTCACCAGATGGGCTGGCAGCCCCGCATAGCCGAAACAACTTCAGAATTTGCCATCAACGCCGCCTATCAGCGTTTCTGGCCCCCGCAGCTGCAAGCCTATATTGCCCAGCTTCAGGCCGGGGCAGACGGGCCGCGCGGGCGCGATTTCAATATGCGCTGGTGTGCCTCTCTGGTCGCCGAAGCCTATCGCATCTTTCGCCGTGGCGGCATTTTCCTCTATACGGGCGATAGCCGCCCCGGCTATGCCGAGGGGCGCCTGCGTCTGGTTTATGAGGCCAATCCGATAGCCCTGCTGGTGGAACAGGCGGGCGGTGCGGCCAGTAATGGGGCTGAGAGGATTCTTGATTTACAGCCCGTCTCGCTGCATCAGCGCTGTGCGCTGGTTTTTGGCTCGGCCGGGGAAGTGGCCGAATTCACCAAACAGCCGGAGCATCCGGCCCGCTAGTCTCAGGAGACCTGCTATGCTTATCACCATGCGCCAGCTTTTGGACCACGCTGCTGAAAATGGCTACGGCGTGCCTGCTTTCAACATCAATAATATGGAACAGGGGGTTGCTATCATGCAGGCGGCAGCCAAAACCCGCAGCCCGGTTATCATTCAGGCCAGCCGCGGCGCCAGAGCCTATGCCGGAGACAAAATCTTGCAGGCGCTGATTACAGGGCTGGTGCAAAACTGGCCGGAGATTCCAGTCTGTATGCATCAGGATCACGGCAATTCCGAAGCAACCTGCATGACCGCTATCCAGCATGGCTTTACTTCGGTGATGATGGATGGCTCGCTGGAGGCAGATGGCAAGACCCCGGCCAGCTATGACTATAACGCGGCCATTACCCGCCGGGTGGCAGACATGGCCCATCATGGCGGTGTCTCGGTTGAGGGCGAGCTGGGCGTGCTGGGGTCTCTGGAAACCGGCATGGGCGACAAGGAAGACGGGCATGGGGCCGAAGGCAAGCTGTCCGAGGACCAGCTGCTGACAGACCCGGATCAGGCGGTCCAATTCGTTGCTGAAACAAAGGTGGATGCGCTGGCCATCGCCATGGGAACCAGCCATGGGGCCTATAAATTTACCCGCCAGCCGGATGGCGATATTCTGGCAATGACGGTGATAGAGGAAATTCACCGCCGCCTGCCCAACACGCATCTGGTGATGCATGGCTCTTCGTCCGTGCCGCAGGAATTGCAGGATATTTTCAATGAATTTGGCGGCGAGATGCCGCAAACCTGGGGCGTGCCGCTGGCCGAGATTGAGCGCGGCATCCGGCATGGGGTTCGCAAGGTCAATATCGATACCGATAACCGGCTGGCCATGGCCGGGGCGATCCGCAAGGTGGCCAGGACCGCCCCGTCTGAATTTGATTTGCGCAAATTCATGAAACCGGCTGCTGAGGCCATGCAGCAAGTCTGTGAGGATCGTTTTGAGCGGTTTGGCTGTGCTGGTCAGGCAGAGACAATAAAGGTGCTGTCGCTGGCGGAGATGGCCAGCCGCTACCAATCCGGCGCGCTGGACCCGGTGATCAGCTGATCAGCCGCCTTCTTCGGTCAGGATCTGGAGATAACCGGCCCGCCAGTCCGGACAGGCCAGCTGCACACCCAGCTCTGGTTCTATCACAGAGGAGCGGATTTTCCGGCTATGCTGCCAGAAGCTGGCGGCCATGCCGGTCAGCCCGGCTGCGGCAAAATCCACCTCTTCGGGTATCGGCAAGCCTGCCATATCGGCCAGCCCGGCCAGCAATTCGGCCTGTTCGCAAGGCTGGCCATCTGCCAGATTGACGATCCGCCCGCCGCGCGGCCTGGTGATGGCGGCTGCGATAATGCTGGCCAGATCATCCAGGTAAATCCGGTTGAACAGATGGCCCGGCTTTTGAATCCGGCGGGCGGTGCCAGCGCGCAGGCGGGCCAGCTGATTGCGGCCCGGCCCGTAAATGCCAGCTGCGCGGAAAATTTCTGTCTGCGGCAAACAATCCTGCCAGCCCTGCTCAGCTGCCAGCCGCGCCTTGCCACGCGATTCGGCCGGGGCAGCTGGGCTGGCCTCATCCAGCCAGCCAGAACCCGCCCCATAGACCGAAGTCGCAGACAAATAGCCGCTCCAGCCGGAAAATCCGGCCAGCAGCGCGCGATCTGCCGCCAGCACCGGGTCCTGCCCATCGGGCAGCGGCGCAATGGTTGACAGGACCGCATCAGCGGTCTCCAGAACAGCCGCCAGCCCGGAAGCCTCACCCGCCTGATAGCCAATGATTTGCCAGTTGGCTGGCAGCTGGCGGGCCCGCTTTTCCGGCAGGCGACTGGTTCCGGCAATCTGCCAGCCTTCATCGGCCAGCGCCCGGCCCACCGCCGCACCGGCATAGCCAATGCCAAGGATGCAAATTTTTCCAGCAGTCATTTCAGGGCGTCCTTCGGCTTGTCAAACGGTCTTGTCGAGGCGGGCGAGAGGCTGGAAAACCGGCCCTTTTTCCGTCTCGCCGAACCAGGCCGTGATGCCAAAAACATCGGCCAGATTTTGCGGGCTGAGAACGCTGGCAGGTGGGCCATCTGCATGGATGCGCCCCTTATGCAGCAGGATCATCCGGTCTGCATGGCGCGCCGCCAGCCCCAGCTCATGCAGGGAAACCAACACCGCTGCCCCGTTTCTGGCCCGCGCCTGAAACTGTTCCATCAGGCCCAGCTGATGGGCCGGGTCCAGCCCGGCAGTCGGCTCATCTGCCAGCAGGCAGTCTGCTGATCCGGCCAGCAGGCGGGCGACCAGCACGCGCGCCCGCTCACCGCCAGACAGGTCGGTCACCTGCCGGTCAGCCAGCCCCTCCAGCTCCAGCGCCTGCAAGGCTTCGGCCACCGCCTGCTCCTGTTCTGCCGCGCTGCTGATACCGCGCCAGGGCAGACGGCCCAGCCGGACAGCAAAGCGCACTGATACCGGCCAGGCAATCTCGCGTTCCTGCGGCAGCCAGCCGGCCATGCGGGCGCGTTCTGCCTCTGCCAGCCCGGCCAGATTGCTGACCCCGGAAAAAGGCAACAGGCCGAGGGCCGCGCGCATCAGGCTGGTCTTGCCAGCCCCGTTTGGCCCGACAAGGCAGGTCAGCTCTCCTCGGCGCAGGGACAGGCTGATCCCAGAGAGAATCGCCCGCCCGCCGCGCTGAACCGATAAATGTTCCAGGGCCAGTGTCATGCCGCCTATGCCTCCTGCCTGCCGGTCTGCCAGACCAGATGCAAAAACAGCGGGGCCCCGATCATGGCCATCACCACCCCCAGCTTCAAATCGCGGTCCGGGGCCACCAGCCGCACCGCAATATCCGTTGCCAGTATAAGACAGGCCCCGCCCAGCGCAGAAGCCAGCAACAGCCGCCCCGGCTCACCGCCAACCAGCCGCCGCAACAGATGCGGGACCACCAGCCCGGCAAAGCCGACCACCCCGGCAATCGCGGTCACCGCGCCGATACTGGCGGCACAGCCCAGAATAACCAGCAGCCGCAACTGTTGCAGATTGACCCCCAGCCCGGCAGCGGCATCCTCTCCCAGCGACAGCGCATCAAGGCTGCGGCGGGCGGCAAACAGCAACAGCCAGCCAGCCACCATAAAGGGCAGGGCAAGGCCCAGCTGATCAAAGGAAATATTGGCCAGCGAGCCCATCATCCAGAACATGATCTCAGAGGCTGCAAAAGGATTTGGCGACAGGTTGAGAACCAGCGAGGTCAACGCCCCGGCCAGGGCTGACAGCGCCACCCCGGCCAAAATCAGCGCCAGCGAGGAGCGGGAGCGGCCACTGACCAGCAGCATCACGATTGCGGCCAGCAACGCCCCGCCAATCGCCGCCATTGGCAGGGCCAGCCCGAACAGCCCGGCCAGCCCGCTCTGCAAGACCAGCACCGCCCCCAGCGCGGCCGAGCCGGACACACCCAGCAGACCGGGTTCCGCCAGCGGGTTGCGCAAATAGCCCTGCATCGCCGCCCCGGCGAGACCAAGGCTGATCCCGACAACGAGGCCGCCCAGCATACGCGGCAATCTGATCTCGCGCATCACAATGGCAAATATATCTGAGCTGTCACCGGTCAGCAGGCTGGCAAGGCTGGTTGCCGGGCTGATCCCGGCCGGGCCGATCAGCAAGGTGCCAAAAGCCAACACCGCCGCCAGGCCCGCCAAAAGGGCAATCAGCAACCGGTAAGACATCATCTGCCAGCCTGTGCCAGCTGGCGCGCGGTGACCAGCCGCCTCTTTGCTGCCGCCAGTTCCGCAACCGCCCGAATGATATGCGGCGTCCCGCAAGTCCAATATTGATCGCGCACCGCCGATTCACGCCCGGCCAGCCGCACCGCCCGATGTTCCATCAAAGCCTCAGCCCGCGACCAGCCCGCATATTTCTGATCTGTTATCACCAGATCCGGGCTGGCCAGAACCAGCCTTTCCAAATCCAGAACCTGACTCTGCTGCAGGCCCAGCTCAGCAGCGATATTGTTCAGCCCGGCCAGCCGGATCAGCTGATCAGACAGCGAATTCATGCCCGACATATAGCCATTGGCCGCATAGATAGCGGCCCGCGGGCGTTGCAGCGGTTCCGGGTCACCCGCCCGCAACAGCTCCAGATCCGCCTCAAACCGGGCCAGCAGGGCGTCCGCCCCCTGCGGGCGGCCCAGCCACTCTCCCATCTGGCGGATATTGGCGCGCATCTCCTCCAGATTGCGGGCAATCGCCAGCCGCTCTACCCGGATGCCCAGCTGGGTCAGCAAACGCTGGGTCAAGGGCGCGCTCCAGAACCCGGTTATCACCAGATCAGGCTGCAACAGGAAGATTTCCTCAGCCTGCCCATAATTCACCGGCCAGCCGCCAGCCTCTTCTGCCATTGAGGAGACCAGCGGATCGCGGGCCAGAAAAGAGACCGAGACCAGCTGATCCGGCCCGGCCAGCAGCATCGCCAGCTGATCGGTGCACAGATTCATGGAGACAACCCGCGCCGGGGCGCCCGCCTTGGCCGGGGTGGGCCGGGGTTGTCTGGGCCAAAACTGTCAGGGCCGTCAGGGCCGCCAGCATCATAAATGCCAGCAGGGCTGCTGCCCGCATTGCTGCCCGCCACTTGCCTCTCATTGCGATTCATCCCTCTTGGCCTGTCGCCAGGTCAGGCTGAGAAAGACAGACCGGCCCGGCGCGTTATAGGCGTAGGTATTCTGGTAAGTTTTATCCAGCAGATTGTCAATTTTCAGGCTCACCCGCACCGCGGGCGACAATTTGCGCGCCACCCGCAGATCCACCAGCTGATAGCCGGGCAGCCGCTCACTGGGATAGTCTGTTGTCGCCCCTGTATAGCGCCAGTTCAGCTGCCCCTCATAGCCTTTCCAGCTTTTATTGGCACTCAGGCTGCCATAATGGCGGGCGCGTTTCAAAAGGGCGGTCCCGCTGCGCTTGTTAATCGGCTTTTGCCAGACATGGCTGGCCGCCAGCGACACCCCGGCCAGCCGGGTTTCGCCATAAAGCTCCCAGCCTTTATTTTCCACATCCGGCAGATTGGCATAGCTGCTGTTCGACCAGACAATCGCATCCTTGGTGCTGGTATCAAAGCGCACCAGCCGGGCAAACAGTTTCGGGCCGGTATGGGACAGGCCCAGCTCAGTCGAGCTGTGGGTTTCCGGGTCCAGATTCAGATTGCCGCCATAGCCGTAAAGCTCCCGCCCCGGCCGGCGCCCGAAAGGCGGTGGAATGGCTGGCGGTCAGCTTGACCGTATCATTCACAAACCAGCCCGCCCCCAATAGCCAGCTATCTGCCTCATTGGTGACTGACCGGCTGGAATCCTTGGCCGTGATACGGTCGCGGCGCAGATTGGCCTGAATATCAAACCGCTCAAACTGGCCCAGCCAGCCAGCAGCCAGCGCGATACCCTCGCGGTAATTGGTTGTGCCGCGTGATTGATAATCGGCGCTGGTATTCTCCAGCCCTGCGGTAAAGCTCTGATAGCCGGTTTCGCCCAGCTTTTTTTCCAGGCTGTTGCCCAGCGCGATACGCCGCATCTTGCCTTCATGCAAACCGCCATTGGCCAGCGATTTTTGCGCCCCGTCCTGAAACTGTTTGCGGGTCAGATCGGACTGGCTGATATCCAGTCGGCTCTGCCATTGGCTGGCAAAGCGCATCGCCGCAAAAACCCCGTAATCGGTATTGCTGTCCTCGGCCTCGTGCGTCTGGGTTGCTGCCGCCCCCCAGCCGGTATTGTCATACTCATTGCTGCTGTCAATCCGGCGCAGATGCCCGCCTATACGCAGCCGCTCGCTCAGCTGGCGGCTGAACCGGCCATTAAAGGATTGGCGGGTGCTGCCATCCCTGTCCGGGTTGGCATCTGACTTGAGGCTGGTATCAATGGCAGAAAACCCCTCTGTTTCAAAAGTTGCAACCGAGACATCAAACTGGCCATCGCGGGTCTGGCCGCCATATCCAAGCAGCGCCTCCTTTGTCTGATAGGCCCCGATGCGGGTCTCGGCATAGGCAGCCGGCTTACCTGCTGCGTTGCGGGTGAAAATATGCACCACCCCGCCTATCGCCCCTTCGCCAAACAGCGCCCCGGCCGTGCCGCGCACAATTTCAATCCGCTCAATCTGGCTGGCCGGAATATTGGAAACGGTCAGCCCGCCATAATTATCTGTCTGGGCCTGCACCCCATCAACCAGCACTACCAGCGATTTGGAATTCTGGCCGCGCAGGAACACCGAGCGCACCGACCCCGGCCCGCCATTGCGGGTGACCTCAACCCCGGCTGGCTGGCCAGCAATTCAGCCACATCATAGGCCCCGGCCTGTTCAATCTGGGCGCGGGTGATGATGCTGACCGAGGCCAGCACCTCAGCCAGCGGGATCGGGCGGCGGGTGGCACTGCTGAAGAGCGGGTTGATCTCCAGATAGGGCAGGGCGCTCTGATCATTGCCCTCATCATTGCTTTGGGCAAGGGCGGGCTGGACAGCTGGCTGGGCCAGGCTCGCAGCCAGCAACAAGCCAGCGAGCGTGTTTGTCAAAAGGCCCGTGCGGGCCGCCGGTGGTGACATCCGTTTTTGCATGGAATCCCCCTTCCATTTGGCAGAAGCCCGGCGCGGTGCCAGAATGCCTTGTCTTGCCGCCAGACTGTCTTGTCTTGCCGATGGAAGAGGTCTTGTTTGCCAAAACCGACTCCCGCCGACGGTGAATTATCACCATCGCGGAAGTGCAACCGCCGTCCTGACCACGCCCCGTGATCCGACTGGGTGATTGCCTTGGCAGGTCTCCTGACTTGCGGGTCACTGCCTGAACCGGGCCTTCCCACCAGTTTTTGCAAAAACATGGCAGTGGCATATGCCGGTCAGGCTCTCCGCTTACAGTTGCGGGGGCAGCTATGGATTTGATCAGGGCCGTTGATGAACCAGTCCCTTGCAAAAGACCTGATAAGGAGCCAGTCACCACGGCACTCTGAAATCGCACCATATTCCCTTTTCATCAGCCGAACTATCAGCTGAACCAAAGCCTCAGTGCCCAGCATTGCCGCGGGAAACCAAATTCGTCAAGCCATGGTGGGCCGAAATCCGGAAAAATATCTTTTACCCGGGCTAGAGGCGCGAGCGTTCCATATCCAGCCGCACGGTCACCCGCCCCAGAAATCCGCGCAATTCTATGCGCACCGGCAAGGGCAAGCCGGCCCGGGATCAGCAATAAAAAAACGCACCCTCTGCGGGTCCATATCCGCCTCACTCCAGGACGAGTCGCGCGCCTGGCCACCCAGCGGCTGGCTGGAAATGCCGCAAATGCGCGCCGGGCCGCTATAGGACCAGGGGCGATCTGCCACCAATTCCGTCTCACCCAGATCATACAGGGTAAGGCGCGCGTGTCGCCAGCCATCATAAATCTCAAACTGGCCGGAACAGGCGGCCCCCTGCTGCATCCGGCGCATCACACCCAGCATCGTGCTGAACGGATCATTTGTATCGGCCAGCGCCGCTTCATCCAGCGGGGTCACCTTTTCCAGATCAAGCTCTGGCAGGCGCGAGGTGACCGGCTGGCGGTCCGGGCCAGGCCAGAGCGTGCGGGCCTGACGGGCCCCGCGCCGCGAATCGCTGGACAGGAACAGGCTGTCCGGCTTTATCTGATCGCCAATCAGCCGGCCTTCCAGACGCACCTCGCCCTGATAGCGCATCAGCCAGCCCACCGCCCCGGCAGACATCGCCCCGCCTTGCATCTGATAGCCGGTTGGGCGCAGCTGCCAGCTGGCATACAAATCCCCCATGGCGAAATTGCCCCATTGCAGGCGATAGCGCAGCTCCAGATCGCTGGCGGCGCCTGGCAAGGCAAAAAACAAAACTGTCAAAAACAGCAAAAATCGCGGCATGGTCGCCCCTTTTTTGTGATTCGCTTTCCCTGCCGCTCTCTACGAAACCGTCGCAGGGGGCAGATGATTCAACACAGGCCAAGCAAAAAATATTTTCCTTATAGAAAACTTCTGGCCCCGCACCAAACTAGTCCGCAGCTTGCCCAGCCCCCGCCGCCCAGTCAGCTGGCCGGCCTGTGATCTTTTGTGGATCAAGCCGCTTATCCAGCCAGTTCACCCGCCAATCCAGATGCGGGCCGGTTGATCGCCCAGTAGAGCCGGACAGGCCCAGCACCGCCCCGCGCGCCAGCTGCTGACCGGTTTTTACCGCTGTTTCCTGCAAATGCGAATAGGTAGAGCTGACCCCATGGCCGTGATCGAGAATAACCGTCCAGCCGGTAAAATAGAGATCATCTGCCAGGACGACCCGGCCTGCTGCGGCGGCGCGCACCGGGGTGCCGCTGGCCAGGGCGATATCAATGCCGTAATGCGGCTGGCGCGGCTGGCCATTTAAAATGCGCTGGCTGCCATAAATGCCGGTAATCCGCCCTTTTGCCGGCCAGTCAAAACCGTTGCGGATAAAATCATCCTGTTCTGTTATCTGCTGGCGGGCGCGGCGCACATTGTCCGCATCGGCGCGAATTCGGGCCAGCACCGCCTCAGAGGGGGTCACAAATTTTTCCGGCAGCCCGTCAATGCGCTGAATTTTATAGCGGCGCGGGGCGGGCGTGATCAGGCGGCTTTCCTGTCTGCCACCCGGCCAGCTAACCTGCAGCTGGCGGGGCTGGCTGTCATCCCGGTGAAAGCCGATAACAAACCGGCCGCCCAGATCAATAAAGAGCGGCGCTTCATCCAGCTGCGCCGCGCAGCCGGGCGCACAGGAAAATACCATCAGCCCTCCCTGCTCAGCCTGACCCCCCAGCAGGACCAGCTGTCCGGCTGCCAGCTGTCCAGCTGCCAGCTGCCCGGCTGTCAGCAACAGGGCCAAACCAGCGCCCAGACCAACGCCCAGACCGGCACCAAGAGTGGCAGCCCGGCTGGCAAAAAGGCGGTTAAATCGCATGAAACAGGCTTGCAAGCTTGACATTTTGAGGTGCGCTCCTTTTAACACATAATAGCTGTTTTCAGCCTGGTCTGTCTCTGGTCAAAAAAGGGGGGTGCTCCGATGTCGGAAAATCATGAAAGACTTGTCATCATCGGGGCCGGATCAGCTGGCCTGACAGCGGCCATCTATGCCGCGCGCGCAAATCTTCAGCCGGTGGTTATCGCGGGCCTGCAGCCCGGCGGCCAGCTGACCATCACGACAGATGTGGAAAATTACCCGGGATTTGCCGATGTGGTGCAAGGCCCCTGGCTGATGGAACAGATGCAGGCGCAAGCGGAAAAAGTCGGCACCCGCATGGTCTATGATCTGGTGACCGCCCTTGACAGCAGCACACGGCCCTTCACCCTGACGCTGGATAGTGGCAAGCAGATGACCGCAGACAGTGTTATTCTGGCGACCGGGGCGCAGGCCCGCTGGCTGGGCCTTGAATCGGAACAGGCCTTCAACGGGCGCGGCGTATCAGCCTGTGCGACCTGTGACGGGTTTTTCTTTCGCCAGCAGAATGTCGCCGTGGTTGGCGGCGGCAATACCGCTGGGGAAGAGGCACTTTATCTGGCCAATATTTGTGACTCTGTTACCTTGATCCATCGCCGCGACAGTCTGCGCGCTGAGCAGATTATGCAGGAGCGGCTCCTGAAACATCCGAAAATCTCGGTGCGCTGGAACCGGCAGGTGGCCGAAGTGCTGGGCGATGGGCGCGGGGTGACCGGGCTGCGCCTGTCTGCCAGCGATGGCGGGCCGGATGAACAGATAGAGGTGCATGGGCTGTTTGTTGCGATTGGCCATGACCCGGCCACGGCCGCTTTTGGCGATGCGATAGAGCTGGATGGCGAGGGCTATATCACCGTTGCGCCCGGAACGGCCCGCACCAGCATAGACGGGATTTTTGCCGCAGGTGACTGTGTTGACAAAATCTACCGGCAGGCGGTCACGGCAGCTGGCATGGGCTGTATGGCGGCCCTGGATGCCGAACGCTGGCTGGGGATGCAGGATAGCTGACACCCCCCTGTTCAGGCGGGGGCCGGTCTGGCCTCTTCAGCCTCCTCATCGATCATCCAATGCACAACAAAGGCGAACAGGCCGGTCAGGATAGTCAGCCACCAGACCAGATCATAAGTGCCGGTCATGTCATAGACAAATCCGCCTGCCCAGGCCCCGATGAAGGAGCCGACCTGATGTGACAGAAAAACCAGCCCATAGAGCATGGACAGGAATGCCGGGCCAAAAAACACCACAATCAGCGCGCTGGTCAGCGGAATTGTGCCCAGCCAGAGCAAGCCGATAGCCGCCCCGAACAGCAGCGCAGTCGCCGGGCTGGGCGGCAGGGAAATAAAGACTAGTATCACCACCGATCGCAGCAGATAGACAAAGGCCAGCACCTTGCGCTTGGAATAGCGCCCGCCCAGCCAGCCACATAAAAGCGAGCCAATAATGTTGAACAGGCCGATAAGCGCGAGGGCCCAGCTGGCTATCTGGCTGTCCAGACCCACATCATTGAGATAGGCCGGCAAATGCGTGCCGATAAACATGACCTGCACGCCGCAAACAAAAAATCCCAGCGTCAGCAGAACATAATTGCGTGATCGCAAGGCCGTGGTCAGCGCCTCTCCGACCTTCAGCCCGGCCAGAATATCCGGCCCGCCGGACTTGCTATCCGTGCCGCGCAGCCCAAAGCCAGCCGCCACAATACCCAGCGTGGCAACCGTCAGCATCAGCATGGCAGTCTGCCAGCCAAAGCCGTTTATCGCCCATTGGCTGGCCGGGATCAGCGCAAATTGGCCAAACGACCCAAAGCTGGTCACCAGACCCAGCGCCAGCGATTGGTGCTCTCTGGGGGTGGCGCGGGCGACCGCACCCAGCGCGATAGACATCCCCGCACTGCCCATGCCAATGCCGATCAGGATTTGCGCGCCGACCAACCCGACTGGCGAGAGCAGCCCGGTCATCATCGCCAGACCAGCCATATAGATAAAACCGCCCAGAACCGTGATGCGCGAGGGGCCATATTTGTCCGCCAGCGCGCCAAACACAGGCGAAGCCAGCCCCCAGCACAGATTCTGCAAGGCAATGGCAAAGGAAAACAGCTCCCTGCCGGTGCCCATTTCAGCGGAAACCGGGCCCAGAAACAGCCCCATGGTTTGCCGGATACCCATGCTGAGCGAGACAATAATCGCCGCTGTCAGCAAAATCGGCATCCAGGCCGAACGCCAAATTGACCCGCTCATTGACCTGTTGACCGGCGCATGGCTGATCCCCCTCCCCTTACTTCTTCCAGCCAATCAGACAGAGTGCCCAATCAGCGCGCAAGGGGAGCGGGCCGGAACAGCCCTGTCCACCTGCCTTGGATGAAAAGTGTGACAGGGCCCCGGCTTTTGTCCAGCTTTCTTTTTGTCGGGCTTTCTTTTTGTCCGGGCTTGTCTTTGTCCGGGCCGGCCTATTGCTGCAACAGCCGCACCAGCCGGGCTTGCGGCCCGCGCCCGTCATCTGTGACATTCATCAGCAAACGCTGGCCTTCGACCAGATTGTGGATGCCACAGCTGCGCAAGGTTCGCAGATGCACAAAGACATCACGCATATCATCGCCCTGTTCTACAAACCCATAGCCCTTGACCGGGTTTAAGAATTTGACAATGTCCGATACCTCAGCCCCGTCCAGCCCGGCAGGCACCTCATCAGGCAATTGCTGATTGCGTTCAATCCCCACAATATCATTTACCACTGGCCCCTTTTCATTGACTGTGGTGGTCACCTTCAGCAGATCATTGGTGTAGACGGAAATAAGGCCAAACCTGTCCAATGCCGAGCGATGCAGAAAAACCTCATCCTCACCTATGGTAACAAAGCCAAACCCCTTGCGATCATTATACCAGATGACTTCCGCAGCCTCGACGCTCTCTTCTTCCATGCCGAATTCCTTAACAGAATGTTAACCGCAAAAATTTTAATTCATACAGATGTTACAACCTTTGGATATTTTGGGCCGATTAAAGATTCAGATCAAGCCTTTGTTACGCTGACCGGGAAATAGCGTGATCCGGCCGACCAGCCGCACAGGCCGCCCAGCCCGGCAAAGACCGGCATAAAAAGACCGGCATAAAAAGAATGGCATGAGCAAAGAGGGTTTAGCGGGCGTCCGGCGGGCTGTCCAGCTCGGCCCGCGCCTGATGCACCGCCGCCAGCACCGCGTTGCGGAAGCTGTCTGCTGAATTGGCCTGGCGGGCCGCATCGCTTCCGGTCAGGCCGCGGGCGCTGTTGATCAGACCGCCCTGCCAGTGTGTTGCCTGCCAGACAAGGCCGGCACGGGCGCGCTCCGGCCCGGCCCCCTGCGCGCCATAGCCGGGGATCAAAAAAGGCGCATTAGGCAAAATAATGCGCAAGGCTTCTGCCTGTTGCGGGCGGGTGGCACCGACCACAACGCCCAGCCCGGACCAGCCGGAATTGCCAGCCAGCGAGGCGGCCGCGCCCTTTTCCAGCTGGGCCAGCTGATCGGCCAGCTGTTGCCAGACCGGCTTTCCGCCCACCTCCAGATCCTGCAAATCGCCGGACCCCTCATTGCTGGTGCGGACCAGAACAAACAGCCCGCGCCCATTGCTGGCGGCGGCCTCAATAAAGGGTATCAGCGTATCCATCCCCATAAAGGGATTGACGGTCAGCGCATCTGCCACAAACGGGGCATCCGGCCCCAGCCAGGCCGCCGCATAGGCCGCCGAGGTCGAGCCAATATCGCCGCGCTTGGCATCCATGATAACCAGCAAGCCTGCCTGGCGCGCCTGGTCACCCAGCTCGGCCAGCACACCCATGCCCGCCGGGCCATGCTGTTCAAACAGGGCCACTTGCGGCTTGACCGCGGGCAGCCCGGCATCAGCTGCCGCCTCTATGGCCAGCTGGCCAAACAGGCGGAGGGCCTCGACCGGCTCGTGATCAGCCAAAAAGGCAGGCAGCAAGGCCGGGTGCGGATCAAGGCCCATGCAGAGCGGCGTGCCGCTTTTTTCCAGCGCGGCCGCCAGCCTGTCTGCAAAGCTGCCGCTCATTCGCCCAGCCCGACAGCCTGACGGTAGGAGGAGATCAGAAAATCCTCTTCTGAAAGCAGGTCCTTGTCCATGGCCCGCATCTTGACAATCCGGCGCATGATTTTTGGCTCAAAGCCGTTTCCCTTCGCCTCTGAATAGACATCGCGAATATCGGCCATCAAGGCGCGCTTTTCCTCTTCCAGCCTTTCTACCCGCTCAATATATTGGCGCAGCTGTTCAGAAGTGGCGGTTTTGCTGTCCCCGTTTTCGGCCATGATTTGCTCCGTTTCTTTGCTGGTGTGATGCAGGCTGGTTCAGTCTTTGGAAGCGGCTTTCAAGGCTGCCTGCTGTTCCGGGGTGGCCTCTTTTTGATAGGCTTTTTTCCACTCTTCATAAGCCATGCCGTAAATCATTTCCCGCGCCTGATCGCGGTCCATATCCAGCCCTTTTTCAGCAGCCGCCTCACCCACCCAGCGCGACAGGCAGTTGCGGCAAAAGCCGGACAAAATCATCAGATCAATATTCTGCACATCCGGGCGGGCTTGCAAATGCGCGACAAGGCGGCGAAAGGCGGCCGCTTCCAATTCGGTTTGCTGGCTTTCGGTCAGGTTTTCCGACTGTGACATCTTTTCTGCTCCCTGTGCTTTTTTACGGCAGGCCAACATCTTGGGCGGCAGTGCCGCAGAGGGCCGTTTGGTCCGCCCCTTTTTTGGCGGGGCCGTCCGGCAAGGTCAATCAAAATCATACCGGACAGCGGGCAGCGTGCCATAAACCAGCCAAAATAAAAAAATACAAAAAAGTTTGCATCACCTAAACTTCTTGTCTATCTGTAGGTCTGCAACTCTGGCCAGCTGCGTGCCAGAGGCTTTGTCCGGCTGGAGCTAATCGCGGGAACTGGGTTGCATGACTGGGTTGCAGGCAGCTGTCCCGCAGAGTCCTGATTCGGGAAAAAGGGGAGACGAGATTGGCGTTGGAAAAAACCAGCAGCACCGAACAATCAGCCGCGAAGTTTGAGCGGATTCGGCGCGCCCACCAATCCGAGATCGCCGAGGATTATGTGGAGATGATCGCCGAGCTGATCGATGAGACAGGCGAAGCCCGCGCGGTTGATCTGGCCCAGCGATTCGGCGTCACCGCCCCGACTGTCAATGCCACGATACAGCGCCTGCAAAGAGAGGGGCTGGCCGAGACGCGGCCCTACCGATCCATCTTTTTGACGCAAGCCGGACGCGAGCTGGCTGAGGCCTGTCGCCAGCGCCATCAGCTGGTGAGAGATTTTCTGGTGCATATTGGTGTCGAGGCCGAAATTGCCGAAGAAGATGCTGAAGGGCTGGAACATCATGTCAGCGCAGAAACGCTGGCTGCCTTTCGCAAGGCCCTGTCACGGGCAGAATAAAGCCTGTTTCCCGCTATCTGCCTGCTCAGCTCCCGCCGGCGATAAAAAAATATTTCTGCCGGGTGCGGCGGGCACTGATCGCCCGGTCTGACTGGCCCACCGGCCCGGTCCAGTCCAATTCGGCCCAGTCCAATTCCCAGTCCAATTCGGCCCCCTCCAATCCGGCTCTCGCCAGCTGATCAGGCAGATCCGCCAGCCCGTCGCGTCGCCCGGTCAGCCCCAGGACAGGCAGGCTGCTATCCGGCCCGAACGGGGCGGTCAGCTCAAAATGATTGCCTGGCACCCCATCCCGGTCCCAGACCTCTATCTTCAGGGGCCGTCCATGCAAATACCAGCTGAGAATACTGGCCGTATCGCGCCTGTCCGCCAGCAGGGTCTGCACCTGATAGCGATCCAGATAGGGGGTTATGTCGCCCGCCAGCCCCTCCCAGCCCTTGAGACGGCGCAGCGGATCAGAAGCAATCGGCAAGGGCCCCAGACTGGCCGTGGCCAGCACGCCAAACAACAGCACAGCCAGCCCGCCATTGACCAGCAGGGCCAGGCTGGCAAAGCGCGCCCAGCCGGACGCAGCCAGCCCGCCAGCAGCCAGTATCAGCGCCGGAGCCGCGGTGATTGCCCAGTTGGCATTGGCTTCACTCAACAGCGCCTGCAAGCTGATGCCCGCCAGCACCGGCAGCGAGAAACAGGCCAGAAACAGCCGCTCCCTGCCGCCGACAAAACCCGCCAGCCCCAGCACTAAAAATAGCGGGCCGAACACCAGAAATTGCGAGGCCAGAAAATCACCCAGCGCGCCCAGCCCGCCCGGCGCGCCGCCCAGATTGGCATTTTCTGACAAATGCCGGACGGTCTGGCCCTGATTGCCCAGATTCCAGATCAGCGTCGGGCTGGCCGCCAGCACAAGCCCGGCCAGAAACAAGCCAAGGCGGCGCAGGCGGCCCCGCGCCTGCCTGCTGTCCAGAACCAGCCAAATGACCAGCCCGGCCAGAAACCAGATGGCCGCATATTTTGCCAGCATCCCGAACCCAAGGCTGAGCCCGGCCAGAAAGAACCAGCGCCCGCCCGACCGGGCCGGCCGCATCGCGCTGATCAGGCAGACCAGCCCCAACAGCCAGAAAAACAGCAGCGGCGTATCGGTGGAGATGAAAAAGCTGCCCATCCCGACCGCTGGCAGTAACAGCCAGCCAAAACCCGCCCAGCGGCCCGCCGCAGCCCCGAAAAGCAGGCGCCCGGCCTGCCAGATGAGCAGGATATTGGCCGTCTGGATCACAAGGGCCGGCAGCCGGATGGCAAAGACATGATGGCCCAGCAGCCAATGGCTGAGGCCTATCAGCCAGGCAATCAGCGGCGGTTTGGAATAATAGCCAAGGCCGGGATCCTGCGACCAGACCCAATATTGCGCCTCATCCACCCCCGGCTCCAGCGGCGAGACCAGCAGCAGCCAGAGCCGCGCCAGAAAGGCCAGCAAAACTGCCCCCAGCAGCAGATAATCTGCCCTGTCCATAGTGCTGCTGCCAAAATCGCGACCGGTCATCCAAAAACGCCCTTCAGCCTGTGCTGGCGGGCCGGCCTTCTGGCCATGCCCGGCAAGAGATTTATCCGGCACGGCTTGTGCTGTGCCAGCAGGCGGTCTAGTTTCACCTTGAAAAACACGCCCGCCCTTCCCATGTCAGTTTTGCCCCTGCTGCCAGCCCAAGGCAAGAGGGGAATGGCAAAGGGAACAAAACCGGCGGCCCGCCAACCCGGCCACAGCTATCCGGCCGCCGCAATAAGGAAAGATAACAGCCCATGCGCGCAACCGAACAGGCCGCTGCCGAAATCATTGAGGAGTTCAGCTTTTTTGATGACTGGGCGGACAAATATGAACAGCTGATTGATCAGGGCCGCCAGCTGCCCCCCCTGCCGGACAAATACCGGGTGGATGGCTGCAAATTATCCGGTTGCCAATCAACAGTCTGGTTTGCCGCCGAACAGCAGGCGGACGGGCAGCTGCGCTATTTTGCGGATTCCGATGCGGCTATTGTGCGCGGGCTGATCGCCTTGCTGCTGCGGGTTTATTCAGACAAGACAGCTGCCGATATTCTGGCAACCGAGCCTGATTTCCTGGCCAAAATTGGTCTCGACAAGCATTTGTCAGCAACCCGCCGCAACGGGCTGGCCAGCATGGTCAGCGCCATTCGCGCCGCGGCCAATACTGCACAGGAGGGCTAAACCCATAACAGCGGCGGGCGCCCGCTAGGCATTTGCCATATCATCGGGAATCCGTTCAGCGCGCGGGGTGCGCCCATAGGTTTCCCGGTAGCATTTGGAAAAATGCGAGGCGGACACAAAACCGCACGCCAGGGCTATCGATAGAATGGACATGGAAGTTTGCCGCAACAGGTGGCGCGCCCGGGCCAGCCGCAGATTGAGATAATAACGCGTCGGCGTGGTGCGCAGATATTTGCGGAACAGCCTTTCCAGCTGCCGCGTGGACAAGCCCGCCATGCTGGCCAGCTGGGTCTGGGACAGCGGTTCTTCCAAATGCGATTCCA
Source organism: Alphaproteobacteria bacterium (assembly GCA_038131695.1). Classification (GTDB taxonomy): domain Bacteria; phylum Pseudomonadota; class Alphaproteobacteria; order Puniceispirillales; family Puniceispirillaceae; genus JADHLK01. Next base: position 55,035 of record JAYPQA010000030.1, on the reverse strand, counting down.
TATGGCCCACAACGGCCAGCAATTTGGGATGCGACACGCCAAGGCGCGAGCGCAATTCCATACGCTGGCGGTCAGAGGGATCGCGGATTCGGTCATGGATAAATTGTTCTGAGACTTTGGCAGCCAGCACCTGGCCATGCGCCTGGCCAATCAGATAAAGTATCATATCCAGCGCCGCCGTGCCGCCCGAACAGGTGATGCGGGTATCATCAATTTCAAATAGCTCAGAGGTCACCTCCAGCAACGGAAATTCCTCAGCCAGCCCGTCTATATTCTCCCAATGGATGGTGCAGGATCGGTTATCCAGCAGCCCGGCCGCCGCCATGATATAGGTTCCGGTGCAAATCGCCCCGGTAATCGCCCCGCTGCGATCCAGCCTGCGCACCAGATTAAGCAGGCTCTTATCGGTATATTTTTGCACATCAAGACCGGAGCAGACAAAGACCAGCCGGCATTGGGCCAGCGCGTCCGGCGTGTGTTCCGGCATGACTGTAATGCCGTTTGAGGCCCGCACAGTCTCACCCGCCGCCCCGGCGACAACCCAGTCAAACAGCTGCGTTTCTGCCATGCGATTGGCCGCGCGCAGCGGCTCAATGGCTGAGGCAAAGGCCAGCATGGAAAAATTTTCCACCAGCAAAAAGCCAACTTTCAGCGTGCCGGCCCCAACGCTCGATTGCAGAAGATTTCGGATGCGCTCATCTTGCATAATCACCTCAAACCTGCCGCAGGTTGCCAGCAACAAAAGCAGGAAAAACAATCCCTGAGAAAATCTAAATCACAAACAATCTTTGCTGAAAAGCGTTTTCGTATCGGGAAACCATTTTCCCGTCAGGGTGTTTTTTTGCTATAGAGTGTCGGCAACAACCAAAATTCCCCTACGTGACCCGATACAAAAAGCCTGTTGGAGCATAAGGACACTGAAAATGAGTGATATTGATATTGCCCGCGCCGCCAAGGCGCGCCCGATACTGGATGTCGGCAAAGACCTGACTATCCCGGCTGAAGCCCTGAAACCCTATGGCCATGACAAGGCAAAGCTGGATTTGGGCTGGCTAGGCGCACAGCCGGACAAGCAGGATGCAAAGCTGGTTCTGGTCACCGCGATCAACCCGACCCCGGCCGGTGAGGGTAAGACGACCACAACGGTCGGGCTGGGTGACGGGCTGAACCGGATCGGTGAGAAGGCGCTGATTTGCCTGCGCGAGCCCTCGCTCGGCCCCTGTTTTGGCATGAAGGGCGGGGCGGCTGGCGGCGGCCATGCCCAGGTGATTCCGATGGAAGATATCAACCTGCATTTTACCGGTGATTTTCACGCCATCACCTCTGCCCATAACCTGCTCTCGGCGATGATTGACAATCATATCTATTGGGGCAATGAGCAGGCGATTGATATTCGCCGGATTGTCTGGCGGCGGGTTCTGGATATGAATGACCGGGCCTGCGCCAGAATATCGTCTCCATGGGCGGCGTGGCCAATGGCTTTCCGCGGGAATCCGGCTTTGATATTACGGTCGCCTCGGAAATCATGGCGATTCTCTGCCTGGCAGAAGATATGGAGGATTTGCAAAAGCGGCTGGGCGATATCATCATTGCCTACCGGCGTGACAAAAGCGCGGTCTATTGCCGGGATATTGGCGCCGATGGGGCGATGACCGTGCTGCTGCGTGATGCCATGCAGCCCAATCTGGTGCAGACGCTGGAAAATAACCCAGCCTTTATCCATGGCGGGCCCTTTGCCAATATCGCGCATGGCTGCAATTCTGTTATCGCCACCAAATCGGCGATGAAACTGGCCGATTTTGTGGTGACAGAAGCTGGCTTCGGGGCGGATCTCGGGGCCGAGAAATTTTTTGATATCAAATGCCGCAAGGCCGGGCTGAACCCGGATTGCGTGGTGCTGGTCGCGACTGCCCGCGCGCTGAAGATGAATGGCGGCGTCGCCAGAGAAGAGCTGGGCAAGGACAATGCCGAGGCGGTGACAAAGGGCTGCGTGAACCTGCTGCGCCATATTGAAAATATCAAGCAATTCGGCCTGCCGGTGGTGGTCGCCATCAACCATTTCATCACTGATACCGAGGCTGAGATTGCCGCCATTGAACAGGCAGCTGCCTCAGTCGGGGTTGAGGCGATCCTCTGCCAGCACTGGGAAAAGGGCTCTGAGGGAACCGAGGGGCTGGCCCGCAAGGTGGTGGAGCTCTGCCAGTCCGGGGCGGCCCAGTTTGCCCCGCTCTATGGCACGGATATGGGCCTGTTTGACAAGATCAAGACCATCGCAACCCGTATTTACCGCGCCGATGATGTTGCTGCGGACAAGCGGATACGCGACCAGCTGCGCGAATGGGAGGCGGCCGGCTATGGCGATCTGCCTGTCTGTATGGCCAAGACGCAATATTCCTTTTCCACCGATCCCAATCTGCGCGGCGCCCCCAGCGGTCATGTTGTGCCAATAAGAGAGGTGCGGCTATCTGCCGGGGCTGGCTTTGTGGTGGTTATCTGCGGGGATATTATGACCATGCCGGGCCTGCCCAGAAAGCCGGCGGCGGAATCGATTCGCATCGCCGAGACCGGTTTTGTCGAAGGGCTGTTCTAGACAAAAAGGCGGCCCCAGCCCATGCCCGCAGACATCATCACCTCCCCGGCCAATGCCGATATAAAGCTGCTGCGCTCGCTGGCCTTGCGCAAATATCGCCGCCAGACCGGCTGGTTTCTGGCCGAGGGGATGCGTATCTGCACCGAGGCCGTGCAGCTGGGCCATCTGCCGCAAAGGCTGGTTTATGCAGCGGACAGGCCGGATATGCCGGGGCTGGACAGGCTGATTGCGGCCTGCCAGACAGGCGGCGGGCGCGCCTTGCCGGTCAGCCCGGCCTTGCTGGGGAAAATCAGCCGCAAGGATAATCCGCAAATGGTTATCGCGGCCTTTGCGATGGTTGAGGCCAGCCCGGATGTGATCCAGCCGGACCCGGCCCGCTGCTGGATAGCGCTGGACAGATGCCGCGACCCGGGCAATCTGGGCACCATCATGCGCACCGCTGATGCGGTCGGGGCGGCGGGGATTATCCTGATTGGCGAGAGCTGTGATCCGTTTTCGGTTGAGGCGGTGCGCGCCTCTATGGGGGCTATTTTCAATGTTGCGATCACCCGCCTTGATGAGCCGGGTTTTCTTGCTTTTGCCAAAGGCTGGCCAGGCCGGATAACCGGCACCGCCCTGCCAGCTGCGGTGGATTATCGCACAGCTGACTGGGGCGGGCCGCAGATTATCGTGATGGGCAATGAGCAGGCCGGGCTGACAGACGCGCTGGCCGCCAGCTGCCATCAGCTGGTCAAAATGCCGATGCAGGGCCGGTCAGACAGTCTCAATCTGGCGGTGGCAACCGGCCTTGCCGCCTATGAATGGCTGCGCTGCCAATAGCCGGTTTTGCCTAATTCTGATCCGGCCCATAGCCGGCAGCCAGCCAGCGCGCGAACAGGGCCTGGCCGATGGCCCGGCCATCTGGCCGGTTCTCCATAATCGCAATTTCCCCTGATTCGGTCTGCCCGCCAATCCCCGCCATCCCGGCGGCCAGCGCCTCATGCGCTGCCAGGGCTGAGAGCCGCACGGCATAGAGTGTGGCCACCACAAAGAGCGGACTGTCTGAAAGCAGCGCGCGGCAAGCCTGCAACAGCGGATGCAGGTCGCGTTCCAGCTGCCAGACCTCGCCTTTCGGGCCGCGCCCATATTTGGGCGGGTCCAGAATAATGGCATCATAGTTGCGCCCACGCCGCGCCTCTCTTTGCAAGAACCCCATCGCATCATCTGTAATAAAGCGAATCGGCGCCGATTGCAGGCCGGACAGGTTGCGATTGTCAAACGCCATGGAAACGGCCTTCTTGCTGGCATCAAGATGCGTCACCTCTGCCCCGGCCGCCGCCGCGTGCAGGCTGGCCACACCGGAATAGGCAAACAGGTTCAACAGCCGCGGCGCCCGGCCCTGGCGGGCGATAAAATCCGCAATCCGCCCGGCACACCAGCGCCAATGCACCGATTGTTCGGGAAAAAAGCCCAGATGGCGAAAGGCGGTCGGCAGGGCGGTAAAGCGCAACCCGTCAAACCCTATCTGCCAGCTTTCCGGCAGGCTCTTTTGCAGCTGCCAGCGCCCGCCCCTGGCACTGTCTTCAGAACTGGCGACAAACCGGCCATGCGCCGATTGCCAGACAGACTCCTCCAAAAAACGCGGCCAGTGGGCCTGTGCCTCCGGGCGGACAAACAGATAGGGGCCAAACCGCTCCAGCTTCTCACCGGCACCGGAATCCAGCAGCTCATAATCCGTCCAGCCTTGCGGATAAAGATACAGCCCGCCTGCGGGCAAATGCGAAAAGGATGCCGACATGGCCGCCACAATGCAACGCTTCTGCTGTTCTGTCCAGTGATCGCCAATCAGAAAAGAGGCCCTTTGTGAGTTCGATCTGTTTATTTTTGGGGAAAAATTTTTTGTATTCGGGCGGCTTGCCTGTTATTTTGGCAAAAATTTTTTGTCACCAGAGGAGGTTTCCCATGTCCAAGCCAGAATTTCGCCCGGATGCCACGGATGTCAAAATACTGGAATTGCTCCAGGAAGATGCGGCCCAGCCGGTCGCTGATATCGCCCGCAAGGTGGGCTTGTCTGTCACCCCGTGCTGGCGGCGCATCCAGAAAATGGAGGAGACCGGCATTATTCGCGGCCGGGTGGCCTTGCTGAACGCCCCGGCCATTGGTCTGGGGATGAGCGTTTTCGTCGCCATCCGCACCGATCAGCATAATGCGGAATGGCTGGATAATTTTGCCCAGCGCATTGCCGAGCGGCCAGAGGTGGTGGAATTCTACCGGATGTCAGGCGCGGTTGATTATATGCTGCGTGTGGTGGTTGAGGATATGGCCGCCTATGACCGCTTCTATAAAAGGCTGATAGCTGAGGTGAAGCTGAAAGATGTCAGCTCGTCCTTTGCCATGGAAGAGATAAAATACACCACCGCGCTGCCCTTGCCGGAAGCGGTCTAGCGGGCGGCCAGAATATCCCAGACCGGCTGTTCGGGATCCACCTGATTGAGATGTATCTGCTCCCACAGGCCAAGGAACAGCAGCCGCCAGGCCAGCAGGCCGCCGCGCGCGCCAAGACGATTATCGCCTGCCTTTCGGCCCGCTTCCAGCACCGCCGCGACCGAGCCCGGCGTAACCAGAGAGCCCAGCAGCGGCAGGCTTTCCAGCAGCGGCGCCAGCCTTGCGGCCTCACTGGCGACCCAATAGCCAGCTGGCACGCTGAACCCCCTCTTGCGCTGGAACGGGCGGGCTGCGGGCAGATGTTCGGCCAGCCAGCCCTGCAGCAGATATTTGCCATGCCGCCCGCGCAGCTTGGCCCGGGCTGGCAGATGATAGCCCCAGACCGAGAGCTGGCGGTCAATAAAGGGGGTGCGCCCCTCAACCGAGGCCCGCATCAAACATCTGTCCAGCTTGATCAGCAGATTATCCGGCAGCCAGCTGTCAATATCGGCGCGCTGAATCTGGCGCAAGGCCCGGTCCCGATCCAGCAGGCGCACCCCAAAACCGGCCGCAAGGCCCGGCTGGGTGGCCGGCTGGGAGAGATGGCCCTGCAGCTGGCTGGCCAGCCCGGCCCGCAACAGCCCGGCTTTCAGCGCCACGCCGGGCCGCGGCCGCGGGGCCGAGGGCCACAGGCTGAGACGGCGGCGATAGCGCCCATAGCCGGCAAAAAATTCATCGCCCCCCTCGCCGCTCAGAATAACCTTGACATCACGGGCCGCGCGGCGGGCCAGATGCAGGCTGGGCAAAATCGCATAATCAGCCGCCGGATCATCACAAGCCGCAACCGCCAGGCCGGCATCGGCAAAAAAATCTGCCTTTCCATAGGGGCAATCAATAAAATCTGCGCCGCATTGATCAGCCAGCTGGCGGGCCAGCCCGGTCTCATCCGGCACCGGCGCATCGGGAAAACGCGCCGTATAGGCCAGCAGCGGGGCGGTCTCCGGGGACGGGTTCAGCCGCGCCATCAGCGCCAGCAAAATGCTGGAATCAATGCCGCCTGACAGGAACATACCAAAGGGCACATCGGCCATTTGATGGGCGGCGACCGACTCTTCCAGGCGCGCATCCAGCTCTGCCGGATCACTGTTTTGCGCCGGTCCCGCCTCCAGCGGGCGATCAAAAAACCGCCCGGCTATCTGGCCGTTTGCGATCTCCAGCACCTCGCCCGGCAGCAGCCTTTTTATCGGGCCGCAAATCATCTCTGCACCGCTGTAATATTGCTGATCCAGCAACAGGGCGGCGCGCAGCGGGTCCATATTCGCTGCGCCCAGCCCGGCCTTGCGAAGCACGCCGGGCTCAGAGGCAAAATAAATCCCGCTCTGCGTCTCCAGATAATAGAGCGGCTTGATACCGAACGCATCCCGCCCCAGAATGCCCCGATCCGTCCGGCCATCATAGGCGGCCAGCGCATACATTCCGCGCAGCTGCTCAACAAAGGGGCTGCCATGGCGGCTGAAAAGCGGCAGGATCACCGCGCAGTCAGACAGGCTGTCCGGCCGCTCTGCCGGTTCCAGCTGCCCGCGCAGGGCTTGATGATTGTAGATTTCCCCATTGGCCATGGCCATTTTCTGATCTTCTGCAAAAGGCTGCTGCCCGCCTGCCAGATCAACAATCGCCAGCCTAGTATGCACAAACCCGGCGGAGCCGATAATTTTGCTGGCCGTTCCATCTGGTCCGCGATGCGTCATCAGCCCGGCAAACCGGTCCAGCAGGCCAGCCGGGGCCGTGGCCGCGGTTTTCAGAAAATAGCCTGCAATCCCGCACATCAGCTGATCCCCCCGCCAGAAACGCCATCAGAAACGCCCTTGGAGACTTTGGCAAAAAAATCCTGCCAGCTATCCAGAACCTGCGGCGGGGCAAACTGCTCTTGCCAGCGCTGATAGCCCGCCGCCCCCAGCTGGTCCCGGCCCGGCTTGTCCGCCAGCAGGCTATTGGCCGCCTCGGCCAGCGCCTGGCTATCCTCGGTTGCAACCAAAACCCCGGTCTTGCCATCCTGCACAAATTCCAGCGCCCCTTGCGATGCGCTGGCCAGCACCGGCGTGCCGGCGGAATAGGCCTCAGCAATCACATTGCCAAACGGTTCATGGCGCGAAGGGCAGATGAACAGATCGGCCGCCTTGATCAGGGCTTGCGGATTGCTCTGCCAGCCAAGGAAATGCACCCGCCCGGTCAGGCCCAGACTGGCCGCCTGCGCCTGCAGCCTTGCCTTTTCCGGCCCGTCCCCGGCCAGCCAGAGATGTGCGCCCCTGATATGGTCCAGTGCCGCCAGCAGCACATCAAAGGCCTTGTTCGGATGCAGCCTGCCCAGCGCGACAATCAGCGGTGCTCCGTCCGGGGTGGCGAAATCGGCGCGCCGGGCCGCCTGTTGCGGGGCCGGGGGAACAAAATTCACCAATACCCGCACCCGCTCGCGCGGCCAGCCCTCCGCCACCAGCCAGTCCGCGATACCGCCGGTATTGGCGACCAGCCAGTCACAGCTGCGGTAATGGCGCAGCGGATAATAGCCGCCCAGCCGCCCGATATGCACCCAGCTTCCAGCCGGCACCCGGGCTGCCGCCCGGCTCATCCAGGACAGCACGATTTGCGGATCGATCCGTTTCAGCTGGCGACCAATCTGCCAGCGATTGAGGCCGGCCAGCGGGCGCGCAAAGGATTGGCCGCGCACCTCAATACCGGCGGCTTGCAGCCGGGCCGCCCGCTCTGGCCAGGGCCGGATCAGGGCGGTTTGGTCTATCTGCCGCTCGGCAAATCCAAGCGCCAGCCTTTCAAAAAACAGCTCTGCCCCGCCCTGGCGGGCCCCGGCCATAATCTGAACCAGTTTTGCGGGCGGCGGGCTCATAGCTGAATATAGGTCGCCTTGATTTCGGTATAGGATTCCAGGGCAAAGGCCGAACTTTCGCGCCCAAAACCAGACTGGCCAGAGCCCCCGAAAGGCCAATCCGGCGGGATCAGATTATAGCTGTTCACCCAGACATTGCCTGCCTTCAGCGCGCCAGCCACCCGGTGCGCGCGGGCCAGATCCCGGGTTACCAGCCCGGCCCCCAGACCGAAATCGCTGTCATTGGCCCGGGCAATGGCTTCGTCCTCACTGTCAAAGGACAGAGACTGACATCACCGGGCCAAAAATCTCCTCGCGCACGATTCGCATCTGATCATGGCAGTCAGCAAAAATCGTCGGCGCCATGAAATGGCCGCCCTCAAAGCCGGGCGGAAAAACCTGCTCCCCGCCGCAAATCAGCCGCGCCCCTTCTTTTTTGCCAATCGCAACAAATTCCAGAACCTTTTGCAGATGCGCTGCAGAAATCAGCGCGCCCAAATGGCTGTCCGGGTCCATCGGATCCCCGACCTGCATCGCCTCAGCCCGCTCTTTCAGCGCCGCCAGAAAATCCGGCAAGATCGCCTGTTCCACAAAGACCCGCGTGGCATTGGAACAAACCTCTCCGGCCGTGTAGAAATTGGCATCCAGCGCGGTCTGGACAGCCAGGTCAAAATCGGCATCGGCAAAAACTAGCAGCGGCGCCTTGCCGCCCAGCTCCAGCGTGACCTTTTTCAGACTGGCCGCAGATTGCTCCAGAATCAGCTTGCCGGTCTCCACCCCGCCGGTCAGCGATATTTTGGCAATGCCGGGATGCCGGCAAATGGCCGCGCCCAGCTCATGATCCCCGTAAAGCACATTGAACAGCCCATCCGGCAGACCCGCCTCAGCCAGCAATTCAGCAATGCGCGCCGCCACCAGCGGCGTTTCCTCAGCTGGCTTCAGGATAAAGGCATTGCCGGTTGCCAGTGCCGGGGCCGCCTTCCAACAGGCAATCTGCGCCGGATAGTTCCAGGCCCCGATACCGGCACACACCCCCAGCGGCACCCGCTCTGTATAGCCGAGCGCCCCCGGCCAGCGATGCGCCGTGCCGTTTTGCGTCATGGCCAGCGCAGCCGCAAATTCAAACGCCTCTGACCCGCTGGGCACATCTCCTGAGACGGCTTCGGAATAGAGCTTGCCGACATCGCGCACTTCCAGGGCCGCCAGCTCCTCATTGGCTTCAATCAGGCGCTGGCCCGCCCGCGCCATGATGCGGCCCCGTTCCTGACCGGACAGGGCGGCCCATTTTTCCTGCGCTGATTTGGCCAGACGCACCGTCTCATCCAGCAGCTGATCATCTGCCAGTTCCATTTGGGCGATCACCTCTCCAGTCGCCGGATAGGTTTTGTCGAGCAGCCGCAAGGGGCGCGCCGCCTCCACCGGGCCGCCAGCATTCCAATTTCGAATTTTCTGCATTTCTCCAGCCCCTGCAAGATGGATGACTGACCTTCCATAACAAGACATATCAGACGGACAAATGCAATGCTGGCAATTTTTGTTTGCGATCCGAAAAAAATGCGGCAAGCTGGCGGAGAGGAAAACCCTGTTCCCGGTCTGACAGGAAAGAGGGCTTGGCATGACCCATCCGCAAACCATAACCGATACTGCTATGACAGAATTGCGCCGCGATATGGCGGCCCTGTTCAGATGGACAGCCAGAGAGGGGCTGCATGAGGGCATTGCCAATCATTATTCCTGTGCCGTCTCGGCGGACGGCCAGCAATTCTTGATGAATCCCTATGGCGTGCATTTTTCCGCCATGCGCGCCAGCGATCTGATCCTGCTGGATAACCATAACCCGCCTGATCCGGCAGATCCCAAAATAGACATCACCGCCTGGGGCATTCACGGGGCGATGCACCGGGCGAATCCGCAAGCCCGGATTTTGCTGCATCTGCACCCGCATTATGCCACCGCGCTGATGTGTCTGGCTGAGCCGGATCTGCCGCCGCTGGATCAAAGCTGTGCGCGTTTCTATAACCGGCTGGCCTGGGATACCGGCTTTGACGGGATGGGTATCGGGGCCGAGGGAGAGCGGCTCAGCACGCTTTTGGGCAATAAGCGCGTGCTGATGATGGGCAATCACGGGGTCATGACAGCGGCCCAGACGCCGGGGCTGGCCTTTGATCTGATCTATTATCTGGAACGCGCCTGCCGCACCTATATGACGGCGCTGGCCAGCGGGCAGAAGCTGGCGGTCATGGATGCGAAAACAGCGGAAAAAACCGCCCGCCAATGGGAAGAATATGATCTGGAAAGCGGCCATCACATGGCCGCCATCCGCGCCGTGCTGGATAAAGAAGAGCCCGATTACGCCGATTAATGACGCTGCTTAGCCCTTGCCGGTCTTGCGGGTGCGCCGCTTGCGGTCCGGCGCAGCTGCCTGACTGGCTGGCGGAATAGCTGCCGGAGTGGCTGGCGGGGTGTCAGCGAGCACGCTGGCAGCCTCTTTCAGGGCCAGCAGCTCATCACGCACCAGACGCGGCAAATCACGCACCAGAATTTCCTGCACCTTTTCTTCGACCAGCGCGTCAATATCTGTCTCGGTCCGGCCGGGCCTGGCCTGGCCCTTGCTGGTTTCGGCAGTTGCCACCGCCTGTTTGATTTCTTCCAGCTTTGCCGCCAGCGCCTCCGTATCTGCGGCCCGCGCCTGCCTGTCCAGCTGGCCGATGCGGTCCATCATCTGCTGGCGGGCTGCCGCATCCTGTTGCGGCTCGGCTGGCTGCTCCGGCTGGCCAGCGATGCTTTCTGCCTCTGCCTGCAAGGCATCTATACGGGCCAGCATGCCCGCCTTTTTTTCCAGCAAAACCGGCTCGCCATCCGCCCGCACAAGGCGTAGATGGGCGGCCTCTGCCTCGCGGTGGAGAGCGGTGATATTTGCCATGACAGAAGCGTTTTTAGCCATTTTCAACCCCTTTGGGCGGTTCTGCGTGACAGTCTAGCGCAGCTGGCCAGCCAGGAAAAGAGGGGCGGCAAAAAAACCGCAAAACATCCGCTGTGACTGGCCAAAGGAATAGTTTTTGCAAGCCTGTCCGCAATGCTAGGCTGACGGCCAGCAAAACCGCGTTGGAAAGGGGGCGTTCTGGTGGGTAAATCTGTGCTTGTGCGGCTGCGGCAGACCTGCCGGCCCCTGCCTGTGCCGCGCTTTGTGCTGCTGGCCGGTCTGGTGCTGGCGCTGCTGGCGGCAGGGATGAATTATGCGGTGCGCGCGCATCAATATACGCTTTGGCAGGCGGCCCCCTCCCTGACGCAATATAATGGGGCCAGTCTGGTCTCGACCAATGATGCAGGCTATTTTCTCAATCAGGCCCGCGCGCTGAAAATCGCAGAGGCGGCGCAGGCAGAAGGTGGGAAGCCGCCGGAATGGCGCAGCGCGCCGCTGCTCTCGGTGCTCTTGGCCCAGCTGGCCGGGGAGGCCAGCCAGACGGCCTTGCTGAAAGCCGGGCATCTGTTATTGCCGCTGACCGCTTTTGCCACCGCCTTGCTGGTCTGGGCCGCCTTTGCAGCGCTGGGCTGGCCGCTTTTCGGGGCGGGTGCTGCGCTGGGCGGCGGTCTCTGCCAAGCCTATCTGGTGCGCAGCTCGGTGGGCCGGATCGATACTGATCAGCTTAATCTGGGCCTGTTTTACGGGCTTTTTGCGTTGATTTTCATGGCCGCCAGACAGACAGATAATCGCCGCGCGCTGGTCTGGGTTCTGCTGGCCGGGCTGGCGGGCCAGCTGTTTACCTGGTGGTATCCAAAGGCTGAACTGATCTGGATGGCCGCCGCCGCGCTGGTCTGGCTGGGGCTGATCCAGGGGCGCGGCTGGCTGATGACTGCTTTGATGCTGGCCTGTTTCCTTGTGCTGGCCGGGGCGGATTTGCCCACCCCCTGGCGGTCTGCCTATCTTCTGGATGAGATTGTGCGCGGCAGCCTGACCTATCCGCAAACCCATGCCACAATCACCGAGATCAAGCCGGTCAGCCTGTTCACCGCGCTGGAGATGATGACCGGCAGCTGGCCCGCCGGGCTGTTCTGTCTGGCCGGGATTGGCCTGTTTGTGGTTCGCTGGCCGGGCCTGGCCATCGCAGCCGCCCCGCTGTTCGGTTTTTTCAGCCTGATGGTTTTTTTGGGCAACCGGGCGGTCTTTTATTCTGCCCCGGCCTTTTGGTTTGGCGGGGCGTTCTTGCTGGCTGAGCTCAGTCTGGGGGTGACCCGGCTTGTGCCTGCCAGACCCGATTTTTTGCGGCTGGGTGCCAGCTGTGTTGCCTTGGTCGCAGCCCTTGTCTCCAGCCCGCTAACGCATCTGCCGCGCCCCTCCTTCAGCCCGCAGATCATCGCGGCCCTGGATTGGGCGGCGGCGGACCAGACAAGCAGGCTCAAATCAGGGCCCAAATCTGGACCCGGATCAGGACCCGGATCAGGGGCGGGTGACTCTGCCCCGCCGGTGCTGGCCAGCTGGTGGGATTATGGCTATATCGCGCAATTTTATGCCCGGATGCCGGTGCTGCACAGCCCGGGCGGGCAGCTGCGCCCGGACACCCATTATATTGCCCGTGCCCTGCTCAGCCCGGATCAGGCGGAAACCGCCCGCATCCTTAGCCTGCTGGCCAACAACACGCCCGCCAAGCTGCGCCAGATAACCGCCAGCCCGGATTTTGAGGCCAGGCTGGCCCGGCAGCCCGCGCGCAGCCAAAAACCTGTCTATCTGCTGCTGACCGCCCAGATGGCCGGCTGGATGGGCTCGATCAGCCAGCTGGGCAACTGGGATCCGCGGGCCGGAACGCCTGTGATACCGCCCTATAATGATGGCTCAGCCCAGCTGTTCTATCACTGGCTGGATTGCCATCCAGGGCCGGGCAGCCTGCAGCTGGGCTGCGGACAGTCGGTCTATGATCTGGAAGGCGGGCGCATTAATCAGATGCCCCTGCTGGCCCGGCTGGTGCGTGCTGAGGACGGGTTTCTTGCCAGCCAGCGCGTCTATCCGCATCCGGGCCGCCATATTTTGCAGACCGGCACCGCCCGCACCGGCCCGCAAAGCTGGCTGCTGCACCCGCAGCTGTTCAACAGCAGTTTCAACCAGCTGTTTTTTCTGGGTCGGGATAATTCCGGCCTGTTCAAACTGGTCTATGATGATTATCCTTATGCCCGTATTTATCTGCTGTCCGGGGAACAGGTTTTATGAAAATTCTGGTTACAGGCGCGGCCGGCTTTATCGGTTTTCATTTATGCCGCCGCCTGCTGGCAGACGGGCATGAGCTGGTTGGGCTGGACAATCTCAATGCGTATTATTCGGTAGATCTGAAACAGGCCCGGCTCGCCCTGCTGGAAAGCGGCAACCAGCAATTCCGTTTCGTCAAAATGGGGCTGGAAGACCGGCAGCTGGCTGATCTGTTCGCCGCAGAAAAATTTGAAGCGGTGGTCAATCTGGCGGCTCAGGCCGGGGTGCGCTATTCGATTGACAATCCGCAAGCCTATATCGATTCCAATATTCAGGGATTTTTGAATATTCTGGAAGGGTGCCGGCATCATCAGGTTGGACATCTGGTTTATGCCAGCTCCTCTTCTGTCTATGGGATGAACCAGCAGATGCCCTTTGGCGAATCGGATCATGCGGACCATCCGATGGCCCTTTACGGGGCAACCAAAAAAGCCAATGAGGGGATGGCCCATGCCTATGCCAGCCTCTATGGGATGCCCGTCTCAGGCCTGCGCTTTTTTACCGTCTATGGCCCCTGGGGACGCCCGGACATGGCGCTGTTTTCCTTTACGAAAAAGATTCTGGCTGGTGAAAGGCTGCCGCTCTTCAATAAGGGCCAGATGGTGCGCGACTTCACCTATATTGATGATATTATCGAGGGGATCGTGCGGGTGATTTTCAAACCCGCCACAGCGGATCCCGATTTTGATGCCAGCCAGCCGGACCCGGCGATCAGCGCGGCTCCGGCGCGCCTGTTCAATATCGGCAATGGCCAGCCGACACCGCTGCTGGACTTCGTCGAGGCCATTGAACAAACACTGGGAATAAAGGCGGAATATGAGATGCTGGACATGCAGCCCGGAGATGTTCATGCCACCGCCTCGGACACAACAAAACTGGCCGCCTGGACCGGCTTTCGGCCAGACACCCCGGTCGCAGAGGGGGTGCGCCGTTTCGTTGACTGGTATCGCGATTTCTATCAGGTCTGAGCCGCATCCGGCCAGCCTGCCAGTCCAGCCAGGGCTTGTGCCAGATCAGATCGCCAATGCTGACAAGCGGCTCTATGACCAGGAGCTTTTGCCGGTTCATGCCAGCTTCCTGTTATTTTGATCTGCCTGGCCGCACAGCCCCCTGACCTGGCAGGATCAGCGCCAGAAAGAAGCTGGCAAACACAGTAACAACCAGCCCGGCCTCTATTTATAAGGCGGTTAAGATTTACCGCAAAGTAACCGGCAGGCAGCGGCTGGCCGGGAATTTTATTGAGGGGAGTTTTGTTGAGGGGGTTCTGATTGACCGGAGTTCTGATTGACCGGGCCGTCCGGCGAATGGCATAACGAGGTCACGCAGCCCGCTCAGCAGGATAGAGCGACAGATTCACAATCTGTAGGCCAGAGTTCAGATCCTCTCGGTCACCAGTCTTTCTTATCTCGTATTTTTTGCTTTGTGCCCTCTGGTTCAATTTGTCCAAGATACGCTTGCCTGACCGTCTTTTGCTTAATCAAATCTGATCCCGCGCCTTCAATGGCAAGGGAACCATTTTCGAGCACATAGGCGTAATCGGCGATTTGCAGGGTTCGAAGGAGATCTTGCTCGGCTATGAGAATAGTGATTCCCAGATCGCGCATGATTGGGATGATATGGAAGATCTGCCTGGCAATGGTTGGAGCCAGGCCAAGCGTCGGTTCATCTAACAAAAGCACTTGCGGAAGCGCCATCAATCCTCTGCCCAAGGCTAACATTTGTTGTTCGCCGCCTGAGAGGGTTCCTGCTGTTTGCTGCTGCCGCTCAGAGACGGGAAATGTATGTGCACGCGTTCAAAGGTGCGATCCGCTGCCTAATCGCGCGTGAATTCACCGCTCAAGAATAAGGTTTTCATAGACCGAAGGTCAGGAAAAATAAACCTGCCTTCAGGCATTGAGCACGATGCCGCGTCCGACACGTGTATGTGTAGCTAATTCTGTAATGTCCTGACCATCAGCGCGCAACTGTCCGCTTGACACAGGCAACAGCCCGGCCAAAACACGCATAAGAGTTGATTTGCCTGCCCCATTAGCACCGACGATCGCAGTAATCCTGCCTTTCAGCGCCTTGAGCGAGATGCCTTGCAGGACGCGAACTTCACCATAGCCTGCATGAATATCATTCATATCGATGTTCATAGGTGGCTTTCCTGAGGATTGTCTTCACTGCCGAAATACGCTTCGGTCACCATTTTGTTAGCGATGACCTCAGATGGGTCACCGGACGCGATAAGCTGACCATGATGAAGGACAATTATTTCATCGGAGATACGATTCAAAGCGCTCATGACATGCTCGATGATGAGAATAGTTAGGTTCATCCTTACTTTCAGCTCCAAAAGCGTGACTATCATCTCCTCAACTTCTTTGGGAGTGAGGCCCGCCATCACTTCATCCAGCATCAAAAGCTTGGGCTCGGTTGCAAGAGCGCGCGCAACCTCTAAACGTTTGCGGCCTGCTAATGTGAGCGTCGCCGCAGGCTGGTCGGCGCGATCAGCGAGGTGACATTCTGACGGATGTCGCCGACGATCCGGCCCAGCTCAGACTGCTTGGGCGGTTGTGCCCGACCAAAGAGCGCGGCTGTCTCAACATTCTCGCGCACGCTCAGCCCCGGGAACGGTCGCACGATCTGGAAAGTGCGCGAGATACCGGCACGACAAATCTTGTCGGGCCGCATGCCGTCAATACGCCTATTCTGAAAAACTATGCTGCCCGAGCTTGGAGGCTGGTTGCCAGCGATAATGGAAAATAAGGTTGTCTTGCCTGCACCATTGGCGCCCATTAGCCCGTGGGTCGAACCTTCTTGAACGCGCAGAGACACTGAATCAAGTGCTTTCAACCCGCCGAAATTCTTAGACAGGTTGCTGATCTCCAGAAGGCTCATCTTGGCTTCCTTTCCAGCAATCCAGTTAATCCGTTGGGTGAAAAAATTACAAACAGAACAAGGCTGAGGCCTAGGAAAATCAGATAGAATTTAGGAGAAAGACCGCGAAGAATCTCGGCGAGCGCAACCAGAAAGAGCGCACCCATCACCGGGCCTCGGGCATCACCTGACCCACCGATGATGACCATAGTGACAATTGTAAAAGAGATGGTTGGCGAAAAGACCTGCAACACCTCAAAATAGGTGGATCGCAAAGCCATGATTGCACCCACCATACCAGGAATCACGGTTGAAAGGGCAAATGCCGCAACCTTGTAACGGGTGATCGGGACACCGATTGTTTCTGCGGCGGTTTCATCTTCGCGAATGGCTATCAGACCGCGCCCAAACCGCGATAGCCCTATTTGGTGTCGTAACAACGTCGCCGCCACTGCCAGAGCCAGCATCCAGAGCAGCAGGGTTTGCGTGTTTGGTGCCCCGAATAAGAGCCGAGAAGACTGTCCCAAAGCGGTGTCCACGGCCAAAAGGACGAACTTCACCAACTCGGCCAAGCCGAAGGTGAGGATCACGAAATAAGGTCCGCGCACCCGGAGCACCGGCAGGGCAACAATGAGAGCGAACAGGCCCGCCACCACCCCCCCTGCCGGTATGATCAACCAGATCGGCCATTCTCGAAACAAGGAGGCCATGACATAGGCACCCAGCCCATAGGCCACGGCATGACCAAGCGAAATATATCCCGTCAGACCGGAAAAGAGGCTCCAGCTTTGTGTGAGCGCGATCCACATAGCGAGATTCAGCACCACGATTTGCCAATAGGGCCCGGCCCAAAGCCCCAAGAAATAAAGAGCTGAGGCAGCGGCCGATATTGCTATGATGACCGTCGCGGTTTTCATACCTTTTTCCCAATGCCGAGCAAGCCTTGCGGCCTGAGCACGATCGCCAAGACAAAGCAACCATAGATCAGAATCGACCGCGCCTCGGCCGAAAAAATTGTTACGGCGTAAATCTCCAGAAGGCCCAGCAGAAACCCTGCCATAATGCCGCCCTTGATATTGCCAAGCCCGCCCAGAATTATGACAACGAAAGACGCAATGGTGAAACGGAAGCCCATAAAGGGCGTTGTCAGCTCAGTCATAGATAAAAGCGCACCGGCAATGGCGGTAACGCCAAAGCCCATAGAAATGGCAACTATCTGAACCTTCTCTACATTGATGCCGACGATGCGGGCCGCTTCCCGGTGTTGGATCAGGGCGCGGACCTCAACACCAAAAAGGGTCTTTTTCAAAAAAACCAACATGGCGGTTAACAGCACTACAGAGCAGGCAAGGGCCGCAATTCGGTTGCCGGTCATGGCCAGATCACCAATTCGAAAAACTTCGTCCAAATGCCGATAAGCGCGCGGAGTGGCTGTGAATAAAAGTGCCGTGACATTCTGGATCACGACCGAGACTCCAAAAAACAGGAGAAGCGACCGCGCCTCGATCGCCACCGGGTCAAGCCCTTGTGCAAGCTGGCGCCGGAAAAGCAAAATATACAGGCCAAGCCCGATCAAAGCACCCAAAGCAGCAATCAGGGGCAGGGCCAGAAGTGGTGAAAACCCGGTCAATGTGAACCACCAAAAGGCCGAAAAGGCCCCGAGCATCACAATGTCCCCATGGGCGATGTTAAGAAGTCGCATCGTGCCATATACAAGGTTCAGACCCAGCCCGATGAGTGCATAAAGCGATCCCAGCACTGCAGCAGCAAAAAATAGCTGCGGGGAAAGGATGATGTCGAGCATAGCGATTTAGGACCGGTTGGGTTCGCCCGGCGGCCATGACCGCCGGGCAAGGTTTTTACTGAAGCGGCGCAGTCGCGATGCTTTTGGGCCAGACAAGCTCGGTCACATCACCTTGCCTTTGGACGAATGCGGTTGGGGTAACGCTGTTCTGCACACCTTCAAAACGCACTTCGCCGTTGATCGTATCAAAACTGCCCGAGGCTATGGCCTGCCGCAAAGCGTCCTTGTTCAGACCAGCCTTTGCGACTGCCTGTGTCAGGATTTCAGCCGACATATAGGCCAGTGCACTGTCCAGATAGTCCGGTTCTTGATTGAACTTTGCTACATAAGCATCAAAAAACGGCTTGGCACGGGGCCAATCTGATTGTGCTGGCGACCAATGGGCCAGCGTCACGACTCCGTCAGCGGCCGGGCCGAACGCCTTGTTGAAGGCATCTATGGTCGGTCCGATCAGCATGAATTGCAGGTCGGCTTTAAGCCCCAATTCGCGCGCCTGGCCCATGTAAAGGAAAGCATCCGCCGGATAAGTCAACGCCAATACCGCATCTGCTCCGGCAGACTTCATCTGCGTGATAAGCGGGGTCATGTCCGAGATATCAGGGGGATAGTTCTCACTCATTTTGATTTCGATATTCGCTGCTTTGAGCGCTGCGGTCAAAAAGGCAAGGTTTTCCTGACTAAAGGGCAGCACATTGGCGATGATCGAAACTGATCCTACCCCAGCCTCGGCCAGCATTGCCGCCAATTCTGGCCCGATCTTATCGGGAATGGCTGAGGTCGGGAACCAAATATTGCCAGGCTGAACTTCGCGAATGGCGACAGAGGCCGCGGTGTTTCCAACTATTGGGAAGCCATATCGCTCAGCTACACCAGCAACATTCAGGTGATGGGGCGTGCCCCAGGGAGCAAGGAGCAGGTCCACTTTGTCAGAGGTAATCAGCCTTTCATAAAGCTGCGCGGATTTTGCCGGATCACTTTCATCGTCATAGCTGACAAATTCTATCATCCGTTTTACGCCATTGACATCCAGCCCGCCTGCAGCATTCACCTGTTCCTGCCAAAGCGCGTAGGCATTTTCCTGGCTAGGGGCTGCTTCGGCAAATAGTCCGGTGCGGGCCATGGTATAACCAATCTTGACCGGGTCTTCGGCCCATACTGGCATTGCGAGAGTCGCAAGAGCCGTTCCCAATGCGATCCCAAAAAGCTGTCTTCTAATCATTTTTTTCTCCCTTGGTTAGTCCGGCATCCCCTCTCTGAGGGACTTATGTCCGGTTTAAGAATTTATCTGCTTCGGTTACCCAAGCGCCGTCCATCTCCGCTGAGGCATAGGAGGCTCCTGAGATGATCTGCGTCGGCCAACACTTGTGTAGTGACAGCGTTCGTGCCGGTGGCAAGCGCCTTGGCAAAGGCCTCGGCCTGCCTGCGCAAATGTGGAAAGTCATTCTCGCCCCAGGCAATATGAAAGGCTGGTGCGCCATCGTGGACATGTTCCATGGGCGACGCAGCCTGTTCGTTCCCAACGCCTTCCGGGCCGAGAAAGCGCGGGCGCATCGAAAGGCCTGAATCTGGCCCAAAAATATAAGTGCCAGAGATTGGCAAAGAGCCTTTTATGATATCGCCGGGCAAGCCCCGGCTGGCTTGCCAGTCTGACTTAAGCGCCAGAAGCGCAGCCAAATGGCCGCCTGCTGAATGACCAGAGACGAAAATCCGATCCTTATCTGCCCCAAATTCGCCAGCCCTGCGGTAGATTTCCGCAACACCATCTGCAACATCTTCGAACCCTGCAGGCCAGAGATGGGACGGCGCGAGGCGATAGCCAAGACTTGCCGCAGTAATGCCGCGCGCGGTAAGGGCCGGCGCGCAAAAGGCCATCCATTCCTTGTAACCGTTGGTCCAACCGCCGCCATGGAGCATCACAATGAGGTCACCGCGCGGCTTCTCAGCTGGGTAAAGCGCCACGGACTGATAAGGATTTTCCCCATATTGCCACTCTTCTGTGGGCACGGTTTCGGCCAGATCCAAGATGCGTGAATGGTATTTTTTACCGATTTCGGTGAAGACATCTTGGGCTGGATAATCTTCAGGCCGCATTGTCGCTTTCCTCGATCCGCTCCAAAACGCGCTCACCTGTCAGCGGTAATGCGTGGGATAGTCCGGGGCACACTGTATTCACAGCGTTGGCTATCGCCGCCGGAATGGCATTCAAGCTAATCTCGCCTGCGCCCTTGGCACCAAAAGGGCCAGTTGGTTCGGGATCTTCAATAATGATTGAGTGGATATGCGGAGAATCCGCCGAGGTCGGAATTTTATAATCCAGCAATGAGGGATTGGCGAGACGCGCACCGTCCCACACCATTGCTTCATAGAGGGCAAACCCCATGCCCTGGACAAAGCCGCCCTCGGTCTGCACATCAACGAGACGGGGGTTTATCGCACGCCCGACATCTATGGCGCTCCAGGCTTCTGCTACCCGGGTCTGGCCGGTGACCTGATCCACCTCCACGTCAACCAAGGTTGCCCCAAAGCTGAAAACGCCGATTTGTGGAAAGGGCAAACCAAGAGCAATCGCGCGTTTTGGATCATGGGTCGGTTCGTCAAACACAAGCGTATGGCTGCCCACAATTGGCCCGCCCTTGGCCCAATGCGCCCGGCCTGAGATCGCAGCGAAAGGCAAATCTTCGTTTGATCCGCGCAACGCCACTCTTCCGCCCTCACGCAATTCCAAATCTTCGATAGGCACCTCCAGCATTTCTGCGGCATGCTGGAATAGTTGATTGACGACCTCCCGCGCAGCACCGGCTACAGCGCGGCCTGTGGTGTAGGTCACGCGACTGGCGGTGGTTCCCCAATTATAGGGCGACCCGTCGGTATCGGGGCTTGCCACCGACACCATATCGACGGGCACTTTCAGGGTTTCCGCACAAATTTGCGCCAGCACTGTATCAGATCCCTGACCAATATCCGTAGCCCCGGTATTGAGGCTGATCGTGCCATCTTCCAACATACGGACGATAGCGCCAGTGCCTAGAAGGCCGGAAATATGTGCTGTGATGGCAAGGCCTCGGCCCCGTTTGATCCTGTCCTGCGACGCTTTTGGCTTCCCGGATGCAGCCGCAACCGCATCAAGGCAGCGTTCAAGCCCGTTCGACGCGATTTTCGGCCCGACAAACCAGCCATCGCCTTGCTTTAACAGGTTTCGGCGGCGCATTTCGATGGGCTGAATCCCCAATCTACGGGCGATCTCGTCGATTTGCTGTTCGCCCGCGAATGTCACCTGTGGATTGCCAAACCCCCTATAGGCACCAAAACGCAGCTTGTTGGTATAGACGAGCTTGCCTGTCGCGCGCTGATTGGGGATGCGATATGGCCCGCCCGACATCAGCAGCGCATAGCCAAGCACGCCGGGGCTGTCATCGGCAAAGGCCCCGCAATCCAGAAGCACCTCGCATTCACGCGCAATCAATTTGCCGTTTGCATCCGCTCCTGTTTTCATCCTGATCTTAAAGGGATGTCGGGCACGGACAATCTCGAAATCCTCTTCGCGCGTCAGAATACATTTTACCGGCCGCCCTGTTTTTATAGCGAGTGCTACGGTGAGCGGCTGAATATGGGGTTCCATCTTATTGCCGAAACCCGCGCCCACCCTGGGTGTCAGGCTCCGCAAGCGCGACATTGGCAACGCCAGGCTTTCGCAGACATTGGCCTGCACCCGGAACACGGACTGATTGGCAGACCAGAGCGTGACGCGGCCCTGTGCATCAATCTCTGCCAAAGCACCGCAAGGTTCTATCGAAACATGGGCCTGAGGTTCGGTGACAAATTCGTCCTCAACCACAATGGCGCAATCTGCCCAGGCCTTGTCAACATCACCCTCGGACAGTTCTGTGCGAGAACACAGATTACCCGTGCTGCCTGCATCAAAGACCTTAATATAGCTCTCAAGCTCTTCATGCAGGATCGGAGCATCTTTGGCCAGCCCCTCTTCGGGAGACAGAACGGCGGGGAGCTCTTCATATTCGACTTCGATAAGATTTACCGCGGCCCGTGCTTCGGCAAGCGTTTCCGCGGCGATGGCGGCAACCGGCTCGCCAACATAGCGCACTTTGTCTTTGGCCAGCGCATGTTCGTCTTTGATGAAAGCACCCATGCGACCGTCCGGCACATCCTTGCCCGTGACCACACCGACCACCCCGGGGGCGGCCAATGCCGCACTTACATCATAGGACAGGATGCGTGCGTGCGGGTAAGGGCTGCCCAGAATTGCGGCATAAAGCATACCGGGGCGAGACAGATCATCAATATATTCGGCCCGGCCCGTGACTTTCTCACGATTCTCCAGCTTAGGAGTAGAAAGGCCAACAGCTATACCGTCAGGAATATTCATATCATTGCTCATACCACGACCTCTTTTGCCGCTTTTGCAATGGCTTCGACAATGCGGACATAGCCTGTGCAACGGCAGAGATTGCCCGAAAGTGCCGTGCGCATTTCCTCGGCAGCCGCGTCCGGTTTCTCTTCAATCAAGTTGCGCGCCGTTATCAGAACCCCGCTGGTGCAAAAGCCGCATTGAACTCCGCCAGAGGCAATCATGGCTTCCTGAAGGCTGTTCATAAGCGGGTCTTGTATGTAACCCTCAAGAGTTTTGACCTCGTGATCTTCACACGCCCCTGCCATTGTCAGACAGCTTCGCATGGGAACGCCGTCGATCATTACGGTGCAGGCACCGCATACGCCCTGGTTACAACCGCGCTTTGCCGCATGAAGCCCTAAATCATCACGCAGAACATCCAGTAATGTTGAGTCAGAAGGGGCAAAAACTTCACCCGTCACACCATTAATAGACAAAGAAATCACCTGTTTGTCTGACATCAATGCGCCCCCCTTATTTCGTTGATCGCAGCTGTCACCATTCGGGGGATAAGACGCAGCCGATAGTCAGACGAACCGCGCACATCATCCATCGGGTCGGCCAGAGCAGCCAAAGAATCTGCAAAGATGCGAATAGCCGCAGGGTCTGCGATCTGCCCCTCTAATGCGGCCTCCGCCTCAGCACTACGGATCGGCTTAGGTCCACAGGCCCCGACCGCGACCCTGACACGCTTGCCATCCATCGCACAAGCCACAGACGCAGTAGCATAGTCGCCAGGTGTGCGCGCGAGTTTGTGATAGTTTGACCGCGCTTCTTTCGGGTGAGGCAAGTGAATTGCAGTAACGATTTCGCCCGGTTCCAGGGCCGTTTCATACCAATCGATCAGATAGTGTTCGATGGAAATGCGGCGCGGACCATCCGCGCCATAAATTTCCACATCTGCGTCTGCGCAAGTCAGCACGGGAAGGTAATCTGCAGCAGGATCAGCATTGCCGACAGCCCCGCCGATTGTTCCCATATTGCGTACCACCCGGTTGGCGATTTGACCTGCCGCTTGAGCAATCATCGCCAGATCACCGGTCAAATGCGCGCTGGCCGCAATATCGCGATGGCGTGTCATTCCTCCAATACGGAGGCCGCCCTCATCTACGGATATCCCATTGAGGCCTTCAATGCGCGCCAGACTGACAAAATGACTGGCTTCAATCAGGCCTGCATTCTTCATCGCCACCAAAGAGGCTCCGCCCGACAGGGGCCGCGCCTCTGGATTATCGGCAAGAAACCGAACCGCATCCTCAATATTTGTGGGCACGACAACAAAGCTCATGACATCGCCACACCTTCTTCGATGCGTTTGGTAAAATTGGCGACAAATTGATCCGACAGGACTTTGACCCGCTTCTTAATCAGGCCCAGCCCATATTTCCCAAGCCGACCGGTTATCGAAACATCGGCGTGCCATAACACTTCGGTAACATCGGGCGTGACCTCGCTCAGGGTGAGTAAGTTCCGGGATGTCAGCATGCTGGCGCGCGAGCCTTCTTCACCACTCGCTTTAGAACGGATCCTTGTGGGGCTACTTCTCCACCTCGATTACCAGATTAAATCTTGCCTTGATCGGGCCAATCTTGGCCCCTACCACCGCGCGATAACGACCCTCTCCGAGAGCTTCCGCGGTTTCACAGCCCGGCACACATTGTGCCATTAGAGCTGGATCGCGGATTGCATTCCATACGGTTGCCGTTGATGCGCCAATTGAGAAACTGCCATCTAGCTGCATATATCTGGCCTCGCTTTAGCCGCGCTGGACTTCAGGGACTATCATTTTTGGATCAATGAGCCGGCCTTCTTCGACAACAACCTTGCCATCAAGCTCAATTGTGCAATCCCTCATCGGAACATCGTAATGTCCGCGCGTCGTGCGCTTTCCGCCGCCCTGGCTATTGGGCCCGGTCGAAAACAGGAAATTACCGGGGAAGCATCGTGATGCTGCACGGCTACGCTCAGGCGCATCCCCATATAGCGCGAGTGAGTCATACCGGCATTGCGGGTTCAGGCCCCAACCCAGATGTGAGACCGCGTAAGGGTCACGATCACCCTCGAATTCCTCACCCCGTTTCAGCCATTCTTTCATCAGCGTCGCATCAACACCGCCCTCGATTGATACAACATGGCCATCCTCAATATCCAGATGGATCGGATCAACCACATAACGGCAATAAGGCAGGATAACGATGTCGCCGGGCATTATGACCACCTTGCCCTTGGCAGAGCCCTCATTGGGGAAAGTATGGATCAGTCCAACGCCCCAATGGTCAAAACGGCCCGGTTCATCGGCCATTCCATATTGTATCATCACCGGATACTCGCCGCGTGAATAAGTTAGATCTGTTCCGTGGGGCGAGGTCACGCGAATATCGGTTGATTGTTCGTAGATTTTGCCCGCGTGAATAACCGCCTCTTTCAGGCCGGGAGGCGACTGCAGCTGTTCCAAATCGTCAGGGGCATCGATAATCATCTGAACGCGCACACCGGCTTGTTGAACCTCGCGTAGCCATTTTGCAAAGAGTGGCACATGGAAAATCAAGATCATGTCGCACTGCAGCAGAGCGTCCAATGTGCCTTTGCATTTGCCAATTGTCGGAACGCCAACCTTTGTCCAGCCCGGGATCATGTTCACACACATTTCATAGATGTCTGCGCCCATCTCATCCGCCGCGGCAAAGGCGGCCTGAATATATTCTCGACGTGTTCCAAGATCCGAGACAATCGCAATTGTTTCGCCCGGCTTAATCTTGCAAAGTTCAAACTGTTTCTTGAACAGGTATGTCATTCTGCCGGGGTTGAGTTCCTGCGATCGGATTGCGGCTTCCATCTAACTTCCCCCCCCCTCGAGTTTTCCAGCGCTGGATTTGCGATCGAACACGATTATAGTATGCTTAGCACGCGATTTATGTCAATGATAATGCCGTGCGCTAAGCCTGCCTATTAAAATCTCCACTTGCGGAAAATTTGAGACCCTATCTTTTGGCTTAGGTTGTTTTCTAGCCATTCACAGTCTCCCTTTTCCTAAACATACTGATTGGCCAGTTCTTAGGTTATTGCGGAGTGATCCTCTACATTTTAATTGGTTCTGTGTTATAAATAATGAATCTGGAGGATTGAAAATGTCGAAAAAAGTAATAAAAAGTAAATGGATTCAGAGTTCCATTTTTTGCCTAGATTAGATATAAAATATTGATTTTATTTATTATATTGTCGAATCGATTGGTAGAGCAATATATTCCTAATCTGTAGGCCAGAGGTTCGAATCCTCTCTCGGGGTCGCCAGTTTTGTTTCTTTCCGTGATGTTGTTTTTTGGCCCTATGCCGAGCTTTAGCAAGGCAGGGTTAAAGCCGGTAAAATCGGGAAGCAGTATCGTGAAAAACTGAAGCATGGGCCTCTTTGGGCACACAGGCTTGATGGGCTGCAAACAGCCTTGCATAGTTAGAATAAAGGCTGTCCACCGGAAAGTTTGAGCCAAACATACAGCGCTGAGGGCCAAAGACCGCGAGACAGCTCTCAATAATCAGGCGGAAATCTGCTTCCTGCCAGTCTGGCTGGAACATCCCCAGCCCGGATAATTTACAGGTAATTTGCGGCAGGCCGGCCAAAGCCGCCAGCTGGTCTGTCCAGCGCGCAAGGCCCGCTGCTGACCGGTCTTGCGGGCTGCCTGCATGGCACAGGGCCACCGGCGTTTGCGGGACCGCCTGCAATAGCTCTGCCGTCTCCTCCATCACTTCCGGGACCAGCTGCAGATCAAAGGACAGGCCGCGGCGGCCAACCTCTTGCAAGCCCTCTTTGAAGGCAGAGGACCGAAGCAGCTGGCGGGTGCCGCTTCTGGCATCTTCCGCCGCAGCGCGGGCAATGATTTGGCGGACCCCGCGCACGGAGCCCAGCTGCTGAAACTGATCCAGCTGGCTGGACAGGTCCGGATCGCTCAGATCGCAATAGACCACTTGTGCCATGGGCCAGTCCGGGTTGGCCTGTGCCTGCTGGTCCACCCATCTGGCCTCAGCCAGCCCATCAGCGGCTCCGACCTGAATATGAACCGACCCGGTGAAGCCCATCTGGGCGGCATCGCCGCGAAATTCAGGCAGCAGATAATCACGCTGGATAGGGGTGGGGTCGCCAAAAAACCGTCGCACCCCTTTTCCATCAGCCAGGGATAATGCACCGCCTGCAAATCCCAGAGATGGTGATGGGCGTCAATCATGTGCGCGGCACCGCGGCCATGCGGCCCAGAATATCCAGCCCCTGCATTTTCCAGAAATGCAACAGGTCAATGAAAATCCAGTTTTCTGTCAGCTTGTCGCCCACCCGCCGATACATATCAATCACCCGCATATCGCCTGGGACCTCGCTGGCTGGCATCCCCATAAAGCCGCCTGTTGGCGTCAGTGTCAGGTTGGGGCGGCCAAAAAATCCGCCATAATGCCCCTCAGCAATGCGGCAGATATGGCCATTGAAAATCCGATCCTTGAAGCCTGCCCGGAACGGGCCGGAATGCTGCTCAGCATAGCGTTCAATGGTATAGGTCGCGCCAATCCCGGCCGGGCCCCACCAGACCATATCCTCGTTCCAGCTGCGGCGCAGCTCCTCCACCAGAGGCTCTTCGCGCCCGCCGCGCCAGGGTTTGCTGTCATTAACCATATAGTCAATCGCTGCCAATGTTTTCGCGCCTTCTTCAGGCGGTTGCGGCGCAAACAACAACCCGTCATGCGGCATTGGTCCGGGCTGCACCAGATGTGCGCCGGTCTGCGGTGGGAAAGGGGCAAGCCCGGCCTGCATCATCAGATGCGGAATATCAAAATACATCGCCGTCTCGACGATTTTGTCGGCTTCAATCCGGTTGAATTCCGCATAGCGCAGCATCGCTATCTTGCCGGTCGGCTGAATGCCCAGCCAGGGCTGATCAAACAGTCCCATCAAATGCCCCATAGAGGCAACCCACACGCCCTCATGGCCAGCTATCTTGTTCTCGCCAGCAAAGAAAATATCCAGCCGTCGCTGCAAGCTCGTCAGGGCAGCTCGCAGTGGCCGCCAGAATTGCCGGACGACTTCCTCTGGTCCG
This sequence comes from Alphaproteobacteria bacterium, assembly GCA_038131695.1. GTDB lineage: Bacteria > Pseudomonadota > Alphaproteobacteria > Puniceispirillales > Puniceispirillaceae > JADHLK01. The sequence continues at coordinate 27,776 of JAYPQA010000030.1, read as the reverse complement.
GTCATCTCATCAAACGGGTGATAGCCCTGCCAAAGCCAGTCCTGACTAACCGCTCCAGCCAGCGTTTTTTCCAGCTGAGGCGGGGCGGCCGCATCAAGCGCTTCATAGAGGTCAAGAACCCGTTTCTTGGCGGATTGAAATTCTGTCATTTTACCTTATCATTCCTCAAATTCATGCGATTTTGCAATCGCATGCAAAATCAGCTTGCCAAGCTAAATGTAACTTGTCTACTATCGTTTACCTTTCATCAAGAAAGTTTTAATACGGTAGCGGGTGAAAGTGGTGTGATACCGCTCTTATCAGCGCCCAGATTTGAGGGAGAGCTCTTATGAATAATGAGAATAATGATAGCGGCGGCCAGCTTGGCCGTCATGTCCAGCACCGCTTATGCGGGGTGTGGCATCAGCAGCGGGTCAGTGCGTATTGGTGGTAATGACTTCCCAGCCATTCAAGCAGTGTCCGGTGCAGCCAAAGCATGTGATGGGGGCGGCGTGTCCGTTTCTGTCGATCTGAACAAAGACCACAAGGATCGCCAGGTTGCTGCATTGACTGCAAATCCGGCCCAATTTACCACATCCATCATCAATAACAGCGCGCTTGTTGCCTTGATGAATGACGGTCTGGCACAGCCGCTGGATGAGCTGATCGCCAAGCATGGCCAGAATCTGCAGGATATGCAGAAGGTGACCATTGATGGCAAGGTGATGGCGGTTGCTTTCATGGCAAATGCCCAGCATTTGTTCTATCGCAAGGATATTCTGGATAAGGCCGGTGTTGGTGTCCCCTCCACCTATGAAGAGGTGTTGGCAGCGGCCAAGGCGATCAAGGATAAAGGGTTGATGGACTATCCAATTGCCGGGACCTATTCTGGTTGGAATCTTGGTCTGGAATTCATCAATATGTATCACGGTCATGGCGGCGAATTCTTCAAGCCTGGCAGCGCAGAGCCGTCTGTCAATAATGCCAAGGGCATTGCGACCCTAAATATGATGAAGGCGCTGTCCGGCTATATGAACCCGGATTTCCTGACCTATGATTCAAATGCGGTGCAGGCAGATTGGGAAGCAGGCAATGTCGCCCTGACAAATCTGTGGGGCTCCCGTGCCGGGGCTGTCACCGATGGGGAAGGGTCAACTTCAGAAATTGAGAGCAACACTATGTTTGCTTCTGCGCCGACTGTGGCTGGCCAGAATATTCCTGCGACAACCTTGTGGTGGGATGGCTTTGCGATAGCCAAAAATGTGTCCAGCTCAGATGCTGAAGCAACCTTTATTGCCATGATGAACGGGATTTCGCCGGACATGGCTGCCGCCAATGTCGATGCGGCCCCCTGGTTGATCGAAGGTGCTGCTCCGCAGCCGACTGATGTGGGCGTGCTGGCCTCAGCCCAGGGTGGGGCGAAGCCTTATCCGATGCTGCCTTATATGGGAGCCATGCATTCAGCCGCCAGTGCAGAAATCGTTGATTTCCTGCAAGGCAAAGAGAGTGCTGAGCAGGCTCTGGCCGATCTGGAAGCAGCCTATATCGCTGCTGCCAAGGAAAAAGGCTTTCTCTAGGCCATAATCTTTCTGACAGGGGGCGGGTCACTGCTCCCTGTTATTTTTTTTCTTGCCGAGAGTGATGTCATGCCGCATCGCACCTTTATCAGTTTCATCTGGCCATCTGCTTTGGCTATGATACTGTTCATTGCGCTGCCTATCGTGTCAGTCGCCGTCCAATCTCTTTATATCCAGCATGAACAGGTGATCGAAACGGTCAAGAATTGCGGCCCGTTCGGATGCTCCGAGAGCGTTGTCGTCAACGTCGAGGCCACAGAAAAAATCCGCGCTGAACAGCCGCTGGGACGCTTTAATGGGCTTGGCACCTATACCAACCGCAATCATCTTGCCTTTGCTGAGATAGGCGAAGCCTGGCATGACAGCTCTAATTGGACAGTTTTTTTTGCAGCACTGGGCAATCTGCCCTTTTACAAAGCCCTGTTTTTTACCCTTGCTTATACGCTGGTGGTGACGCCTTTGGTTCTTCTGCTTGGGTTTTTCATAGCCTTGGCGGTTAATAGGCTCCCTTCAATCTATAAGGGGCCGACTATCTTTTTTTCGTTGCTGCCGATGATTGTGACCCCGCTGATCGGTTCCTTGATTTTATTCTGGATGATTGATGCGAAAGGCATTATTGGCGGCAGTTTGCAACTCTTATTTGACGACCCTGATCTGTCTTTAAAGGCCTCGCCAGCCCTGACCTGGATTACGCTTTTTATTTATGGGGTGTGGCATCATGCGCCTTTCTCCTTTGTGGTTTTCTATGCTGGCTTGCAAACAGTGCCGAAAGATATTCTTGAAAGTGCTATGATTGACGGGGCCAATCGCTGGCAGAAAATCTATCATGTGGTGATACCACATTTGATACCTTTGGGGGTGTTTATCGCCCTGATTCAGCTGATGGATAATTTTCGGGTGTTTGAACCGATCGTCGGGTTTAATGCCTCTGCCAGCGCCACCTCGTTATCCTGGATCATTTACAATGATTTGCGGACAGGTGATGGGACAACGCTGTTTGGATCAGCAGCGGCGACTTCGATGTTGACGATTCTGGGTGTTGCTATCTTGCTGGCTCCGGTTTTGATCCGCACCTGGCGTGCAAACCGGCGAATGGCGTGAGGAAGAGCATGGCCCGCACGACCCCGGCATGGCTGACCTTCCTGAGCTTTGGCTTCCTTGCGCTTTGGTTACTATTGGCTGCTTTCCCGTTTTTCTGGACCTTGTGGGGCAGCTTCAAGGTTGAGGCAGACTTCTTCTCCAAGCAGAATTGGACAAATGCGCTTTTTGGTGTGCGAACGCTGGCTGAAACTGGCGCGCATTTCACCGGGGCGGGCTATGAGGGGGCCTGGATTGAGGAAGAATTCTGGAAGGCCTCGATAAATACGCTGATCATGACCTGTTCAGTTGTGGCCATTTCGCTTACCCTTGGGACGCTTGGCGGCTATGCGCTCTCCAGATCGACCTTTCGCTACGCTTTCTGGATTTTGATTATCGCCCTGGTTTTTCGGGCCATGCCGCATATCACGCTGGTGTCTGGCTATCTGTTTCCCTTTTTTGAGCTGAATCTCTGGGGACATTTGACAACCACAATCATTGTGATGGTGGCGATTAACCAGCCCTTTACCCTGTGGATGCTGCACAGTTTCTTTCTCAACATCCCCAAGGATTTGGATGAAAGCGCTTTGGTGGATGGATGCACGCGCTTTCAGGCTTTTCGCTATGTGATCATTCCGGTTATGTGGCCAGGTGTTATCACCACCGGGCTATTCAGCTTTCTGCTGGCCTATAATGATTTCGCCCTGACCGGTTTGCTGCTGACAGAAGAAAACCAGACCATGGTGCCGGCGATTGCCGGGTTTCTTGGCTCAACCCAGCAGCAAGGCAATGTGATGTATGCCGTGGCAGCGGTCGTCTCTGCTACCGCACCACTTTTTGTGCTTGTGATGTTTTTCCAGCGACAGATCGTCAGCGGGCTGACCGCTGGGGCAGTAAAGGGATAAAAAAAGATGGCCAGTATCAAACTGAGACAATTAACAAAGCGCTGGGGCGATTTTATTGCGGTAGATGCTTTTGATTTGGATGTGGCAGATGCTGAATTTCTGGTTCTGCTGGGCCCGTCCGGTTGTGGGAAAACAACCACTATGCGGATGATTGCTGGTTTGGAAGAGATTACCAGCGGCACGGTTGAGATTGATGACCAGATTGTGAACACTCTCGAGCCTAAGGATCGGGATATCGCCATGGTGTTTCAATCCTATGGCTTGTATCCGAATATGAATGTCTATGAAAATATCCGGTTTCCGTTAAAGGTGCGGAAGGTTGCGGCGGCCTCGCATGACGCCCGCGTACGCCGGGCAGCTGAAATGGTGGAGTTGACAGAATTTTTGCATCGCCGCCCGGCTGAACTGTCTGGCGGCCAGCGTCAGAGGGTGGCTCTGGCGAGGGCAATAGTCCGCGAACCGAATGTCTTTTTGATGGATGAGCCTCTCTCTAATCTGGATGCCAAACTGCGTGTATCGACCCGCGCCCAGATCAAACATCTGCATCATGAGCTGAAGGTTACAACAATCTATGTGACGCATGATCAGATAGAAGCGATGACGCTGGCTGATCGGGTTGTGGTGATGAATCAAGGCATTGTCCAGCAGGTGGGCACACCCACCGAAATTTATGATCGGCCTGCCAATATTTTTGTCGCCGGCTTTATTGGCAATCCGGCAATGAATCTGGTGGAAGGCAAGATAAAAGACGGGGTTTTCTCAGCACAAAATATCACGGTCCCCGGTCTGCAGGCAAAAGATGGTCCTGTAACCCTGGGCTTCCGGGCAGAGGATGCCCGCTTGATGAAAGTGGCTAAATCTGGCCGGACAAAAGCAGCTGATGGGGTGATAGAGGCCCCAGTCTATGCGATGGAATTACTAGGTGATGCGACCATGATCACCATGCGGGCAGGGGCCGGGATGGTAGCGGCCAAGGCAACGAAAGATTTTCGGGCAGATATTGGTGAAACAGTCAGAGTGCAGCTGCCGTGCACAATGTGTCACCTGTTTGACAGGAAAACCGGCGAGCGCCTGGATGGAGGTGCATAATGGCTGGCGCGCGCCCGCAACAGGCGGCCTTGAGCCGCGATACAGATTTGACCAAAACCGCCGAAACCAAGGCCGTTATTGAAGCGATGGTCGATGGGCTGAATGATCACCGCATTGATGATATGGGCGATTTTTTTGCCGACAGCTTTCGCTGGATGGGGAATTTTGGCTGTGGGACAAAAGAGGGGCTAAAAGCCTTTCAGGATAATTGGCAACGCCCCTTTCAAGCAGCCTTTTCAGACAAGGTCTGCATTGATGAGGCACGGCTCTTTATGGGGGAATGGGCGGCTGCTTTTGGCCGCCAGGAAGCGACCCATTCCGGCGAATTTATGGGTATTGCACCAACCGGTAAGCGGGTTGAAATCCGCTACATGGATTTTTGGAAAGTCAGTGAAGGCAAGATCGCCGATAATTGGGTCATGGTTGATTTTCCCTTCGTCATGGCCCAGCTGGGTGTCGATGTCTTCAAGGGCAAAGGCTGGGAAGCCTATGACAGAGGAGAGCGCGTCGCGCCAAGACCAAGCAAAACCGAAGAGGATAAATAGATGACGGTCACCTATCTCAAGCGCAGCAAACCGGAGGCTGAAAGAATTGAGGATGATGCCAAGACCCGCGCTGTCGTTGAAAATACGCTGGCAGACATTCAAGCGCGCGGGGATGTTGCGGTTCGTGAGCTCTCGGAAAAATTTGACAATTTCAGCCCGCCCCGATTCCGTCTGACTGACAGTGAGATTGAAGCAGCGATGAACAAGGTATCGGCGCGCGATATGGAAGATATCAAATTCGCGCAAGACCAGATTCGCCGCTTTGCGGAGGCTCAGCGCGCCAGCATGACGGATATTGAAGTGGAAACCCTGCCGGATGTCATTCTGGGACATAAGAATATTCCTGTGCAATCTGTTGGTTGTTATGTGCCAGGAGGCAAATTCCCGATGGTGGCTTCTGCCCATATGTCTGTCTTGACCGCTTCGGTCGCTGGGGTGCCGCGGATTGTGGCCTCAGCCCCGCCGCAAAATGGCGCGCCGCATCCGGCGATTGTGGCAGCCATGCAGTTGGGCGGGGCGCATGAGATTTATGTGCTGGGCGGCATTCAAGCAGTTGGGGCAATGGCTATCGGCACTGAGACGATTGAGCCGGTGCATATGCTGGTTGGACCGGGCAATGCCTTTGTTGCTGAGGCCAAGCGCCAGCTTTATGGGCGGGTCGGTATCGATCTGTTTGCCGGGCCGACCGAAACCATGGTGATAGCGGATGACAGCGTTGATGCTGAACTCTGCGCGACGGACCTGCTGGGTCAGGCAGAGCATGGCTATAATTCACCGGCCTGTCTGATTACCAATTCGCGCAAGCTGGCTGAGGATACGCTGGCCGAGATTGACCGGCTTTTGAAAATCTTGCCAACTGTTGAGACCGCCGCTACCAGCTGGGCTGATTACGGGGATGTCATCTTGTGTGACAGCCATGAAGAAATGCTGCAAGTGGCCAATAACATGGCCTATGAGCATGTGCAGGTGATGACCAACCGCGATGATTGGTTTTTGGAGAAGATGCATAGTTACGGAGCCCTGTTTCTGGGGCCGCGCACCAATGTGGCAAATGGTGACAAGGTTATCGGAACCAACCATACCCTGCCAACCAAAAAAGCCGGACGCTATACAGGCGGTCTGTGGGTGGGCAAGTTCCTGAAAACCCACAGCTACCAGAAAATTGTCTCGGATGAGGCGGCGGCCCTGGTCGGCGAATATGGATCAAGATTATGTATGCTTGAGGGATTTGTTGGCCATGCTGAGCAATGTAATATCCGCGTGCGGCGCTATGGCGGGCGCAATGTGCCTTATGGAGCGGCAGCTGAATGATACATTATTCCGGGCATGGCCTGAAATCCGTCCTCTCGCCAATGCGGGCGGCCCTGTATGATTTTGATGCAGCCTCCGTGCAACGGGCTCTGGCCGACAGCTTTGCTGAAAATGCGGTTCTGCATATTAGCCATCCCTTTGGCGATTTGTCCGGCCCGGCTGAGCTGTTTGAGCAGGCTTATCTGCCGCTGGCCAATAGCTTTCCCGATCTGGAGCGGCGCGATCTGATCCTGGCCGCGGGCCAGGATCCGCAAGGGGCTGATTGGGTGGGGGCCTGTGGCATTTATATGGGCAGTTTTCTGGCCCCTTTTCTGGCCATTCCCGCGACCGGGCAGCCAGCTGGGTTTCGCTATCATGAATTTTTCCGAATTGAGGATGGCCGGATTGTTGAAATGCAGGCGATATGGGATTTGCCTGAATTGATGATGCAGGCCGGGGTTTGGCCGATGGGGCCAAGCCTAGGCCGCGATTGGTTGGTGCCGGGGCCAGCCAGCCAGGATGGTCTGGCTGATCATGCAGATACGAAGCAAGCTGAACAAGCCCTCCAGATAGTGCTGGAAATGCTGGCAAAGCTCACCCGCCATCCGCAAGAAGGCGGGCCGGAAATCATGCAGCTGGAAAAGTTCTGGCATCCGCATCTGAGCTGGTATGGCCCGGCAGGGATTGGCACAGCCCGTGGTATAAACGGGTTTCGGGCTTTCCATCAAATACCGTTTCTGGCTGGTATGCCGGACCGGCGCGGTGGCAGCCAAGGCCTTCACAAAGCCCATTTTTTTGCTGAAGGGCCATATGTAGCGGTGACCGGATGGCCCAATATGCAAGCGCATCTCAGCGGGGATGGCTGGCTGGGCATGATACCGGCAGGCCAGAAAATTACTTTGCGCAGCCTTGATTTCTGGCGTGTTGAAAAGGGTTTGATCAGGGAAAATTGGGTGCTGGTTGATTTGCTGGATGTCTGGCATCAGCTGGGTGTGGATGTGTTCCGGCGCATGGAAGAATACAGCCCGGCTGGCCGTTTGGCTCGTCTGGTATAAAAAACGGGAGAAAAAAATGGACCTGCCTCGCACCCCCTCTTTCGATCTGACCGGCAAGAAAGCGCTGGTCGCCGGCGCGTCTTCCGGCATTGGGCTGGCCGGTGCGGTCGCTCTGGCAGAGGCTGGGGCAGAGCTGGTATTGGCGGCCCGGCGGGCAGACCTGTTGGCTGAGCTGGCGGCGGCGCTGGCTGACCACGGCTGGAAAGCCTCTATCCTGCCCTTGGATGTGGCGGATATTCCTTCGATACAGGCGGCGGTTGCTGAGCATGGCCCGTTTGATATTTTGCTGAATTCGGCAGGTCTCGCCCGGCACAGCCCGGCTAGCATGACGACAGAGGCTGATTTTGATGCCGTGTCCGACATTAATATCAAGGCAGCTTATTTTCTGGCACAAGCTGTTGCCAATGGGCTGATCGCAGCAGGCAAACCGGGATCTCTCATCACTATTTCTTCACAGATGGCCAAGGTGGGTGGGATTGACCGCGCAGTCTATGCCGCGACCAAGCACGCGGTGGAAGGTTTTACCAAATCCATGGCCATTGAATGGGGCGCGCATGGTATCCGGGTGAATACTATTTGTCCGACCTTTATTCTCACCGATCTCACCCGCTCTACCTTTGATCAGCCAGACAAGCGGGCCTGGATTGAATCAAAGATCAAACTCGGCCGGATGGGCCAGGTTGAGGATATTATGGGCGCGGTGCAGTTTCTCAGCTCGGATGCCGCCGCTTTGATAACCGGATCAGCCCTGATGATAGATGGGGGGTGGACAGCTGAATGAGTAACAGCCGTATTACCGCCCAGCAGGTCGCTGCTATTGCCGGGGTTTCGCAATCTGCGGTCAGCCGGGTCTTTACGCCCGGCGCATCGGCCTCGCCGCGCACTGTTGCAAAGGTGCAAAAAGCAGCATTGGAGCTGGGGTATCGGCCCAACTCGCTGGCCCGTGCAATGGTCTCTGGCAAGAGCCGGATGATCGGGCTGGTGGTCGCTTATTTGCAAAACCAATTCTATCCGGATGCGATGGAGAGACTCTCCAGCCAGCTGCAGGAAAAAGGCTATCACCTGCTGGTTTTTCTGGCTGCCCAGACAGAAGGCAATATTGACCGTGTGGTCAGTGAAATTCTGGATTATCAGGTCGATGGCATTATTGCCGCCTCGGTGGCCATGTCCTCTGATCTCTCAGAAAGATGTCGCCAGGTTGGCGTGCCGCTGGTGCTGTTCAACCGCTCACAGGATGATCCGGGCCTGTCCTCAGTCACCTCTGACAACCGCGCAGGCGGGCGGCAGGTCGCTGAATTTCTGGTGGCGGGCGGGCATCAACGCATTGCCTATATTGCAGGCTGGGAAGGGGCCTCAACCCAGCGTGACCGAGAGGCTGGCTTTGTTGAGGGGTTGCAGGCGGCAGGCCAGCCCCTCTATGCGAGGGCGGTCGGTAATTTCAAGCTGGAAGATGCGGCAGCGGCGACCCGCCAGCTGTTTGAAGTGCCTGCCGGAGACAGGCCGGATGCGGTATTTGTGGCCAATGATCACATGGCCTTCAAGGTGATGGATGTGTTGCGTTTTGAGCTTGGTCTGGCGGTGCCGGACGATGTGTCTGTTGTAGGCTATGATGATGTGCAGGCAGCAGGCTGGCAGGCTTATAATCTGACCACGGTGCGGCAACCGGCCAATCAGATGGTCAGCGAAACGGTGCGGCTTCTTTTGGCCCAAATAGAGGCGGAAAATACTCCGCCAAGCCAGATCAAAATTGGGGGGCCGCTGGTTTTGCGCGGTTCATCCCGGATAGCTGAAGGATGGGAAAGATGAAAGGTTTTGACAAGAAATTCAGGGATTTTCCAGATTATATTTTGGGGATTACCAAAGAAATCTGGGAAGATCGCGGGATCGCCACGCTCAACCATTATTATGGTGAGGATATGTATCTGCGCATGCCGATGGGGGCCTATCGGGGCAATCAGGGCGTGATTGCCAAGACGATGGGCACGCTGGTGGAATTCCCGGATCGACAGCTGCTGGGTGAGGATGTTATCTGGTCCGGCGATCCAGAGGCCGGAATGCTTAGCTCGCACCGGCTATATTGCACCGGCACGCATCTGGGGGAGAGCCAGTTTGGCCCGGCGACTGGCAAGAGCGTGCATTTTCGGGCAATCGCAGATTGTTTCGCAATCCATAACAGCATCACTGATGAATGGCTGGTGCGCGATTATGGCGGCATTGCCAAACAGCTGGGCTGGACGGCCAAAGAGGCGGCGGCAAAAATCATCGAGGATGAGGGCGGGCCAGATCAATGTGAGCCGCCGACCCCAGCAATTATGTTGAGGGCCCTTATAAGGGGCGCGGCAATGACAATGAATGGGGCGCGCGCTATGCGGAGATTTTGCAGCGCATTATGGCTGCTGATTTGGCAGTCATACCAGAACAGTATGATCGGGCGGTGCAGGGCGCCTATGCAGGAGATGTCGCTGCCAGAGGCTGGGGTGAGGTGGATAAATTCTGGATCGGCTTGCGATCCAGCTTTCCGTCTGCCCAATTCAGCATTGACCATCAGATAGGCCGGGCAGATGAGATGATGCCGCCGCGGGCTGCCTTGCGCTGGTCCTTGCAGGGCCGCCATGAAGGCTGGGGCAGCTTTGGCCGACCGACCGGGGCTGAGGTCTATATTATGGGGATGTGCCATGCTGAATTTGGCGCGCTGGTCTCAGGCAGGCCAAAATTGCGGCATGAATTTGCGCTTTATGATGAGGTTGCGATCTGGAAACAGATTTTGATGCAAACGGGCTAGGATAATTAGATGGCACAAATGCTCACAGTTGAGGAAATGGAAGCTCGCATCGTGCGTTATGGGGCGCTGATTCCCTGTCGCACAGCTTTTATTGATGCCCATACGCCAGGCTCTGATCAAAAAGAGAATTTCACCATTATCGGCGGCGGTGTATCCGAGGCATCTGATCAGCATGTCCATATCACCGAAACGCCGGGATTTAATATCGGCGCGGCAGGCCAGCCGCCAAAATGCCACAATTCCCTGCATTCGCACCGCACGGCAGAGGTTTTCCTTGTTTTGTCCGGGCGCTGGCGCTTCTTTTGGGGAAATGAGGGCAAGGATGGGGCGGTGGTGCTGGAAAAAGGCGATGTAATCAACATCCCGACCGGCATTTTCCGGGGCTTTGAGAATATCGGCACAGATTATGCGATGATCATGGCCATTCTGGGCGGTGATGATGCGGGTGGCGGCGTTGTCTGGGCCCCGCAAGTTTTGGAAGAAGCCCGCGCCCATGGGCTGGTATTGGGAGAGAATGGCGTTCTCTATGACAGCAAGAAAGGCGCAGCGCTGCCAGAGGTATCGGGCCAATGCCGCCTTTGGATGCCGCGCAGATGGCCCTGTTTCCAAAAGTCAGCGCAGCCGAATTCGTGCCGCGTTTTGTGGCCCGCCACTGGGATATGATGGCGCTGGCAGATGGCCAGCCTGCCCCGGTGATCGGTGCAGAGGCGCTTTTGCAGGACCGCCCCGGCTTTGAGTTGGATTTGGTGCGCGAATCCTCACTCAGCGATGGCTATGTGACCGACCGCCATGAAGTTCTGATGGTCATGAAGGGGCATTGGACCTTGTCCTGGGAGGGGGGATCAGCTGGTCTGGCAGCAGGAGATACCTGTGCTGTACCGCCAGGTCTGTGCCGGCATCTGGCCCCGTCCATGAGCGGTGAGGCCAGCCTGTTTCGGGTGCGCAATACAGATGATCCAGCTGGCCCAACAGTTGATTTTCCAAAAGCCGGGCGCGCGCGCCCGTAGCTGCCAAACATCTTGAGGGGAAGCAGGAATGCACAAGATATTGACAAGCCATGTAGGCTCTTTGCCGCGCAGCCAGAAGGTGGTTGATTTTATTTTCGCCCGTGAACGCGAAGAAGCCTTTGACCAGACGGATTTTGATGCCTGTATGGCTGAGGCCTGTGCCGAGACGGTGCGCCGCCAGCGCGCGGCCGGCATAGATATCGTCTCGGATGGGGAAACTTCAAAGATATCTTATGCCACCTATGTCAAAGACCGCTATACCGGCTTTTCTGGCGACAGCCCGCGCAACGCCCCCGCTGATCTGAAACAATTTCCCGGCTTTTTGCAGCGGCTGGCAGATGAAGGGGGTACGCCGCAATATGCACGCCCCAAATGCACCGGGCCGGTCACCTCAAAAGGCCAGGAGGAGCTGCAAAAGGATATCGCCAACCTCAAGGCTGGCATGACCGAATATGGGGCTGAACGGGGCTTTATGAACGCCGCCTCTCCGGGTGTTATCTCGCTGTTTTTGCAAAATGATTACTATCCCAGCCGGGAAGCCTATCTGGCGGCTCTCGCCGATGCGATGAAAGCAGAATATGAGACGATTGTTGCAGCCGGGCTGGATCTGCAGCTTGATTGCCCGGACCTTGCGCTATCCCGCCATATGCTGTTTGCGGATCTCTCAGATGCAGAATTTGTCCAGATTGCCGGCTTGCACATAGAGGCGCTGAACCATGCCTTGCGGGATATTGATCCGGCGCGCGTGCGGGTGCATATCTGCTGGGGCAATTATGAAGGCCCGCATATTTGCGATATTGATATGGACAAGGTGTTTGCATTGCTGATGCAGACCCGCGCCCGTTATCTCCTGTTTGAGACCTCCAATCCGCGTCATGCTCATGAATGGACAGTTTTTCAAGAGCGCAGGCCAGAGATTCCTGATGATAAGGTGCTGATGCCCGGCGTCATCGACAGCACGACCAATTTTGTGGAGCATCCGGAATTGGTGGCCCAGCGCCTGCAACGCTTTACTGATATTGTCGGGGCTGAGCGGGTGGTCGCCGGGTCAGATTGTGGCTTTGGCACTTTTGCCGGTTTCGGCGCAGTGGACCCGGATATTGCCTGGGCCAAGCTGGCCAGCCTGGCAGAGGGAGCCGCGCTGGCATCCAGCCGAAATATAAGGTAAGAATACAGCCAATCTATGCAGCCAACAAGCCCATCTTATACCCAAATTCTAATCGCAGGGTCAGGAAAGTCGAAAAAGTAAACAAAAAGTGGCTTCAGGGTCTGCTTTTGTTTCTTAGAATAGATATAAAATATTGATTTGAATTGTTATATTGTCTAATCGATTGGTTGAGCAATATATTCCTAATCTGTAGGCCAGAGGTTCAGATCCTCTCGGGTCGCCTGTCTCCACTATGCTGGATTATTGTCTCCACCCACCGGCTTGTTGCGCCGGTAGAGCTGTTCCATGCGCTCGCCATAAAGATGCGGGTGATTTGCGCCCGCCTTATCTGGCCAGAGGCGGTGAGGCATTTATTATCCAGACTGAAAGGTTCATCTCTGTGATCAAAAAGCTGCGAATCCGCTCAATCGGGCTGAGGCTGGCATTAGCGGTATCAATGCTTCTTGAAGGCGGCGCTGTAGCGGGCCTGATCAGGGCCTGAATTTGTGCCAACCTGCTTGCCCAATGGGACTCCGGCAGACGGGGTGATCAGCGCCATCCAGGAATGGTTTGCGATTGCCGAAAATAACCGCCTGTTCAATCTCGCTGCTGATTCCCAGATCGCCTCAACCTTGGTAGGAAGATATTTTCGCCGCCGGAATTAATGATAATATCCTTTTTCCGGCCGGTCAGCATCAGATAGCCATCTGGCGTGATGGTTCCCAGATCGCCTGTATAGAGCCAGCCGCCGCGCAGCACCTTGCGGCTGGCCACCGGATCATTCCAATACCCGGCCATCACCAGCGGGCCGCGCACCTTGATCTCGCCGGATCGGGTCAGCCCCAGCTCTACCCCGGCCAGCGGCTTGCCGACTGTTTCAATGCGAATGGCACGCGGCGGATTGGCGGTGATAACCGGGCTGGCTTCGGTTTGGCCATAGCCCCTGCAGCAATCTGATTCCCAGAGCCAGAAAGAAAAACCCGCTATTTGGATCAGCGCGGCCCCGCCGGAGAGGCAAAGCCGCTGGCTTTAACCGACCGCCAAAGCGATTTCCGGATCGCCCGCCGCACCAGCAAATCAGCAGCCGATTCTCTATTTTCTGGCCGATGCTCAGCTGTTCTGATTTCGCCGCCAGCGTGCCCGCTCTATCGCGCTCCAGCATCCGGCGCTGTAGCGGCCCCTTGGCTGAAATACCTGACGCATGCGATCCTGCAGCACCTCATACAGCCGTGGCACGCCGCTGTCATAATCGTTGGCCGCACATCCAACAGCGTTGAGGTCAGCGCCTCTGGCCGGTTCAGAAAATAAATCTGGGCGGCAATATGGATGGAAAAAACAGTCAACCGAATGTTCATAGGCATGGCTGAGTGGCAACATTGATAAAAACACCTCATCACCCAATGAAAGATCAGCGCAGCAACCCCCTCTGCCCCGGCCAGATTGGCCATGATGGAACGGTGGGTGACATCGCTCCCCTTTCGGCTGTTCATGTGCCCCGGAGGTATAAATGATGCAGGCGACATCCCCGGTCTTCACTTTTGGAAAATCACTGGGCCGGACGGACCCGACCTGCCGCCCTTCAGCCCAGCATTTGATCAGCAAGACCACCGCCAGCCCGGCGGATAATGCAACAGCTTGCCCGGTTCCATCACCGCAACCAGCGATAGCACTCTGGACAATCTGGGCCGCCGCCTCTGTACGCCCAGCCAGCTTTTCATCAAAACAGATAACCGCGCTGGAATGGGCCAACAGCCACGCCAAATCCGTCTGGCTATGGGTGGTGAATAGCGGCACAGAAATCGCCCCACCAGCATAATTGCCAGGTCTGCAGTCACCCATTCTGGCCGGTTTTCAGATAAGATCGCCACCTTGTGCCTCTGGTAATGCCGCGCTGGCACAAGGCGGCGGCCAGCGTCAATACCTGATCTGCCATGCGCTTCCAGCTCGATTGGGCCCAGCGCCCGCGATGGCGATGCCAGACAAAGGGCCTGTGCCATCTTTTTCAGCGCGGTTGAAAAACATCTCCGGCAAGCTTTGTTCTGCCGATCCCAGCCATCAATTTTGGCATGGTTAAATAATCTGCCCATCGCAAATCCGAAAGCCTGACTTCTTGTCTTTCCATGATGCAGGATATGCAGGGCTGATGACAAACCCCAGGCTCTGTGTTGTTTTCTGACCGCTCTTTTCGGCAAAAAGCCAGTTTTGAAAAATCTGCCCCCGGGTGAGTTTTGCCACAATCCCCTATATCAAAGGGCAGACAAAAACCAGCCGCTGCTGAGAGGAACCTCTGCCCAGACAGTTTGCCGATTTTGGGTTTGGCCGATCTCTATCAGGGACCGATGATCCGCTGATCGGCCAGAGGAGCTGCTGACTGATCTGACCGGACAGGCCGAGCAGCTGGCACAGAACTGGCAGGGGACCGTCTGGCCAGTGCCAGCGGCGCTGAGCTGGCCGGGCTGATCGCTGACTATGAAACGCTGACTGGCAACTGGGGCCGTATCCTCAGCCATGCTGATTTGATGTTTGCTGCCGATATGACCGATCCGGCAATTGCCAAACACAGCCAGACCATGCGGGAAAAAGCCTCTGACATAGAAGCAAAATTACTGTTTATTGAGCTGGAGCTGGCGGCCCTGGATGAGACGGCCTATCCAGTGAAGCCCTGGCCGACCGGTTTTTCCATTACCCAGCCTGGCTGCGCCAGCTGCGCGCCTCGGCCCCCGCACGTATTCCTGGGCTGGAGCAGATGCTGAGTGAGGCGCGGCCCGGCCGGGCGCGCCGCATGGAATGGCTATTCCCGAGTGGAAACACTGACGCAGCTGGGGAAATTGATTTTGACGACCAGCAGCTAGGTGAGCCGTCCTGAATTTTGCTGACCAGCGGACAGTGAAACCACGGCTAAGGCGGGCCACAGTCCCTGTACCAAATCAATACGAAGGAGCCAAATCAGCGCCTTTTCAGTGTTTGATCGTCGTATTGTACCAAGGATAGGAGGTCGAGGATCGCGGCGCAAGTTTGAACGCGATGCTCCTCGCGCAATCTGGCCAATGATGTGGATGACCGGTGGGTGGAGATGCGCTGGCTGCAGCGGCTAACCGGAGGCGGGAAGCTGCCGGATGCCGCATCGCTATTATCAGCTGAAGGCAGGAGGTGGGCCAGTCAGGGAGGATCAGCTCGGTGGTGGGACCACAACGCCCCGCTGCCAGTGATGACTGATCGCCACTATAGCTGGCGAAAAAAGGAGGCACAGAAAATTGTGTTGGATACCTTACATACGGTTTACTACGCAAATGTGGCGGCAGAGCTGGCCAGCCGCTTTTTTGAAAAAGGAGGCTGGATTGATGCCGGTCGCGGCAGCAAGGCATCCACGAGGCCTTGCCCATCCGACTGTCCACCAGTGTACATCTATATATTGCTGAATTATGACAGCAAGGCCCGCGATGTGATGACGCTGGCCCATGAGCTGCAGATCACAGCATCCACCAGCTACTGGCAGCTGACAAGGAGGCTGTTAATGTCACCGAACCCACTGACTCTGCTTGGCTCACTCGGTTTTTGCAGGTCACTGGTCTTTCGCCATTTTGCTGGATAACAACCCGGCCAGCGCCCTGCGAAATTCTGCTGGCTGGCAAGGTTGAGGATGCTGAATACAGTTGTGCGGCTCGGAAAATCGCGCTCCATAATTGCGGCAGACCCGCCTGCATGATGCGCCATAGATTATCTTCTAGGAGATTTTGTGATCTCTGGACCAAGAGCAGGAACAGGCCCTTGGCCCCCACAGCCATCAACTCAGAGGAGTTATCAATCTGGGCCTATATACCGCATTCATCAGCCTGCCCTTTAATGTCTGTACCTATGCAGCACCTGGCGATTGTCTAGTCGATGCGCTCTGGCACGAACCTGGCCGAAAGCAGGCCAGCGAAGCGCGGCCATGATCGGTTGTTGCGGATTATCTATAGGCTTACGAAAGCAGTGGCAGTGAAGCGTTATGATGCGGCCTGGCCCGTTCGGGCTGGACGGCCGACCCGGCCTTCTGGCATCACTGGGCCTGGATATGATTTCGGGCTGATTGATGAGCTGGAGGAGCTCGGCTGATGCAAGGAGATGCAAAGCCATTGTCTGATCGCTCAGCTGCTGGGGCCGGTTGCGCCGCACTGCGCCGCCCAGGTGACCGGAGGTCATGTCGGGCTTCGGCGCGCGCGGCTGGCTGGCGACCGCTGGCTGGGTCTGGAAGTGGATCGCTAAAACGTACCGCCGACTGGCGCTACGCTAGGGCTTAGGGCAGCCATGATGAAGGGGTGGCGCAAATCCTGCATCACACCATTCCAGATGCGCTGCAAAAGATATGCTGGGGAGCTGGCCAGCCTGGGCGAGATGCCTTTGCCTATGGGCTGGCTGACTTTACATCAAGCGCCGCACCGAGCTGGGCGCGGATTGGCAACAGAAATTTGATAGCTTTGATCGCCGGGCTGTTTCTGCGGCCTCGCTGGGGCAGGTGCATCGCGCCCAGATTGGCGCGCGCCAGCTGGCAGTCCAAGCGCAATATCGAGAGGATATGGCCTCAGCGATTGATGCCCGATTTGCCGCCAGCTGGCGGGCTGGTCTTCCAATTTATGAGCGTTTTGACCGAATACGATCTTTCACTGCCTGATATTCACAAAAGGGTATCAGCCCGCCTGCGGCTGAAGGAGCTTTGGATTATCAGCGTGAGGCGCGAATATGAAGCTCTATCGGCTGATGCTGGCGGAGGAACCAGCTGGCGCAGGTTCCCGCAGCCGCTGATGAACTCTCTACCAGCCGGATATTCTGGCAATGGATGGCTGGAAGGGCAAAAGCTGATGGGCTGGCGCTGGAGACCGGAGCCCCGGATCAGATCAGCGCAATCGGATGACAAATATGTTCCGCGCCTGTGGTATGTGCCCTTTATTATTACGGTGATCATGGTGGCCATCTGGGTAATTATTCTCTGTCCCCAGAGATCATCCGTCAATCTGGATTTGGCTCTATCCGGTCTTCCGGCCGGGTGCTCGGCAGTGTGATTGATTTGTGGCGGAGCCTGCGACCAGGATGACCGCTAGCCGTCATGCCTATGAGCAGTGGGGCTTTGCGCGGGCTGGACGTGAGGCTATTCAGGTACTCAATATCTGGGTGGGTTGTTATGCGCCGCTGTGGAAGACCAGGTGCGCCGATACAGCAGGCGCTGCGCTCCGGCTCAGAAGGGCATCAGACTGGCCGGCGAAGGGCCGCATGAGGAACTCAAACGCAGTGGCGGCATCCGCCCGCGCGAATTTGTGCTGATGGACGGGTGCGGCGGTTGGGCTGGGCTCGGTGTTTTTGCATCTGCAAACAATAGAGGTGGTGAAGCAGCTCTTTGAAGGAGCTGATCGATGATTTTCTGTGCATGGCTCAAAACCTCAGCAAAGGCCTTGCGGCAAGATCGGCCTGCCACGGAAAACCTATCTGACTTTGATCACCATAAACAGGGCCAGAGCCGCCGGAATGATCAGATATTGCAGCGTCAGATAGCCGGTATCAACCAGCCAGAGTGCGTTGCTGCCCCCTTGGACAGGGTGCCGGTGTAAGTGCCAACCCAGACCGCTGCCAGAAACAGCACACAAAGCCGCCTGTGCGAAACTGGCATAAAGCAGCGTGATCAGCGCGGCCACCAGCACAATATCTAGCGCGCTGAACAGCATCACCTCTTTCAACGAGGCGGCCAGATCAAGCGCGCGTGCGATGCGGCTTTTCCTCCAGCCAAAACTCACCAAACAGGCGTTGGATGAAACCAGACCATCCCGGACAGATAGGCCAGAATGACCCGCCAGTATCAGCACCAGATCGATCTCTACCAAAATGATTTCTCCAAGCATGGCAAACCCCTCCTTTTCCCGATTATCAGCCCTTTTTATCTGCTTATTTCGCAGCGGGCCGGACAGGTTACAGGATAGGCCAGTTAGGTTTGGCCAAAAGAAAAAGGGGAGGAAGAAAAAAGGGAAAAAGAAAAACCGCACAAAAGCCCGGCGCGGGGTCGTGGGCCTTTGGCATGGTTTGTTAGCCAGCCTGCCTAGGCAAGGTGCGGTAAGTATCGATCCAGGCTCGCCTTGGCATCGCCAGAGCATCCGCGAATTATCCTTGAAGAACAACGGATTTTCAATGCCGGAATAGCCGCGCCCTGACCGCGCTTGGAGATAATCACCTGTTTGGCTTTCCAGACTTCCAGAACCGGCATCCCGGCAATCGGGCTGGTTCGTCTTCCTGGGCGGCCGGGTTGAGCAATATCATTAGCCCCCAGAATGATCACCAGATCAGCTGACGGGAAATCGGCGTTGATCTCATCCATTTCCAGCACAATATCATACGGCACACCTTGGCCTCAGCCAGCAGCACATTCATGTGGCCCGGCAAACGGCCAGCCACCGGATACGGATGGCAAGCGCACCTGCTTGCCCTTTGTCGCGCAAGCGGCGGGTCAGCTCGAGACAGGAAGCTGAGCCTGGGCCACCGCGCGCCATAGCCGGGCACGATAATAATATCATCCGCCTCAGCCAGATCAGCAGCAACGCTGGGAACATCGGTTGCGATCATCTCGCCTTCCACCTCCTGGGCCGCCGGTTTGGGTGCCCCAGCCGCCAGAATAACCGACAGGAAATTGCGGTTCATCGCCTTCGGCATAATATAAGAGAGAATGCCCCGACGCGCCGCCCAGCGCGCCGGTCACAATCAGCAAATCATTGCCCAGCAAAAAGCCGGTCGCTGCCGCCGCCCAGCCGGAATAGCTGTTCAGCATGGAGACCACCACCGGCATATCCGCCCTGCCAATCGCCAGCACCAGATGCGCCCCTGAAAGACAAAGGCAATCGCGGTCATCAGATAGAAGCGTCCAAATGCCAACGGTGGTTCAGATACATCCAACCCAGAACCAGACAGACCAGCACCGCAACCAGATTGAGGGAATATTGCGCCTGGCAGGGTTAAGGGCTTGCCATCCAGCCAGCCGGCCAGCTTGCTAGCCGGCCACCACTGAGCCGGTCGCGGTCACCGCCCCAATAAAGACGCCGATAAAAATCTCCGTCTCATGAATGATAATTTCAGCCCTTCGAGGCCCTCTTTGGCGGATCCAGCTCTGAGCCAATGCCAATAAACACCGCCGCCAGACCGACAAAGGAATGCAAGGCGGCAACCAGCTGCGGCATCCCGGTCATCTCAACCCGCATGGCCACAATCGCCCCGATCACCGCACCGACCGCCAGCATCACCAGCAGCCACAGCTATTTAGTTATCGCCGCTTCCTGGCCCGGCCATCGTGCCAACACCGCAAATGGCCATGCCCACAATACCAACCAGACAGCCGCTTGGCCTTTCCTGATTGCTCAGCCCGCCCCGCCAGAATAAAGAGCACCGAGGCGGCAATATAAAGAGCTGTTACAAGATTAAAACTCATCCCCAAAAAATCCCTTCAGACCCGTCTGTCAGCTCTTGCGGAACATCACACATCCGGCGCGTCACCATAAAGCCGCCCACAATATTAATCGTGGCTATCAGCACTGACAGGGCGGCCAGTATCAACACAACCGGCACGCCGTGAGCCAATTTGCAGCAAGGTTCCCAGAATGATAATGCCTGAAATCGCGTTGGTTATCGCCATCAGCGGTGTATGCAGCGCATGGCTGACATTCCAGATAACCCGAAAGCCGACAAAACAGGACAGCGCAAAACGATAAAATGCCGCATGAAGCTGGTCAGCATATTGCCCGATCAACAGCATGAACAGACCCCAGAACTTAACAGCCCCAGCTGGCGCTGGCCGGCTTTTTCTCAGCCGCACGGGCCCACAGCGCGGCCTTCTTTTTCCTCTTCGCTCAACTCCGGGGCCTTCTGGGCCGGGGCTTTGCCTATCGCCTGCACCTTTGGGCGGCGGCGGTACGGAAGGTGATCCTCCTGCCCGCACGATTGTTGCGCCGCGGATCACATCATCCTCCATATTGATCGTGATCGCCCCGTCTTTTTCCGGCGTCAGATCATCCGTCATATGGCGCAGATTGGTGGCATAAAGGCTGGAAGACTTTGCGCGGCCATGCGGGCTGGGGAAATCAGTATAGCCGACAATGGTGACATCATTTTCGGTTTTGACAATCTCGCCCGGTTTGGTCACAATTGCCGCCCTGTTCAGCAGCCGGTCCACGACCACTGAGCCGGGTTTCATCAAGCCCACCATCTCAGCTGGCCAGGAGCTTGGGCGCCGGATTTGCCGGGTATCAGCGCGGTGGTGATAACAATATCCATCCGGGGGCCTGTTCCCGGAACAGCGCCATTTCCTTTCGATGAATTCCGGCGATGCTGGTTTTGCATACCTGCCGTCACCAGAGCCGTCTTCGTCAAATTCAAGCATCAAAAATTCGGCGCCCATCGACTCGATCTGTTCAGCCACTTCCGGGCGCACATCAAAAGGCCCGCACAATCGCCCCGACTGGCCGTGCCAATCGACCAGACCGGCCACCCCGCCCCGATTGCAGGCGGCCAATCCGGTAACGCGCCAAACTGGTTGCCCGATCACCAATAGCACCTTGGCTGAGGAGAGCGCATCCATCTTGCTGCGGCGGTGATCTGGGCCGGTAGAAGAACGCATTGGCCCCGCTCTGTTTGGCTCCAGCATCGCTTTTCGATGACGAAAAGCGCGGTAGCCGGCCAATGGCCCATTTCCGCCATCGGGCGGATGATAACGCATCCATTTTTCACAACTGTAACGCCAGCTTCTTCATAGGCGGCTGAAAAACCGGCCGCTTTGCCGGCCCCGTCTCAACCAGACACTCATAGCTGCCCAGCTTGTGCAAGCCAGGGCGCTGCGCTGTCCGTGTCAGGGGCGATACGCGCTTCACCGGCAGCTGTTTCTTCGGGGCACCAATCTTCGCGACCATCTCTCTCTGTCAAAAGGCCGCTTTGCAAACCGGCCCTGCCTTTCGCAAACGTAACTGCCCATACTGAATTGACAGACTTTCGACCATTTCCGCCGGAGCCTTCTCCGAGGGGAACGGCCCGGGGCTGAGGCAGTTCACCCGGATTCCGTCCTTAGCCCAATACACGGCCAGATGGCGCGTCAGATGCACGACGCCGCCCTTGAGCGTGTGGTAAGAGACCGGGCTTGCGGGGCAGACATCCGCGTAGGCGTCCGGATAGGAGCCGACCACCCCATACATCGAGCCGATCATCACCACGCTGCCCGAGACGCCGCGTCCCACCGCGTGGTCCCGCAAACGCCGGGCCAGCAGGAAATAGCCCGTGGCGTTGGCGAGGACCTTGTTGAAGTCCGCCGCCGAAACGTCGGTCAGGTCGTGCGCGTCACCCGCGTGCCCGTTGTTCACCAGGATGTCGATGGCTCCGGCGACGTCGACCGCAGCGTCGAAGCCCGCGTTGAGCGAACCCTCGTCGGTCTGGTCCAATTCGACGGCAAAGTGGCGATTGCCGCGCTCCGTGGTCAACCGCTCAGCCGAGGCCCGCGCTCGGGCGAGATCGCGACTGGCGCACACGACATTCGCGCCCGCCTCCGCCAACGCGTCGGCGAAAGCGGAGCCCAGGTGCCCGGATGCGCCGGTGATGAGCGCAATGCGACCGGTGAGATCGAAGAGAGAGGGGGCGGTGGGTGTCATGGGCGGGTGGGTTCGTGGGGCTGGTTGGTCAGGCGGTGAGGGCGTGAAAACAGGTGAAGCTCCAAGTTCCATTCCCATGCCTGAGCGCGGCCGCCTCTCCAAGCCGGAGGCTTGACAGCCATTGGCGCGGGGTCGAAGCCGCGGATGCGAGCGACACCCCGGGGTGGATGTCTAGTTTCGTCGCATCCTTTCGGGATGCGAGACGATGTGTTTCGAGCATCCGCGGTGTTGCTCGTTCCTCGCGGCAACCACCGGCCAATGGCTGGAATGCCTTCGGCATATGACGTTCCAAAGTCTCATTCAACTGCTTCCCATCCCCCCGTTTCCAGCGACCGGAGCGCCGCCAGGTTCACCCGCAGCGTCTGCGCGCCTTCGGCGAGCGAACAGACCGGCTCGCGGCCGCTTTCAATCTGGTCGAGGAAGCTGTTAGCCTGGTTGATGTAGTAGTCGTCGCGCTCGGCCTGGTATTCCTGTTCTACGGTCCAGTCGGCGCCCGGTTCCGCGCAGGAGAGCCAGCGGTTGCGCGCCGTTTCCCAGCGGACCGCGCCGCGGTCACAGACGACGGTGACGATCGTTTCGTTGGGCGCCTGGTGCTGGTTGACGCTGAAGGAGCCCATGGCCGCGCCGTGCCGGGTAAGGATGTGGACGGTGTCCTCCACCTCGACGCCTTCCAACGCCAGATGCGCGGCGTCGGCGATCAACCTGTCTATGGAGCCGGCCAGCCATTCCACGGCATTGAGGTGATGCGTGACGCAGTCCTGGATCGCGCCGCCGCCCCGCGCGCGATCCGCATAGTAGATCTCCCGGTAGGCCGGGCGATAGAGGGGAAAATGCTGCCCGCCCACCACGGTGACCTGCAGCGGTTCGCCGAAGCGGCCGGAGCGGATCGCCGCCCGCATGTCGCGCAACGGCGGCATGCTGCGCAGGGTGTAACCGATTGCGACCTCGACCCGCTTTTCCTCGACGGTCGCCAGAAGTTCGTCCAGCCCCTCCATCCCGACGCTCAGCGGTTTCTCGATCAGCAGGTGCATCCCCCGACCGGCCAGGTCCGTCGCAATGGGGATGTGGGTGTCTGCTGGCGTCGCGATGACCGCGGCCGCAAAGGTCCGCGCGGCCAAGGCCTCGTCCAAACTCCCGAAACCCTCCACCCCATAACGCGCAGAGACATCCTCGCGCCGGGATGCCATGGATTCGCAGAGGGCGACCTCGCAACGGCCGGTCGCCTTGAAGCAGCGCAAGTGCCGCTCGCCGATGGAGCCGACACCCATGACGAGGACGGCTGGTTTCGTGGAGGTCATGAATGACTGGAAGAGTGTGTGGTCAATCCGGACAGGAGACGGATGCTAGGTCAGCGCCGAGGATTTGAAAGGCGGAAAAACGCGACCGACTCCGGGTGGGGTTGCGTTGCGTCGCGACCCATTTCAAAGCCCTGAAAGGGCGCGAGAGTCTCCGGGGCAGTCCCGGTGGTCCGGTCCTTCATCCCGTTGGGATGTTGAAGTGGGCGGCGGCGCAACGCCGCCCTACCTTGATCCTGTTGCCGCCATTTTTGCGCTTCTTCCCACCGCCGATCCGGCTACGATGCGCCATTCGGGGAAAAGGCCATGGACACCCATGAACTTCATTGCGACGTCCTTGTCGCGGGCGGCGGACCGGCCGGGGTGTGCTGCGCGTTGGCGGCGGCGCGCTGCGGGGCGAAGGTCATCCTGTGCCAGGACCGCCCCGTGCTCGGCGGCAACGCCTCCAGCGAAGTGCGGATGCACGTCGTCGGAGCCAACGGGACCGGCTCTTTCGACCGCGGGGAGGAACTGCTGACCGAGGCCCGCGAAGGCGGCATCATCGAGGAGATCCGACTCGAAAACTGCGTGCGCAATCCCCAGCGATCCGCCTCCATGTTCGACCTGATCCTCTACGACTTCTGCCGCGCCGAAAAGCGTCTCACGCTGTTGCTCAACACGACCGTGACCGGCGTCCGGAAGCTGGGCCATCGCATCACGCATGCCCTTGCCGAACGACAGAGCACGGAAAGCCGCTTCGTCATCCGAGCCGAGATCTTCGTGGACTGCACCGGCGACGGGCGACTGGGTTTCGAGGCGGGCGCGGAATTCATGGAGGGTCGGGAAAGCCGGGAGCAGTTCGGCGAATCGCTGGCCTGCGAACGGGCCGACAACCACCGCCTGGGCTCCACGATTCTTCTCCAGGCCCGCCGGCACGAACGCCCCATGCCCTTTGTCGCCCCGTCCTGGGCGCGCAAGTTCTCCAAGCCCTCCCTGAAGCTCCGCCTCTACGCCACGCCCGGCGAGGAGAAGCCCACCCACGAATACGGCTACTGGTGGGCCGAGTACGGCGGCGACCTCGACACCATCAAACACAACGAGGGCATCCGCGACGAGCTGCTCGCCATCGTCATGGGCATCTGGGACCACGTGAAGAACGGCCCGCCCGAGGGCGGCGACGGCGACGATCCTTTTGACGCCTCGCACTGGGCTCTGGACTGGTTCGGCTTCCTGCCCGGCAAGCGCGAGAGCCGGCGTTTCGTCGGGCTGCACGTGTTGACCGAGCAGGACCTCATGGAATCGCGCGAATTCCCGGACGCGATCGCCTTCGGCGGCTGGTCCATCGACCTCCACCCGCCAAGAGGCGTGAACGCGCCGACCGAGGAGCCCTGCGTCCAACATCCCGTGCCGCACCTCTACGACATTCCGCTGCGGGCCTGCATCTCCCGGAACATCGAGAACCTGATGTTCGCCGGGCGCAACATCTCGGCGACGCACGTGGCCTTCGCCTCGACCCGCGTCATGGTAGATACCGTCTTCAAGCCAAAAGGTGTGAAATAAATAAGGAAACTCCTACATCTGGGGTTTTTTATTATTGTGCTTGGTGCCACCTTCAACAAAGTTCGAATTTTTTTCGTCAATCTCGGCTGCAGACGCAATCCTTTGTTTGCTGCATTGATGATCTCATCCAAATTCAAGATAAGATGAAGTGACAGAAACGCTCTATCTGCCATCTCTCCTTAACGGGTAGCCTGCGACAAGAAGAAAACGCCTGTCTGGTCGACTCAGCATTAGTGCACGAGGTGTTTTTGCATGAATTTCGACATATCCAACTAGCCCTTCGCCGAACAAAACGGAAAGTCGATTTTCTCTCTTCGAGCAGTAACTCCTCCTCCAAATCTTCTCCGATTATACATATTTACGCGCCATTTCCCAGAATCTGACATTCTCAAGTAAATACTGTATATTGTTTCCATACCTTTATACGAAAATTAATTCAGAAATTCCTGTTTTTCACTGTTTCTGCTTTCGAGGTTGAAAACATGATTTGTACCATATTTTCAATATTTACTGAAAATACGACTCAGCCTTTCAAAACGCGAAATAGCGAAGGGCGGGGTTTCGCCAACATGTCATTAAAATTAGTAATCATATTGCTCTCAGCTCCAGGAGGAGGGCATCGCTTCCTTGGTTACTTCCTTAGGTGGACACTGTCTCTCCCCCAAAAAAGGGGTCCAAGTGGAGCTGAGATCGTCAAAATGATGCTCGAAGCAAAGGAAGAGGCCAAGAAAATAACGGCTAAAGCCGAAAAAGACGCAGAAAAGATTAAAGACGAAAAGCTCGGAGAGCTTAAAGAGAGAGAAGGACAAGCAAAAAGACCGGAAGACCGACTCATAAAGAAAGAAGAGCTTCTTGATAAGCGACAGGGGGACATCGACAACGAAGTCGAAAAAACTGGTTAAAGATCGAGGAAGTTAAGAAAGTAAAGGAAAAGATCGATCTATTATTGAAGAAAAAGCAGTCGGAACTTGAAAGTCTCTGGGCTTTCAAAAGAAGAATTAAATGAGCTTTTCAAGACACTTGAAAAGCAAAATGAGGAGGATATCATGGTCCGTCTTCAAAAACTTGAATCAACCGGTGAGGAGAAGATAGAAAGAAAGGCAAAAGAAATACTCACGGCAGCAATCCATAGACTTGGTAACTCCGTTACAAGCGATGTCATGGCTACTCTATCACAATTCCGAATGACGAACTAAAAGGAAAGATCATCGAAAAAGAAGGACGAAACACAAAGCGTTTAACGTGTAAGTGGTGTCGATGTCATCATCGATGACATTCCGGGCATGATTACCATTTCTTCGTTTGACCCAATTCGACGACACATCGCACGCGTGGCGCCAGAAAATCCATTCGACGGACGCATTCAGCCGGCAAAAATCGAAGAGTCAGTTGAAAAAGCTGTGAAGAGATTAATCGAACAATTAAAGAAAAGGAGAGCAAGCTGCGTGTGAGTGCGGCGTATTTAATCTTGATCCTCGAGTAATTCTCATTCTCGGAAGACTCCACTTAGAACAAGTTACGGGCAGAACGTACTCCAACATTCCCATTGAAATGGTACATATTGCCGCAATACTTGCAGAAGAACTCGGTGCAGACGTTCAAGTCGCAAAAGGCGGGAGCACTCTCCACGACATTGGTAAGGCTGTAGACCATGAGGTACATGAACTCACGTGGAAATTGGCCGACGAATCCTTCAGAAATTTGGAGTTGAAGAACCAATCATTCAAGCTATGCAGTCTCACCACGAGGAATATCCGTACGAAACTCCAGAATCATCATCGTGCAAGTAGCAGATGCCCTTTCAGGCGGTAGGCCCGGAGCTCAGGATACGGTTGAGAATTACCTCGCTGACTCGCTGATCTTGAAGGTATCGCTAACTCCTTTGAAGGAGTTGAGAAATCATACGCGATTCAGGCAGGTCGAGATCAGAATTTTGTAAATCCTGAGAATATATGATTCCAGAGGCAAAGAAATGGCACGTGAAATTGCGCTCCGTATTGAAAATGAACTTAAATATCCAGGTGAAATACGGGTGAATGTGATTCGTGAAAACCGAGTTATCGAAATTGCACGCTAAACTCCCTTCGACAAACAGGAAAACCCCCGTAATTGCGGGGTTTTTTGACATTTCATCGTTTTATGTCACCGTTTTAAGCCGCCGTTTCAGATATTGCGCAAATAATGGCTTGATATATAATGTTTTAAGACCTACTCGTTGTAAATTGGCGTTTATGACAGGTGTGTGCACAGGTCTTACTTTTTTATTCATATAACTATATTTGATATGAACAAAGCAGCGATCGTTGATAAAGTACATGAAGTACTCGGTGGTACAAAGGCACAGTCAGAGTCGCAGTTGATACCGTTATTTCATCAATTATTGAGGACCTGGGCGTGGTGAAGAGGTTTCTATCGCAGGACTTGGTATCTTCTCAGCTAAGATGCGACCAGTCGTCAGGGACGAAATCCTCGAACAGGAGAATCAATCCAGATCCCAGCAAATGCGAGTTCTAATCAGAGCAGCAAAAGCTCTTAAGGACGCAGTAAAACTACAATTAGATTTATCATTATTATGCCCAAAAAAGCCCTTCCAGCTTTTTTAATTTTTGGTGCGGGCAGAGAGAATCGAACTCGTCTACCGCTTCTTCTGGAAGGCAGTCATTCTACCACTAAACTATACCCGCACCACGTATCTTATCAGACAAGAGAAAGCCCCGCAATAACTGCGGGGTTTTCGGGTGTCACTTCAACTTGATGTTGAAGCAGAGCTAGTCAATTACATTGACTTGATGAAGCTTCATCTCCTAGCAATATATTGTAACTGGAACGAAGTACACCGATTTTG
>JAYPQA010000029.1:0-36430 GCA_038131695.1 Alphaproteobacteria bacterium | reverse complement strand
GCCGGAAAATGAAGTTTGGCATTCTGATTTGTCCTGCTATCCCGACCCGCCCTTTGCCGCTGTGCTGCATGGGGTGCATTTGCCGCCGGTTGGCGGGGATACGCTCTGGGTAAATATGGCGGCCATTGCAGCAGACCTGTCGGCTCCGATGCAGCAGATGCTGGGCGGGCTGACGGCCTTGCATTCGCTGAAAAAGGGCTTTGATTTTGTCCATGAATATGGCCAGCAGGATCGCGCCGATGCGCTGGCTGGGGCCGGGCAGGCTGATCATCAGGCCAACCATCCGGTCTTGCGCAAACATCCGGTGACTGCTGAGCTGGCAGTCTATGTGAATGAGAGCTTTACCGTGCGCATCAATGAGCTGCCACCTGCTGAATCAACGCATTTGCTGGATTGCCTGTATGATATGGCGCGCAATCCGCGCTATCAGATGCGGCTGAAATGGACGCCTGGCACAGTGGCTATCTGGGATAATTGGGCGACCCAGCATTTTGCCTGCGGTGATCATTATCCGGCCTTTCGTGAAGTCCAGCGCGTTACCGTGCACCAGCCGCATCTTTCCTGATGCAGGCAGGCCGGCGAAAATTACTGCTGGGCGGGGGCCTGATGGCCGCCCTGCTAATTGCGGGCGGGGTTTTTTATCTGTCTGAGCAGATGGCACGCAAGGTCATGCCAGCCCCGTTCCCGCCCTTGCAGGAAATGCGCTTTGCCCTGAAAACCGTGGATGGCCGGACGATAACCGGCCCGGATTTGGTTGGCCGGGCGCAGGCTATTTTCTTTGGCTTCACAAATTGCCCGGATGTCTGTCCGATGACGCTCTACCGGCTGAGCGAGGCAGCCGCCCAGATTGACCCGGCGGCTAACAGGCTGGGGATTGTCATGATAAGCGTGGACCCGGAACGCGACAGCCCGCAGATTCTGGCTGAATATACTGAAAATTTCGGTGCTTCTGTTACCGGCCTGTCCGGCAGCCGCGCAGCAGTGGATCAGGCGATAAAGGATTTTGGCATATATGCGCTCAAGGTTCCGCTGGATGATGGGGATTATACGATGGACCA
This sequence comes from Alphaproteobacteria bacterium, assembly GCA_038131695.1. Classification (GTDB taxonomy): domain Bacteria; phylum Pseudomonadota; class Alphaproteobacteria; order Puniceispirillales; family Puniceispirillaceae; genus JADHLK01. The sequence goes on along the minus strand of JAYPQA010000029.1, from coordinate 35,372 downwards.
TTCCGCCGCGGTGTTCTTGTATGACCGGACGGGCCGCTTTTTCGGGACTGTCAGCTTTGATGAACCAGAAGAGGTTACCATCCAGAAGCTGGCACGGCTGATTAAAAAATAGGGCGGCTCTGGCCTCAGCGTTTATCCTGCTTCAGCAGCTCAGCCCGGCTGATAATCCGGAAGGGGAGCATTGCCTCTGTGCCATCTGCAAAGCGCAGCGCAAGGCTGGCCTCGGCCCCGGCCTCCAGCGCGCGGTTCAGCCCGATCAGCATAATGTGAACGCCGCCCGGAGCCAGCGTGACCTCCGCACCTGCGGGCACGGCCAGCCCGCCCTCCAAGGGCCGCATTTTCATCACCCCATCCTGCAGGCCGACCGTATGAATTTCGGCCTTTTTGGCAAAATCAGCGCGGACTGAGACCAGCTGCCGGTCTGTCGTGCCTGCATTGGCAATCCGCATATAGGCCGCTGTCATTTTTTTGCCGGGCATCGCTTGCACCAGAACGCGCCCATCTATTTGCAGATTGTCTTTTTGCCACAGCTCTGCCAGCGCAGATGAAGTCAGGCTGGCAGAAATTAGAAATGATAGGATAAGCAGGCGCACAGACATTGCCATATTCTCACTAGCTAAAAACAGATGCTTTTTCCTATAACAACCTTGCGCGCGGCCCTATGCGACCGCTTGTCACGCCCGGGCGCAAGCAGGGGCAGACCGGCTAGAGAGTGATCCCGCACGCCGCCGCAAGGGCCCGCACAACCCCATCCATCCGTGCTGAAAAAGGCAGAATGGCAATCGCAGCCAGCGCGGCCAGGCCCCAGACCAGCCAGACCAGACGCATCCCTTTATCTGGCTGCTGCTCAGCCCACTGATCATCTGGATTGTCTGTTTCGGGTCGGTGCATTTTGCAAGGCTCTTCATAACCGGATTGCGTGGCGGTAATCTAGCAGGAAAAAGGCGGCTGCGTCAAAACCGGGAAGAAATCCTGCTGGCCAGCCCTCTTGCCCCTTGGCCTGCTGGTGATTTTTTTGCCAGCTTGCTATAACCAGCCTGTAAAACAGGAGCAGAGGGCAGCATGAAATTCGGAATATTGGGTGATGCCAAAATCGCGCGTGAGAAGCTGATCCCGGCGATGCGGGCCGGCGGGCATGAGATTGTCTGTCTGGGGCGGCGCGACCCGTCCAGACCGGCAGACGATCCCATTTGGCAAGGGGTGCGCCAGGCCAGCTATGAGCAGCTGCTGGCAGACCCGGAGGTAGAGGCTGTTTATAACCCGCTGCCCAATCACCTGCATGTGCCGATGACCATCAAGGCCCTGGAGGCAGGCAAGCCGGTTTTATGTGAAAAGCCAATGGCCCTGACGCTGGCTGAGCTGGATCAGCTGGAAGCAGCAGCCCAAAAAAGCGGCCAGTTTGTCTATGAGGCTTTCATGGTGCGCCATCACCCGCAATGGCATTGGCTGAAGGGGCTGGATATTGGCGCGCGCCAGCTGGTGATGGCCCAGTTTTCCTATCCGCGCCACAAGGCGGATAATATCCGCAATTATGCGGGCATGGGCGGCGGGCCTATCTGGGATATTGGCTGTTATTGTGTGCTGTCCGGCATGATGCTGTTCGGCACCAAACCGCACTTGCTGTCTGTCAGCAAAAAGCCGGCTGCCGGGCTGGATGTGGAAGAGGCGGCCAGCGCCCTGCTGGATTTTGGCGACGGGCGGATGCTGACCATGCAGGTTTCTGCGGCGGCCAGCCTGTCGCAGAGCGTCTTTGTAATGGGCACGCAAGGCTGGGCAAGGCTGGCTGTGCCCTTTAACCCGCCGCCTGTTACAACGGCCAGCTGGGCTCGGGCGGAGGATGGCCGAACCGGCCTGCTGGGCGCGGGCGAGAGCGTGCAATTTGCGGCGTGCGACCAGTATCAGCTGATGCTGGATGATTTTGCCGCCGCCTGTGCAGCCCAGCGCCCGGCTGATTTTACCGACAGCCGAACCCTGACCGGGCTGCTCTCGCAAATGGTCGCTGCCTAGCTTTTTGCCTGTGCCGCCTGCCAGAGATGGCCAGAGCGGGTGCCAGACCGGCAATAGGCCAGCACCGGCGTTTTTGCCGCGGCCAGAACCTCTGCCATATCGGTGACATCCTGTTCTGTGATCTGGCCGCTCACCACCGGCAGATAAACAAAATCCAAACCAAAACCGGCAGCCGCCTCGGCAATTTGCTGATGCGGAACGGCCCCTTCCTCGCTGTCCGGCCGGTTGCAAATCACCGTGCGATAGCCGGCCTGTGCGATCCCCTCCAGATCAGCTGCCTCGATCTGGGCAAGCACGGCGAAATCATCGGAAAGTTTCATAATGGTCATACCAGTCTCCCATGCGTGTATTTGCTGTTAACCCAGTTTGGGGGCGAGTTGCCGCCCCACCCAAAGCCCGGCCAGCAGCAGCAGGATAAAAGGTATCATCCCGGCTGGATTCAGCAAGAGGCTGGCCACCACCGGCCCCGGACACAGCCCGGCTAGCCCCCAGCCAATACCGAAAATCCCGGACCCTATCAAAAGAGGCCGGTCAATCGCCTGGCTCAGCGGCAGCTGGAAGCTGTCCGCAAAGAGCGGGCTTTGCCGCCGCCGCACGATCTGGTGCCCGGCCGCATTGACCAGGATACCGCCGCCCATCACAAAGGCCAGAGAGGGATCCCAATTTCCAAACAAATCCAGAAAACCGGCAACCTTGGCCGGATTCAGCATCCCTGCCAGCCCAAGGCCGGCCCCGAAGATCAAACCGCTGACCAGCGCTGTAAGCAATCTTATCATCACCCGTGCCCCCCTCTAGCCCAGTATATGCAGGGTGACAAACACGGTTGCCACGCCGGTTGCAACAAAGGTGATAACAGCCGCCAGAGAACGCAGGGAAAAGCGCGCCAACCCGCAAATTCCATGCCCGGAGGTGCAGCCGGATCCTATCGCTGTGCCAAGGCCGACCAGAAAGGCAGCCAGCCAGAGCTGCCCGCCCTCAGCCACCTGCACCACCTCTATCACGGTCCCGCCGCGCAGGGCCACCAGCAGCAGCGGCCCCAGCAGCGTGCCAATGACAAAGACCAGCCGCCAGCTCCAATCAATTTCGGTAGGACGGCTCAGCAACCCGGCCAGAATGCCGCTCACCCCCATCACCCGGCCCTTGGCCAGCATCAAAATCAGGGCTGCCAGCCCAATCAGGACGCCGCCCCCGAAGGAGGCATAAGGCGTAAAATCTGTCCAGTTGATAGTCATCATCACTCCCCCCGCAAGCCGGAAACCGGCACTTTGAAATAAATATCGCCATTTTCCTCAGCAGGCGGCATATGGCCAGCGCGCATATTCACCTGAATAGAAGGCATGATCAGCTTGGGCATCCCCAGCTGGGCATCCCGCTTGGTGCGCATCGCCACAAATTCTTCTTCTGTTGTGCCGCCGCCAATATGAATATTGCCTGCCTTTTGCGCGCCGACGGTTGTCTCCCAGGCAAAATCACGCCCGCCCGGCCCGTAATCATGACAGACAAACAGGCGCGTTTCATCCGGCAAGGCCAGAATACGCTGGATAGAGCGGTAAAGCTGTCTAGCATCACCGCCGGGGAAATCCGCCCGCGCCGTGCCGCCATCCGGCATAAACAGCGTATCACCGACAAACACCGCATCGCCGATAAGATGCGCCATACAGGCCGGTGTATGCCCCGGCACATGGATAGCCTCACCGCTCAGCGTGCCTATCTGATAGCGGTCTCCATCCTCAAACAGCTGGTCAAACTGGCTGCCATCGCGCTGAAATTCGGTGCCGGCATTGAAGACCTTGCCAAAAATATCCTCAACGCTGGCAATATCGCCCGAAATGCCGATCTTGCCGCCCAGCTTTCCTGAAGATAAGGGGCCGCCGAGAGGTGATCAGCATGCACATGGGTTTCAATCAGCCAGTCAGGTTTCAGCTGGTTGGCGGTAACAAATTCAATGATCTGATCTGCCTGCTGATAGCTGATCGCACCTGAGGCATAATCAAAATCCAGCACCGAATCGATAATGGCACAGGAGGCGCTCTGCGGATCGGCAACCACATAGCTGATGGTATTGGTTGCCGGATCAAAAAATCCGGTCACATCCGGTTTCACTGGCTGGTTTGGTGACATGTTCTTTCCCCTATCTTGCCCAATGACCGTGTGCCCTGCCTGGTGCAGACCCGGCCCCGATACTAACCTCTCTCCCTCTATAATGGGGTAGCCCGGCGGGCTTGGCAACTGACAAGACGCCCCTGTCAGCTTTTGTCGCACCTCTTTATGAACTGGAACATAAAGATTTTTTTTCAACGATTGTTGAATAAATTAAATCATAAAATTGAACAGCTATTTCAGATAGTTCTGGCGTGCCGGGCCCAGATATTTAACCAGCAAATCATCTTTTATATCAGCATCATCCACGATACCCAGCGTGATCCCGCGGCGGCGTGAGGCCCCGCGCTTGGCAATGATTTCGGCTGTTGACAGGGTTGTGCGCTGGCTGGTGCGGCGGGCCCAGCCATGCAGCTTGTCATAACATTCCTCAATCACCGCGGCATAGGACGGGTCCGCGCCCAGATCGCGCAGCTCATCCGGGTCCTGTTCCATATCAAAGAGCATGGGCCGGAAGCCGCCTTCGGCATGCATGAATTTCCAGCGCTTATCCGCGACCATGAACAGCCGCGCCTGCTTGGCCGAAACGCCCAGCCTGTCCGGCAGAATAGTCATGGAATAATCATATTCGCTGATCACAAAATCACGCCATTCCCCCGGCGTTTCACCGCGCAGGAACGGCATCAGCGAGCGGCCTTCGAGATGTTCATCGGCTACCTCGCCGCCTGCCATCTCAACAAAGGTTGCGGCCAGATCAATCGATTCCACCAGCTCATCGCAGACCGTGCCACGGCTGGCATCGGCCGCCGCAGAGGGATCATAGATAATCAGCGGCACCTTGACCGACGGCTCATGGAACAAATCCTTTTCCCCCAGCCAGTGATCGCCCATATAATCACCGTGATCTGAGGTGATGACAATGACGGTATCCTGCATCTGGCCGGATTCTGCGCAGATAGGTGAACAGCCGGCCCATCTGGTCATCGCATTGCTTGATCAGCCCCATATAGGACCCCAGCACCTCATCGCGCACACTGTCCTGGCGGAAGGCCTGACCTATCACATTATTGGCAAAGGCAGCATAGATCGGATGCGGGTCGTCCAGCTCAGCCGCATCGCGCACCACCGGCAGATAGCTGTTCGGCCCATACATATCATGATAGGGGGCAGGCACAATATAGGGCCAGTGCGGCTTGATATAGGAGAGATGGCACAAGAAGGGCTGGCTGTCTGGCTGGCTGCGCCGCTCTTCCAGAAAATTAATCATCTCGCTGGTCAGCCAGGGGGTTTCCGAATCCTCCTCGCGGATATTGGCTGGCAGGCGGGCATTTTTATAGGCCCAGCCAGAGGCGATATTGCCAGCCTCATCAATGCCGGAATTGGCATAATCATGCCACGGATTTTCGCCGTCATAGCCCTGTTGCCACAGATACTCCATATAGGCGAGCTGCCCGGGTCATAATTGCCATCCGGGCCCATCGCCCAGAGCCCGTCATCGCGCTTGACCAGATCAAAGCCGCATTCTGCCAGCCGCGCCCCGATAACCGATTCCGGAGCAAGGCCAAGGCGCGCCATCCCCTTGTGATCAACGCGCATATGCGTCTTGCCCAGCAGCAGCGCATCCATCCCGGCGGCGCGCAGATGATCGCCCAGCGTCAGCTCTCCCACTTTCAGCGGAATCCCGTTCCAGCTGGCCCCGTGACTATCCATATAGCGGCCTGTGTAAAAACACATCCGGCTGGCCCCGCAGACCGGCGATTGCACATAAGCGCGGCTGAACCGCACCCCCTGGCTGGCCAGCCAGTCCATATTGGGTGTCTCCAGATGCGGATGACCGGCGCAGCTGAGATAGTCAAAGCGCAGCTGATCAAACATGATAAAAAGAATATTCTTGGCCATCGCTCGCACCCTCTTCCCCTTTTTGCTGCACAGGCAGCCCGACGAACCATGCCTGACCTGCCCTTGCATGACAAGAGCCTGACCGCCAAAAACCGCACGGCGCGGCGCTGGCGGGCGGCGTGCAAAAAGCCCGGCTTTGCGCAGCTTTCATTTTCGGCTAGATTCACTCAGCCATCTATAGCCAGCAAAAGAGGACAGAGCCATGCGGATAGCACTCACCGGGGGAAGCACAGGGATCGGGGCAGAGACCGTGCGCCAGCTGGCCGCGGCGGGCCATGAGATCACGCTTTTCGATATTGCTGAACCGGCGGGCAGCGTCGCTGATTGGATCAGGCTGGATTTGGCTGATCCGGCCTCTATTGCCGCAGCCATCGCCGCGGCTGAGGGGGAATTTGACGGGCTGTGCAATAGTGCAGGCATCCCGCCGCGCGGCGATAACGCCGCCCAATGCCTTGCCATCAACACCCTTGGCACCATCGCCTTTACCCGGCAATTTCTGGCCCGCCCGGCCAGCCCGCCCAAGGCGGTTGTCTCACTGGCCTCAAAAGCCGGCTTTGGCTGGCAGGATAATCTGGCCCAGCTGGAGGCGTTGCTGGCCTGTCCGCTGGAGGCGCTGGAAGACTGGGTGAGTGCCGAGGGGCTGGCCGCGCCGCGCGCCTATCAGATTTCCAAACAGGCGATTATCTATTGGTCACAGCTGCAGGCGGCCGCGCATCTGGGCCAGACCCGCTTTGTCAGCGTCAGCCCGTCCGCTGTGGACACCGGCATTCTGGACGCGTTTCTGGAGGCGTTTGGCGAGCAGACCCGCACCAATCTGGAACGGGTGGGCCGCCCCGGCAAGCCAGAGGAAATCGCCGCGCTGGTCTGTTTCCTGCTTTCCGAAGGGGCGGGCTGGATGAACGGGGTGGATGTTATCGCCGATGGCGGCATGGGGGCAGCACAGCTGGCGATTAGCCGCAGCGGTGGGTGAGAATCCCGCCGCCCTGGTGCTGCCAACAATCGACGCAGGAATTTTACAGGCACGGACAGGATTTTGAAAAAATTCTGCCTACCATTCGCCTTGCTTAAAAAATGCTGCCTGAACAGGCTCTTTCGGCTTGGCAAACGGGCTGTTTTTTTATTCTAATACCCAAATCACATATTTTGTTTCACAGACACGCTATTTCTTGATAGGGGGCCGAATTATGCCAACAAAATCCAGACACCCGGAGACACAAGTCCTTCACGCTGGCAGCTACCGCTCAGACAGCGCAACCAACGCTGTCGCCGTGCCGATTTACCAGACCACCAGCTATCAGTTTGACAATGCCAACCATGCCGGAAACCTGTTCGCCCTGCGTGAGCTGGGCAATATCTATACCCGCATCATGAACCCGACCAGCGCGGTGCTGGAAGAGCGCATAGCCGCCCTGGAAGGCGGCGCGGCCGCTCTGGCTGTGGCCTCCGGCTCAGCTGCGGTGGCCCTGTCCATTCAAAATCTGTGCAGTGCCGGGGATAATATTGTGTCTTCCCCGCATCTTTATGGCGGCACCTGGAACCTGTTTGCCAATACAATCAGCCAGATGGGCATTGAAGTGCGCTTTGCAAATGCCGGCGACCCGGAGAGTTTCCGCAAGCTGACAGATGACAAAACCCGTGCCTATTTTGCCGAAACGCTGCCCAATCCGAAGCTGAACCTGTTTCCGATTGCTGAGGTCGCGGCGATTGGCAAGGAGCTGGATATTCCGCTGATTGTGGATAACACAGCCGCCCCGATCACCTGCCGCCCGATTGAGCATGGGGCCAGCATTGTTGTGCATTCCCTGACCAAATATATCGGCGGGCATGGCACCTCCATTGGCGGGATTATTGTGGATAGCGGCAATTTTGACTGGACCCGCAATCCGGATCGCCAGCCGCTGTTCAACACGCCGGACCCCAGCTATCACGGGGCTGTCTGGGGCCCGATGATCCCGCAAGCTCTGGGCGCGCCGATTGCCTATGCCATCCGGGCGCGCGTTGTGTTGCTGCGCGATTTGGGGCCCGCCCTGTCACCGGCCAATGCCTTCCAGCTGATTCAGGGGCTGGAGACCCTGCCGCTGCGCTACCGCGTGCATCAGGATAACGCAGCCAAACTGGCCGATTATCTCAGCCAGCATCCCGCCGTCAGCCAGACCATTTATCCCGGCCTGTTCACCGGCAAGGAGCGCGAACTGGCGGATAAATATATGACCACCGGCTATGGGCCGATTGTCGGCTTTGAGCTGAAAGGCGGTGAGGCCGCAGGCCGGGCCTTTATCGATAATCTGCAAATGATCTATCATGTCGCCAATATCGGCGATGCCCGCACGCTGGCGATTCACCCGGCCTCCACCACCCATTCCCAACTCTCAGCCGATGATCAGCTAAAGACCGGGGTGACACCGGGTTATGTGCGCCTGTCCGTGGGGATAGAGCATATCAGCGATATTATCGCCGATATTGAACAGGCTCTGGAAGCCGCCGCCTGATCTGGCTGCAAAAACAGGCCAAAAAGTCAAAATGACCGCTGCTTAAGCGGTCATTTTTCCAATTCCTGACGGATATAGGCGATGACATCCGCGCGTTGCTGGGCATCCTTCAGCTTGACGGTCATCTTGTTCTTGACCTTGCTTTTGGGAACGCCCAGCTGCTCACTCAAAAACACCTTTGGGTCCATCACATAGGCAAAGATTTTCGCCTCATCCCAGATGAGGCCCGCCTCGCCCGCAGCGATCATGCTCTTGCCATATTTGAAATCAGTTGACCCCGCCTGACCGCCAAACACCCCATAGAGGGTCGGGCCGGTCTTTTTTGTATTCTTGGCGGTCAGCACATGGCAGGATTTGCATTTGTTAAAGATTTTCTTGCCATTTTTTGCATTCCCGGCCGGTTGTGCCAGTGCGCTGCCAGCCAGAAAAAGCCAGCCCCAGCAGGCCGCTACCAAACCGCCAGCCCGGCGATAGGAAATAGTCCGTCTCATCGTAGCCTGTCCTTTCTGCCCAATAATGTTTCAATCTGGATTTTACCTGATGCAATTTTCCATTTGCGAAAATCACCAGAACAGGCCCTTCGCATAAGACGCTTGCAAAAACAGCCAGATGCGATTTTGCAGGCCCGTTCTGGTTATCGGCCTCATTTGAAGCGCACGACAAAATCATCCTCATAAAAGGCCTTGGTCGTTACAAGACAGTTGCTGTCCTCATCAAAGGCAAAGAAAGTGGCTATCTCGGCAACAACCGAATAGCGGCAAAACCTGCCGGACCCTTTCAGACCGGTTGGACATTCCTCCAGATCCGTATGCGGAATACCCTGCTCAAACGCTTCATAGGACAGGGCACAATGTGTATCAGCCAGGGCGGCCCCCGCAAACCCAAGCAACCCTGCAACCATTAGAGACAGAAAAATACGCATCCTTTCCTCCTTTTTTCAAAGTTAACGATTGCCAAAATCGGGCCCCGTTTTCTGTGATAGTTCCGCTGATGGGAAAGGGAGTTAAATAGCCAACCAAAAACAGAATATCTATCTGTTTTTATTTACTTATTTTGATTTTGAAAATATTAACAAAAAAAGCCTCCCGGGCTGCCTGGGACCTAGCGGCGCACCGGGGCCTGCATGGTGGGCGGCACGTCTGCCCCCAGCAGGGTCAGGATGGTCGGGGCCAGCTGCAGCTGCGAGAGCGGCCGGCCCGGATAATCTGGCGGACGCACAGGCTGGATAAGGTTTGAGCTTTCCCACCCGGCCTGCATCAGTCATCAAATAGCGCGGGCAGGCTTGCAAGCTGGCAAGCTGGAAAGACATAATTTGCGTATTTCAACAACAGGTCTTTTGTATGAGGAGCCGCGCCGGGCCTCGCCGGGCTATCTGCTGCTTGCCCCGGTAGAGGGGGATGAGGTCTTTTTGCTCGATCCAGAGGGCAAGCTGGCGCATCACTGGCAGACCGGCGGCGGCATGACGAATTGGAGCTATCTGCTGCCCAATGGCCATCTGTTCACCAATGAGCGCTGTGCCGAACCCAAGGGGGTTGCTCTGACGGTGAGCGGGCGGCTGGTTGAATATGACCCGGCTGGCCAGATTGTCTGGTCGCATGAAGACCCGTATCAGCATCATGATGCCCGCCGTCTGGCTGACGGCGCGGTCTATGCAGCCTTTAGCGAATTTTCCGATGATCAAAAAGCGGCTGTGAAGGGCGGTGCCCCCTGGGCCGATATAGAGGGCGGCCCCTATGGCGAGGTGATAAGGCAGGTGGATGAAACTGGCCAGACTGTCTGGGAATGGCACCTGTCCAGCCTGGGGATGGACGCGTTTCCCCTGCACGCCAATGCGGCCCGCTGGAGCTATGGCCATACCAATACAGTCTGCCCGCTGAAAGATGGGCGCTATCTTATCTGCTGCAAGACGCTGAATATGCTGTTTATCGTCAACCCGGCCACGGGTCAGCTGGACTGGCATTATCAAAATCAGGAAATGGGCGGCCCGCATGATGCCCAGATGCTGGAAAATGGCCATATTCTGGTTTTTGCCAACGGGCTCTATGCCCAGGATTTGCACCATAGCCAGATTTGGGAAATCGACCCGGCCAGCAATGAGATTGTCTGGCGTTACAAGGCAAAGGACAATATGACCAGCTTTTTCTCGCCGCATATGGGCGGGGTTCAGCGCCTGCCAAACGGCCATACGCTGATCTGTGAAGGCAATAAGGGCTGTATCTTTGAGGTCACGCCAGAGGGCGATATTGTGCGCGAATTTGTCAGCCCCTATTTCGTTCAGTCTGAGAGCTTTGGCCGCCATAACTGGCTGTTCCGCACCAGATGGTATGCGGCCGGCTCAGCTGAGATAACCGCCCTGCTGGCCGGAGGCTGAGGGAGCCAGAAGATGCAAGAGCTGGAATTTGATTTTGTGATTGCAGGCGGCGGCTCAGCGGGCTGTGTGCTAGCCGCCAGGCTGGCCGCTGAAAGCGGGGCCCGTGTGGCCCTGCTGGAACAGGGGCGGCGCGACAGCAACAGATGGATTCACATCCCCGCCACTTTTTTCAAGGTGCTGCAGAGCCGCGATGCAGGGGTGGTAACCTCGGCCCCGGATGCCTCGCTCAATGACCGGGCCTTTCCGGTGCCGGGCGGGCGGGTTTTGGGCGGCGGCTCCTCCGTCAATGGAATGATCTATATGCGCGGCCAGCGCGCCGATTATGACGGGTGGGCGGATCAGCATGGCTGTTCCGGCTGGGATTATGAGTCTGTTCTGCCGGTATTCAAGCGGCAGGAAAAAAACACCCGTCTCAATAATGACTGGCACGGGACTGTGGGCAAGCTGGTGGTCGCGGATCCGGCCCCGCAGCACCCGCTCTGCCAGAGCATTATCGATGCCGGGCGCGCCGCCGGCATTCCGGCCAGCGATGATTTCAACGGCGCCACCCAGGAGGGGGTCGGCTGGTATCAGGTGACCGCCCATCAAGGCCAGCGCCAATCGGCCGCCCATTGTTTCCTGAAGCCGGAGCTGGGCCGCGAAAACCTGTCCTTGCTGACCGGCCTTCAGGTGCAGCGCATCCGTATTGAAAACCGCCGCGCCCGCGCGATAGAGGCCAAGGATGAGCAAGGCGGCGACTGGCTGATCCGGGCAAGGCGCGAGATTATCGTGACCGCCGGATCGCTGCACAGCCCGAAAATCCTGATGCTGTCCGGGATCGGCCCGCGCGATATGCTGAACCGGCATGGGATAGAAATCTGTCAGCAAGCAGAGGGGGTCGGGCGCAATTACCATGATCATGTCGGCGTGCCGGTGACCCGCAAATTGCTGAAAAAACAGGGGCTGTTCGGGGCGGATAAGGGCTGGCCGCGCTGCGTCACGGCTTTGATTATTTTGTGCTGGGGCGCGGCTTGCTGAATTCCAACCTGTTGCAGGCCGGGGCTTGTGTTGATACCAGCGGAGAGGGCCGGCCCGATGTGCAGTATAATTTTGCCCCCTTTGCCCCCGGCGCGCCGGGTAGCCCGCCGCTGCCCTATCATGCCTTGCAGATTCACCCGATGACCATGCGGCCTGTCTCGCGCGGGCGGGTGGGGCTGGCCTCGGCTGATCCGGCAGACGCGCCAAGGCTGGAGGCGAACGCCCTGCAGGCTGAAGAGGATTTGGATTGTCTGCGGCGCGGCGTGCGGCTGGCGCGCGAGATGTTTGCGCAGTCCCCGCTGGCGGGGATCACCGGGGCGGAAATCTGGCCCGGGCCCGATATCAGCAGCCGTATCGGCTCCAACTCGCTGGATGATGCGATACGGGCCCATGCGCGCACCATCTATCACCCGGCCGGCACTTGCCGGATGGGGACGGATGCCGCGGCGGTGGTCGATACCGAATTGCGGGTGAACGGGATTGACGGGCTGAGGGTGGCGGATTGCTCGGTCATGCCGGCTCTCACCTCAGGCAATACCAACGCCCCGACCATGATGATAGCCGACCGCGCCGCCGATTTTATCCTGGCTGGGTAGGGGGGTGGCTATTCAGCCAGGTAAATATTCCTGAAATATCCCATGCTGGACCATTTGCCCGGTTCATTTTTGGGATCCCAGCAGCTGGTTCTTACCCACTTGCCAATAATTCCTTCAGCCTTTCTTGTTACCGACAAGTCCTTGTCAAAAGTTTTAACTTTCATCCATTTCTGGTTCCCATCTTCAAAAGTCAGCCGGGTGGTAGTTGATTTATATGTGCCATGAGGGATATTGCGGTCAACATTCTTCAAAATGCGTGGTTCATCCTGCTGAACAACATGGTCTTCTGCTGCTGCTCTTGCCTTTTCGGCTTTAAGCCTCTCAATTTCCTCTTCAAGTTGTTGATTCTTGTCTTTCTCCTCTTTTAGTTTACCTTCTGCCTGCTCCCAAATTTTCTACGCCTCATTCAGTCTAGCTTTTATATTCTCTTGTTCTTCTTTGGAAACCAAACCATGTTTTTTTCCAATAAGTTCTATCAGTTGGTCAAAGGTGTTAGCTTTGCCTTCCAAATGGAGAGGATGCCACTCCAACAGATCCTCGACTGATATTTTTTCCGCTTGTCTGAGTAGCCTCAGCAATTCCGATAATCCTTTCTCACTCTAAATATCGTGCCTGATTACTGTCACTACTTTTCTCACTGGATTGTCTTTCGAAAGAATGAAAACCCCGTCAATACCTCATCATCCTCACCCTGAAAATTTGCAGTTACCTTAAGCCTTTTGTCATGGGTCTCTTTGTGATCTTTACAATCAAATAGATCAATCTGCGTTTTGTCCGAATCGCTATAAGATATGCCATATCTTAGTGGAAAAGAATCCAGAGCGGCGTGTTCATTTGGCATTACTAAGACAGTCATGTTTTTCTCTTTGAAGCTCATTTTCCAGTCTCCTCAGCATAGGGGATGATTGGCAGGCCATTCAAACAGCCGCCAATCCAAGCGAACCTACTTTCCCGCTGGTTAATTTATTGAGTCAAACAGATTGCTGAACTGACTGCCGCTACGGTCTCTTCCCCGTATCGGGAAGACTCCCCTCACCCGGCTTTTTCCAGCGCGGCATCCACCGCGGCGATGGCGCGGTCCACATGATCACGGGTAAAGACCAGCGGCGGTGAGAAGATCATCTTATTCGCCTGAATCCGCACCCAGACCCCCTGTTCCATACAGGCTTTCTGCACCGCCATCAGATAGGGATCAAAGGGCAGGTAAGGCTCTTTGGTCTGGCGGTCCTTGACAAATTCAATCGCCAGCATCAACCCGACCCCGCGCACATCGCCCACCGACTGATGGCGGCGCAGCCCGTCCAGCTGCTCCAGAAAATAGGCCCCGACCGCGCCCGGCATTGGCGGGCAAATCCTCATCCAGCACAATCGCCAGATTGGCCAGCGCCGCCGCACAGGCCAAGGGATGGCCGGAATAGGTATAGCCATGCATCACCGGGGCCATTGGATCGTCTTTTGCCCAGGCCGCCTCTATGCGCTTGTTCACCAACCGTTGCACCCAGCGGCACATAGCCCGAATTAATCCCCTTGGCCAGACACATAATATCCGGCTTCACCCCCCAATGGCGGCTGCCAAACAAAGTGCCGGTGCGCCCAAAGCCGGTGACCACCTCATCTGCTATCAGCAAAATATCATATTTATCGCACACCGCGCGCACCAGCGGCCAGAAATTGGCAGGCGGAACGATCATGCCGCCCGCCCCTTGCACCGGCTCAGCGATAAAGGCGGCGACCGTGTCCGGGCCCTGATGCTCTATCTCGCGCGCCAGATTGGCGGCGCAGATGGCCCCCAGCTCCTCCGGGTCCTGCGTCCAGGGATTGCGATAGAGATACGGGTTGTCAATATGATAGCAGCCGGGCAAGGCCGGTTCAAAAGCGCGCCGCCAGGGCAGGCCGCCGCCCACCGACAGCCCGCCAAAATGCACCCCGTGATAGGCATTTTTCAGCGAGAAAACTTGGTTTTTCCGGCTTGCCAACCAGCTTCCAGAATTGGCGGGCGATTTTCAGCGCCCCTTCCACCGCATCCGAGCCGCCAGAGGAAAACACCGTCTTGGCCATCTCTTCCGGGGCCAGCATTTCGCTCAACAAGGCGGATAATTTGATCGAGGGCGGGTTAGAGGCATTGCCGAAAGTATTGTAATAGACCAGCTGGTCCAGCTGCTCGATAATCGCCTGCTTGATCTCAGGCCGGTTATGCCCGACATTCACATTCCACAGGCTGGCGGTGCAATCCAGATAGCTGTTACCGTGAATATCGGTCACCTCTACCCCATCGCTGGCGGTAAAGATAACCGGCGGGTTTTCTGCCGATTTTTTCGGATCAATCATCGGATGCCAGACATGGCGGGCATTATTTTCCAGCAGGAAATTCACCTGCCCCCTATCCCCTCTTTCCATCGCGGCATCCTCCTTATAACGCTCTGTTTTCCTGTGTTAAAACGGCCCTTGCCTAGTCAGTGTAAGGGCCCGGCCTCTGGCGCGTCAAGCATCGCTGGCCGACCCCGCGCCCGGCTTTGGATCAATCGGCGGCAACGGGCCGCCTGTCACCATTTCAACGGCGCGCGCCGCCGCCAGCAAAGCCGCCTCGCCGCGCGGCCGGCCAATCAGCTGCAGCCCCACCGGCAAGCCGCCCGGCCCCAGCCCAACCGGCACTGAAATTGCTGGCAAGCCGGTCACAGTCGCCAAAAAAGCGTGCCGCAGCCAATCCATATAGCCGTCAAATTGCACCCCGCCCACCTCGCGCACCCATTCCTCCTCTTGGCGATGCGGCAGGCAGCCCACCACCGGACAGGCCAGCACATCAAAGCTTTCAAAATAGCTGACCATCGCATGGTAAAGGCGGGTGCGATCCAGATTGGCATCGGCGATATCCGCCATGCTGAGGCTCTGGCCAAAAGCCACATTCTCAGCCAGCACCGGCTTGAAATGGCGGGTGATTTTATCCGGCATCCGGCGCGTCAGCGTTGCCCACATGATTCCGCGCAACGTGTGATAGCTGCGCTCCAGCCCGTCCAGCTGCGGGCAGCTTTCCTCAACAACCGCGCCAGCGCCCTGCATTTTTTCCAGCACCGCGGCCAAATGCGCGCGCACCGGCCCATCCACCGGAGCCAGACCCTTGAAATCGGCGCTGAAGCCTATTCTGATTTTGGGTGAGGCCGTCAGCACAGCCTCTTGAAAGCTGCCGCTCTCACAGCCCGGATAGGAAATGGGCGAGTGCGGATTATGGCCAGACATCACATCCAGAAACAGCGCGCAATCGCGCACCGACCGGGCCATCGGGCCGCTGGTGCCCTCAATCAGGAAACCGGCCTCTGTCTGGTTGGCCACCCGCCCGGGCGAGGGCCGCAAGCCCACCACCCCGCAAAAGGCGGCCGGGGTGCGCAGGCTGCCCCCATGATCAGAACCCTGGGCCAGCCAGACCTCGCCTGTTGCGAGGGACGCTGCCGCCCCGCCAGAGGAGCCGCCCGGATTGCGGCTGGTATCATACGGGTTGAGGGTCGGGCCAAAGACCGCATTGAAAGTATTGCCGCCCGCGCCCATTTCCGGGGTATTGCTCTTGCCTACAACCAGCCCGCCGCGCGCCTCTATGCGGCGCACCATCGGGTCTGTTTTTTGCGGGATAAAATCAGCCAGCCCCGGCGTGCCGAAAGTCGTGCGCACCCCCTCTACCAGCGTCAAATCCTTGATTCCCAGCGGCAGGCCGCCCAGCCAGTTCGGTCCGGGTTCCTGGTCCTCCAGCGCTGCCGCAGCCGCAAAGGCGCGCTCCGGGCAAAGGGTTGGCATGGCGTTGATCTCCGGCTCCACCTCTGCCATGCGCTGAAAGCTGGCCTCCAGCAACTCCTTCGGGCTCACCTCGCGGCGGGCCAGCAGCCGGACAATCTCATGCGCTTCATAGCGGCACAAATCCGGGCCGGTAAAGGCAGCTGTGTGTTTTTCTGGCATGGCTTCCCCTTCTGGCCAATTCTGCATCTGGCTAGGTCTGCATCTGGCTGGCCGGTCAGTCCAGCGCGTGCACCAGCTGGCCCTTCCAGACAGTCTGGCGCACCTCGGTTGCCGCAATCTCAGCCGGAGCCAGATCAGCCAGCGGCCTGTCCAGAACAATAAAATCTGCCCATTTGCCAGCGATCAGGCTGCCTGTATCGGCCTCCATCTGCAGCGTGCGCGCGCCATTAATGGTGAAAATCGGCAGCGCCTGTTCCAGCGAGATAGCCTGCTCCGCGCTCAATATGCCCGGATAGGCCGGGTCCGCATTCTGGCGGGTGAGCATACCGGACAGGCCAGACCAGGGATTGGCATCCGGGGCTGCTGCCGGCCAGTCTGACCCGTAGGCCAGCTCAGCCCCGGCGGCGAGCAAATCTGCTATCCGGTGGTTTTTGGCTACCCGGTCTGCCCCCAGCAGGGCAGTCTGGATGGGCGTGGCCGGATTGGGAAACCACATTTTCGGCGACATTTCGGCTATCGCCCCCAAAGCCGCAAAGCGCCCCAAATCAGCATCCGAGACATAATTTGTATGGGCAATTTCATGGCGCAGGCCAGAGGCCCCATTGGCCCGCCGCGCCGCCTCTATCGCATCGAGACCGCGCCGGATAGCATTATCCCCCACCGCGTGCATCTTGACCACAAAGCCGCGCCGGTCCAGCTCGGCAACGGTCTCGCACAACAGATCCGGAGCCAGCAACAGCGTTGCATCCGGGTCATGGCTGGCCACATCATAGCCGCTCTCAGCCAGATAGGGGTCCAGAAAAGAGGCGGTAAAGCCGGGGGCCACCCCATCCAGAAACAGCTTGGCAAAATCAGTATGCAGATTGGCGCTGCGATAGTCCCGGCGCAACCGCTCCATCGTCTCATAGGGGACGGCCTGCTCCCCCAGCGGGCTGGAGCGCACAATATGGGCCGCTGTATGCAGCGTCAGATCCCCGCGCTTGTCAGCTGCAAAATAGGTTGCCAGCTCGGTTTCATAGGCCATCGGTTCCTTGAAAGCGGTAAAGCCCATGCTGTTGAAATATTTGACAAAATATCGCACCGCATCCGCCATCTCCTCCTCTGTGCGGGTGATCAGCGCGCGCACGCTGGCAGTGGCCCCTTCAGCCAGAATACCGTTCGGATCACCGGCCGCATCGCGTTCCATCACCCCGCCTTCCGGCACCCGGCTGTCCCGGTCTATGCCGCCCAGAGCGAGGGCCAGTGAATTGCACCAGACCAGATGCTGGCTGGTATCGGCCAGGATAATCGGATGGTCGGTGGAAATCTGATCCAACAGGGCGCGCGGATTGCTGCCCATTTCGGCGCGCATATCATGCCGCCAGGGCCCGCCATAGACAATCTTGCCGGCAGGCAGACTCTCTGCCCGCTCTTTTGCCGCGGCCAGCAGCTGATCCAGCGTTGCCCCATAGCCGACATAAATATCATAGAGCGAGCGGCAAGCCCCCCAGAGCGCGTGCGTGTGGCTTTCCACCAGCCCCGGCATCACAAACCGGCCTTTCAGATCATGCTGTTCGGTCTGCGGGCCAGCCAGATTGAGAATATCAGCAGAGCGGCCCACCGCCAGCAAACGGCCTGCACGCACCGCCAGCGCTTCTGCTGCCGGATTGGTCGCATCACCGGTCAGCACCACGCCGCCATGCCAGATTTTATCAGCCTTTTGCATCGCCCCTCCCCCTCTGGCGGCTCAGGCTGGCTGGGCCAGGCTGCGCTGACGCCAGAAATGGAAAGCCAGCCAGACCAGCGCCGCAATGATGGCTGGCGTATAGAGCAGCGGATCGCCGCTAATAATCAGCGCCGCCAGCACCAGCCGCAACAGCACCTCAGCCATCCGCAAGCTGCCGAAATCAAAGCGGGCCAGCGCACTCGACAACATATAAAGGGCCAACACCAGCCGCCCCAGCAAGAGGACCAACTCTGCCCAATAGATCGTGCCATCATAGCCTGGCAAATAGCCGCCGCCTGCCCCGGCACTCGGATCCTTGACCGCCGCATCGATCAGCAGCAATTCCGGATAGAAGGCAAAGACAAAGGGAATCACAAACAGCACAATCCCCGACCGGACTGAGGAAAAGCCGGTCGCCATCGGGTCTGCCTTGGTGATGGTAGAGGCGGCAAAGGCGGCCAGCGCCACTGGCGGGGTTATTGCTGAGGCCACCGCGAAATAGAAGATAAACATATGCGCGGTAAAGGTTGCGATGCCCAGCCCGATCAGCAGCGGCCCCATCAACAGGGCCACATTGATATAGGCCGGCACGGCCGGCATCCCCATGCCCAGCAGAACCGCCAGAATCATCGTGATGAACAGGGCAATGAACTGGAACAGAACCGAGCCGCTGCCCCCCAGATCAAGGGCCAGCAAAAAGCCCAGAATATCAATCGCCACATATTTGGACAGGCCGGTGAAGGTCAGGCAAACATCAATCACGGTCACCGCCAGAAACATCAGATACAAGGTCGCAATGGTGATACCGGATTCGGACAGCGCATCAATAAATTTGCGCGGCTTGGCGCGGAAATCCTTGTCAATGAACAGCAAGACAGCCACCAGAAAGGCCGCCCACCAGCCTGCCGCGCTGGCATCCCCGGCCGCATTTTGCAACAGCTCCAGCAGCCAGGGAACCTCTACCGCCCGGCAAATCCCATTCTCAACCACCGTAACCGCGCCAAAAAGCGAGCCTGCCCAGCCGCACCCCACCTCATCCTTCGGGGTCAGCAGCAAGAACAGGATCAGCAGGATAGGCAGGAAAATCTGTAACAGATGCAGCCGGTCTGCGCGGGTAATCCGCATATCCTCAGACACCTCACCGACCGCTTCAATCCCCTGCTTGCGCGACTGGAAAATAACTGACAGGAACAGGCAGAAGAAATAGGCAATCGCCGGTAGCGCGGCTGCGATAATCACCTCACGGTAGGGCACGGCTGTCAGGGCCGACAGGATAAATGCCGCAACCCCCATCACCGGCGGCATGATCGAGCCGCCAGACGAGGCAGCCGCCTCTACCCCGCCAGCAAACACCCGCGAGAAGCCGCGTTTCAGCATCATCGGGATGGTCAGCACCCCCGTGGAGAGCACATTGACCACCGGCCCGCCTGTGATCGTCCCAAACATGGCAGAAGAGAAAATCGCCGCATGGGCCGGCCCGCCCTTCATCTTGCGGGTCAGCAGGAAGGACAGTTTGATAAGGGCCCGCCCGCCAGCCGATTTGCCGAACAGCGCCCCCAGCATGATATAGGGAAAGACGACATTGATGGTCACATGCATGAAGCGGCCCAGAATGCCCGACGAATTATTCACCAGCGCATCATTGACATTGGGAATCCCGTCGGTGAAGGTGCGCGGCTCACCGCCCAGCTTGGTCACCGCATATTTGTTAATGTCATCAGCCCCGAAGAAATACCAGACCAGCACCGTGCCAATCGTATAGAGCGCAATCGCCAGCGATATGGCCACCAGCGGCAGCCCCCATACCTTGATATTGTAGCCAAGGAAGATCAGCATGGTAACGCCCATAATCAGGGCCAGCCAGACGCCGGTCGTATTCATGCATTTGGGATCATCCACACTGTCCGGAATAGGCAGCCCATATTCCTTGGCAAAGGCGACCGCATCTTTCAGCGCCGTCTGCATCAGCATGGCCCGGTCGCCGGTGACCCGGTCAATCAGGCAGACTGAGGAAATCTCAATCAGATAGGAAATGGAAATGGTAATCGCCGCCACAATCAGCGCGACATCCATAAAAAGGCCAAAACCGCGTTTCAGCGAACTGGCCCCCTGCCAGCTGCGCCACATCGAATGCTGCAGTGAGACAATGATCATCATCCAGGCAAAAACCAGCGGATAAAACCATTCCGGCGGAAAGCGGCGCACCGATAATTTATCATTATTGACCAGGCCGCGGATAAGATCATCCAGCCCCGGAATAGAGGGCATGGAGTTGATAATTCCGACAATCACCATAGCCAGAGCCATGCCATAGGCGATTTTTTTGGCGAGACCTGTTTCCTCGGAAGTGGCTTCTGGCATCTCTGACATTGTTCAGCACCCGATCTTGTTCAGCAGCGGCCTATAACAAATAAAAAAAAGGCGGGAACCCGGAGATTCAAGGCGAAAATCCGGGTTCTGCATCACATTCAGGCCAGCCTGATCAGGGCTTGGCACAATCAGGGATGGAATAGCCAGCCTCTTCCCAGGCACGGATCGCACCAGGGTGATATTTATAGGGGCTGGGGCCACACACGCCGCTGGCCGGATCATCAAACCCGACATTGGCGGCAAACGGGGCCTTGGCCATCAGCTGCGGCAGCGTTTCCACAAACGCCTTGGTCAGCTGGTAGGCCAGCTCCTCGTCCATATCCTTATGCACGCCAATGGACCCCACCGTGGACATACCGCGGAAGATGCCATCTTCAGACGCAACGGACCAGGCATCGCCCAGAGCCGCATCAATATCAGCCGCCTTGGCGATAAAGGGGGCGTTGCCCGGGGCCTTCATATAGTTGGTCATCCCCTCGCTTTCAAAGGCCGCTTTCGGTATCGGAAAGGCAGTCGCGCGGCCTGCTGCGCCGATTTCAATCACCCGCTGGTTCGGGAACAGCTCAGGCAAAACAGCCACATCAACGGTTCCATCCGTAATCACAGCTGAGACCTGGCCCCAATCTGTCTGCACACCGGTATAGCCATCACCATCTTTCAGGCCGGTCACAATCTGGATAATGGAGCGGGCATTATTGAGAGCAGCCCCGCGCGGCGGGCCATTCATCACCTTCTTGCCCTTCAGATCATCCCAGCTTTTGAAGCCCTTGGTATCATAGGCCATCATAAAGAACACGCCCAGGGAATAAGGGTTCAGCATCCGCAGATTGGAGGCCAGCTCCTTGCCCTTTTCCGGCCCCAGCGATGTATAGGGGCCAACCCCCCGGCTGAGCAGGAAGGGCAGAATCATCGGCATGGTGGCAATATCTGTCTTGCCCTCTGCAACATTCTGGACAGAATTTGTCAGCACCGCTGAATCATTCAGCTGGATATTGGCAATCCCCCGCTGGGCTGCAATTTCGGCCAGATGGGCCGGGCCGAGATACGCCGACCCACCGGGTGAGACGGTCTCGGCACTCAGATTAACCTGTGCAACAGCGGCGCTCGCCCCCATCGCAATGGCTGCTGTCATGCCAGCCAAAAACCTCAGAGCTTTCATTTTTTTCCTCCTTTAAAATCCCCAACCTGAATCTGGCCTGCCGGATGCGCATTTGTGTATGCTGCGGAATTTATCTTTATCCTTCTGACCCGCCGCGATGCGCCCCCAGACCCCCTTGTCAAGTTGTTCAAGATTAAAACAGTCAAGTATAAGGGCGATCATGTCAAGCAGCCTTTGACAAACCGGCCCGGCCGGGAGCCGCCTGGACCACTTATCCTGCCCGGCGATCCGGTCAGCTTTGCTGCGTGCCGGTGGGGTGCGCCACCCCGTCTATCACCAGCTTCGGGGCGGTTGACACATCTGTCAGCTGCGGCCGGCCCGCCAGATAGGCCCGCAGAGCAGGCAGCTCAGCCAGGGCTTCTGCATAGTCAGCCAGCCTTGGCCAGCCAGACAGCAGCTGCGGGTCCAGAAGGCGGGTCAAATCCAGATTGTGAAACGCCGCAAAATCACAGGCGCGCGGCGTATCATCTATCAGGAATTTACCGCTGCTAACCGCCAGAATGCGCTGCAGATCATCAAAGCGTGACGTCAAAAAACGCACCGTTTTCTCGCGTTTTTCAACAAAATCCTCGCCAGTGGCAAAATTCACCGTCGGGTTCAGCGGGGCCACCATTTCCTGGGCCCCGATAAGAATTGCCTCGGCACGCGCGGCGGCAACCGGGTCTGCCAGACGCAGCCCGGCCCGCGCCTCCAGATAATTCAGGATAGCCACCGACTGGACAATTTGATGCCTGTCATCCACCACCAGCAGCGGCAATTTCTTGAACATCATCTCTGGCTTGACCGCAGCCCATGCCCGGCCAAAATAGTCCCAGGCCATGATATAGTCATACTCCAGACCGGCATAATGCATCAGCATTTGCGGGGCTTCGGCCAGAGCGCGCATTTTGAAATAGACCAGCTTCAGGGACATGGATTTTCCTCCTTAAAAGCACCAAACCTGCCCAGAGTCCCCCAACCCTAGCGGTAAAAACAGCTGCCCGGCAAGCCAGCAGGCGTAACAATTTGGTCTGGCTTGTGCTAGGCTGGCGATCAGGCAGGATGCCTTTGCCTAACAGGGGGGGAAGAAGATGACACGCACTGGCAAGCCAGCAGGCACAAAAGACAGCAGGCCGAATATCATCTTGATCATGTCAGACAACCAGTCGGCTGAATTTCTGGGCAGCTATGGCAATCCAGAGGTCAAAACCCCGGCGATTGACCAGCTGGCCAGCCAGGGCAGCCTGTTTGAAAATGCCTATTGCGTCAATGCCATGTGCTCGCCCTGCCGGGCCTCGGTGCTGACCGGGCTGATACCCTCAGCGCACGGGATTCATACCTGGCTGGATGACGGGCTGGCCGATCAATGGCCGGAGAAATGGAATGCCATTGGCGAATTTGATACGCTGCCGGATCGGCTGAAAGCCAGCGGCTATCACACCGCGCTGATTGGCAAATACCATCTGGGCTCTGCCTGGCAGCCGCCACACGCCTTTGACCATTGGGTTACCTTTCCGCATGGCCATACGATCAGCTTTTATGACAATCAGATGATCGTCAATCAGGACAGCTTTACCCATAGCGGCCATTCGGTTGATTTCTTCACCAGCCAGACCGTGGCGTTCCTGCAGCAGCAAGCGAACGCTGAGCAGCCCTTTTTCTGTTTTGTGCCCTTTAACGGGCCTTATGGGCATTGGCCATCCATCAAGGGGCGGGCCAAGACCCGCTTTGCCGATCTCTATGATGACAGCCCGCTGGCCAGCGTGCCGCGCGAGGGGCTGAACAAGCGCGTTCTGGACCGCTATATCCAGCGGGTTCTGGAAGCCGGGGCAGAACCGCATGAACGCTTTGCCGGGCCTCTGTTGCTGCCCAATGAGACTGAAAGCATCCGCAATTATTTTGCCCAGACTTCGCTGGTAGATGATGCGGTTGGGCGCATCATGGCCCAGCTGGAGGCCAGCAATCTGGCCGAGAATACGATCCTCATCTATACAGCTGATCACGGTTTTTCGCTGGGCAATCATGGTATTTGGGGGCATGGGCTGGCGGCCTGGCCAGCCTCCATGCTGCGGCCCAGCTATCATATACCGCTGGTGATGCGCTGGCCACCTGTGGCCAGCGGGCCGCGCCGCCAGCTGGTCAGCCAGCTGGATCTGGCCAATACGCTGCTGGATGCGTGCGGGGCCGGATTGCTGGATACGCCGCGTCAGGACAGCCGGGTAATCAATCTGGGTAACCGGCAGGCCGGCCATCGCGACGCCGTCTTTCTGGAGCAGGAAGAAAGCCGCGCCATCCGCACGGACAGCCATCTCTATATTGAGAGGTTTCAGCATCAGGCGACCGGCCAGCTGCCAGCCGAACTCTATGATCTGGGGGCGGACCCGCAGGAGCGCCACAATATCTGTGAGAGCGATGAGGCCGCGCCCATCCGGGCGAGGCTGGCAGAGGAGGCTTTGGCCACCTATTTCCAGCATCATGCCGATCCGGCGCGCGATCTCTGGGCCGGTGGCAGGGCGAAGTCAAACCTGTCCAATCTGCGCTTCTGGCAGCAAGCCTGGGGCGCCGATTGGCAATGCGGCTTCTGAACCGCGCAAACCGGCGTCAGACAGGCAGCAAAAACCGGTCAAAAAAACCGCTCAACTCAGCATGGGCAGTCAGCGGCAGAATATGGGCAATATGCTGGTCCGGGCGCACAATCACCACACAGCCCCGATCCCGGTCAATGCCGCGCATTTCATAAATATCGCCGCGCCGCTGGTCAGCACAGAAAATCTTTTCATAATCGCGCAGGCCCAACCGCCCCTTAAGCGGCAGCAGGATGCCCGGCAGGGCCATCAAATCCAGATCCCGGTGATACTGCCAAAAGACAGCGCGCAGATCGATCACCGAATCCGGGTCGGCTCCGGCGGGGGTGAATTTGCGGATCGGCGAGTCTGGACTATCTGTCAAAAAGCTGCAGAATTTGCCGAAATCTGTTGCCTCTGAAGCCGGGTCACCGGCCCCGGCAAAAGCAAATATCCGCCAGCGCGCATCCGCCTCTATCACATGGCCCAGATGCAGCGGCTTGGCATCAGCCAGCCGGATAACCGGCGCCGAATGCAGCCTTGTGCCGATTTCAAAGCCGCTGGCCAAAACCTGCCAGCCCGGATCGCCGATCAGCGCCGAGGGGGCATAGCGCACGGTCACCCCGGCGGTAAAGCGGCCATGCTCGATAAAATGCTGCTGGAATTGCGGGGTTTTGCCAGCCGCCTCATCGCCAGCCGCCGGCGCGCCAATAATGCGTGACCATTCATGGTCAAAATCGATCAAATCCTGGGCCACCTTTTGCCGCTCTGCTGAATAGCTGTGCAGCAGCGAGGCATCAGAGCGCCCCTTCAGAACCGAGATCAGCTTCCAGCCCAGATTGAAACTGTCACCCATCGAGACATTCATCCCCTGCCCGGCCTTGGCACTATGGGTATGACAGGCATCTCCGGCGATAAAGACGCGCGGCAGCTGGCTGGCTTCCTGTCCGGCCGGCACATCGTCAAACTTGTCTGTCAGGCTGTGGCCCACCTCATAGATAGACCACCAGACCACCTCTTTTACATCCATGCTGTAGGGATGCAGAATCCGGTTGGTTGTCTCAATCAGCTGCGTGTCGGTGATGTCTTTTATCGCAAGCTGCTGGCCCTTGGAAAGCTTGTCCAGCTCAATATAGACACGCATCAAATGGCCGCCTTCACGCGGGATGAAGATAATATTACCCTCGCCAGCTGATTTGATCAGGGTTTTCATGCGGTAATCGGGAAAATCAGTGACCGCCAGCACATCCATCACGCCCCAGGCCTGATTGGCGCGGTCCCCTTTCAGCTCGCGCCCGATAGCCCCGCGCACGACGCTGCGCGCCCCATCACAGCCAACCACAAAGCGGGCGTTAATCTCCTCCTTCTCGCCCTCATGCCCGGCATCGCAGCGCTCCAGCGTGACTGTCACCGGATAGGCAGCCGTCTCATCAATGCTGAGGCTCAACAGTTTGCGCCCGTAATCCGGCTCCAGCCGCGCCGGGGCATTGCGCATCAACTCCAGATAGCGGTCATGCACCCGCGCCTGATTGAGAATGACATGGGGCATTTCAGACAGCCCGTCCTCAACATCCTGAATCCGGCCGCTGCGCTTGATTTCGCGCGGATTATCCGGGTCCGGGTTCCAGAAAACCGTCTCATTGACCCAGCTCGCCTCGCGCATCACCTTTTCGGCAATGCCAAAAGCCTGAAACATCTCCATCGACCGGCAGGACAGACCATCAGCCTGACCCTTTTCCATCGGGCCGGTCTTGCGCTCAACAATGCGGGTGCGGATTTCCGGGTGGCGGGCCAGCTGGGCAGCCAGCGTCAGGCCGGCCGGGCCACATCCGACAATCAGCACATCCACCTGCCCTGCTGGCCCCGGTTTTGCTGACCCAGATTTTGCTGATTCCGAAACAGGCTGATCCGAAGCAGCGAAAATATCCGGGTCCCCGGCCCGAAACCCATCTAAGTGAAACTGCATATCACGCCTCCCTTTTCAGCACTTTTAACCTGTCTGACAGATATAATAAGTTGACTTACTATTTTTCTTTTACTATGACCAGAGGGGAGCGTCAATAAAAACTGTGCCATCAAAAACTTTTCCAGAGCATTTTATTGGGTGCATTGTTTTCGGCGCATTTTTTCGGCGTCTGGCCCGCAGCTGGCAAAAAGGAGTTTCCA
The DNA here is from genome assembly GCA_038131695.1 of Alphaproteobacteria bacterium. GTDB lineage: Bacteria > Pseudomonadota > Alphaproteobacteria > Puniceispirillales > Puniceispirillaceae > JADHLK01. The sequence goes on along the minus strand of JAYPQA010000029.1, from coordinate 9,008 downwards.
GAATGTCACGACCTGCCCCCCGCTACTGGCAGATGCCCGGCCATTTGATCCGGCGCTTGCATCAGCTCTCTACCCAGTTTTTTTTGCAACAGGTCGGGGCCGCAGGCTATAATCTGACGCCGGTGCAATTTGCCGCGCTGGATGCGCTGGCCGACAGGCCGGGCACTGATCAGGCCAGGCTGGCCGAGGCGATTGCCAAGGACCGGGCCACTATCGGGGCGGTGGTTGACAGGCTACAGCAAAAGGGGCTGCTGCAGCGGGTGGTAAGCGGGCGTGACAAGCGAGCCCGCGATCTCTGCCTGACCGAAGAGGGCGAGCGCATTGTCGCTGAGCTGCGCCCTTTGGTGATCGCCCTGCAAGCCGATATATTGCCGGGCCTGACGCCGACAGAGATTAACCAATTTATCCAGCTGGCCACCAAGGCCAGCCGCCTGTCGCCCAAATTGCTGGGGTGAGGGCTCACCCGGCCAGGGGCTGGCCTCTCATTGGCCCGGCCTTGCCTCCAGAAGAGCGGCCAGCGCCTCAGGTTCCTCAAGCATCGCATCATGCAGGCAATCCAGCTCATGGCACTGCCAGCCAGGGTCTTGCCGGTATTTTTCATAAAATTGCCAAAAGGGTGACGGGCGATGGCGGGTGCAGATGATATAGTCCCTTTGGGCTATTTCCTGCTGGCGGCCGCCCAGCTGAACCCCCTTGCCAAAACAGCTGCCCGGCTGCGGGGTGGTGCGCGATTTTACAAATTCAATGCGCTCTGCTGATACCCAGCGCTCAAAGCCGGTCGGCTCAATATGGCCATCTGCCCGTCTGGCCGCCTCTATCTCGGCAGCGCGTTCCTTGTTCGACATGGAGGTCGGGCTTTGGTTGGATTTTTCCGGGACCATCGCATCCAGATAGACCAGCCTTGCAATCCGCTGCGGCACAAAAGAGGCCACTGCGGTGATAATCGTGCCGCCATAGGAATGGCCGACCAGGGTAATATCGTACAAGTCCTCAAATTCCAGAAGCTGCAGAATATCGCCAACATGGGTGTCGGGCCCGCGCACACAGTCAATCAGATGGCTGCGTTCTGCCAAACCGGTCAGCGTCGGCGCAAACACCCGGTGTCCCCTGGACCGCAGCAAATCTTTCAGCGGCTGCCAGCACCAGCCGCCATGCCAGCCGCCATGCACAAGCACAAAATCAGTCATCGCCCCCCCCTCGCCGATCCGCTGCCGGAAACCGGCTAGTCACCCTGCATCACATCGCCGCCCGCATCCTCAGTCAGCTGGTTGCGGAATTCGAATAATTCGGGAAAGAAATAATAATGGGTGGTGCTGGCCAGATAATCCTTGAAAAAAGTGCCGCCCGTGCCTCGCGCCCGGATACCGATCTGCCGCCTGACCATCAAAATATGCCGATGCCGCCAGGACTGGAAGGCGCGGTCAATCTCAAAGGCATTTTCAGCCAGCTGAAACAGCTCATGCTGCTGCCAGCGGTTTTTATAAACCTCCAGCAGCGAGAGATTGGCGCGCTCAAAGACGGCAAAAAACGCATCGCGCAAGCTGCGGGGATGCGCCTCTATCATGCCGGGCCAGAGCTGGCGGGTGCGCTTGCAATAGTCGTCTCCGGCAGTCTGGTGCAGGCCGACCATCACCTCAACCTGGCGGAACTGGCGTGACTGCATCCCCGACGCACCGGTCAGATGATGGCGGAATTCGGCAAAATCAGCTGCTGTCATGGTCTCCAGAACCGGCCAATGGGCCTCTGCCAGCGACAGAATCTTGCCGATACGGGCCAGCAGCCAATTTGCCTCAGCCAGCCTGTCGGCATCCAGCAAGGGCACAATGCGCTCCAGATCAAAGATCAGATGCTTGAACCATAATTCCATCACATGATGCACGGTGAGAAACAGATGCTCTTCCGGGTGCGGGGTGATTTGCCGCAAGGATGTCAGCAGCTGATCCAGCTGCAGATGATAGGCATAGTCAAATTGCGGCGTGCCCGCGGCCGGGCTGTCTTTTTCTGCCATCTTGCTGCCTCCCCCTGATATGCAAAACAGGCCCAATCAGGACACACCCCTTTTTCAGCGGGGCCTCCTTTCTTGACTATGCCTTGAATCCGCGCGCCGGTCATGCAAAATCAGCATGAGCCAGCCAGTCGCCGGACGGGCTGGGGGCCGCGTGGGATCCGTTAAAGCTATCGTCAAGGAAAGCAGTGGGGCCGTCTAATAGGCTTTCTTGTTTTTCGGGCGAGCAAAAGCCGGGCGAGCAAAAGTAAGCGAAGCCCATCTTGACAACCAGACCACACCGGAGTTGGACTCTTGCGGGTCTATTGGATCAAGGCTCACCGCATCAACCAGATATTCATGCCCCAGTGCGGTGCGTATTTTGATGCGGCCATCCTCATCAGTGCGATAGCGGGTTGTGCTGACGGTTGTGCCAGGGGTTGTTTTGGTGTTTGTTTTGGTGGTTGTGCCCGGTTCCGGCTCAAGGCTGCGCGCAAGCACTGTCACCTGAACATGGCTCCAGGGCCTGCCATCCCGGTCAAGGCGCAACTCCAGGAGGTCACCTTGCATTACAAACGGGTTTTGCAAAGCTGTTATTTCCACCTCCAACCCTAACACCCGGTCTTGCCCGGCAGCTGTATTTACAGCGACCAGGCTCTTGGCAAACCGACGATAATCTTCACTGAAATTCTGCTCAGCCAGCCTACGCGCGCGATGCTTAAAAACGGCATCAGGATAGCCTTTTTCCGACGCAAAGGCCTGAAACTTGTCCAGAGTTTCATAGGTAAGCGAACTAAAGCCGGTTACATGGGCGATGATATGCAGACCCGCCTCTTTAGGGATGATTTTTCCAGCTGGCCGGTCACCTAACCGGCCCTTAAACGGCGTTTGGCTGTTTGGGCCGGTCAAATCAAAGCGCCTTATGTGATCTGGCAGATAAATTTTTTGATAGCCGTTAAATTCCGTGCCGACCCGCAGATCAACACGCAATTCCTGATCTTTTTCGAGTAACCAGGCATTCGGATAAAGCCAGAATTCATGGGCCCCTGCATTGCCCGCCTGTGCCATAAGGAACAGGAAAGACAGGCACCAGCTTGCTGCCAACTTTCTAATTTTTCTCATTTTTCTCATTTTTTCTCCAACCAGCACCGCTTATGCCCTATAAATAATCAAAAAACCAACTTACCAGCCAGAGACAGACAAAAAGAAATTATCCAGCAATGAAAACTCCTTCAATGATACGGCTTGCCCTTTTTCTTTATTTTTTATGTTTTCTGCCCTCCCTTCAGGCCCATGAAATCAACCCGACCATAATTGATATAACGGTTGGAAGCGACCAGGCCCAGCTCTCCATGCAATTTAATGCTGAGGTCTTTCTGTCTGATATTGATGCCAGCATAATAGCTGATACGAACGGCAGCGATCAGGCAGATGTCTATGACAGCTATAGAGAATTGCCACCGATTGAGCTGGCAGAAAAAATCCGTGCACGCGAGGCTGAACTGCTGGATAAAATTATACTTCGCTCGGCCGGCCAGCCCCTCGCTTTGAGGATTTTGGATATTAAAACTGAGGCCGAAGATATAGCCTTGCCACGAAACACTTCTGTCACATTGCGGGCCGACCTTCCAGAAGACAGCCAGCCTGTTACAGTGTCGCTGGCTCGTGATTTGGGGGCATTTATCATTCGGCAAACTGATCCCGCAATAGCCGGGCCAGATCTGTATTCTGAATTTCTGTCGGCAGGCAGTGTGACGGCCCCCATTTCCCATAAAGGCGGGATCAGCCGGCCCTGGCTGTCAACATTGTCGCATTATCTGGAAGTTGGCATAACGCACATCATTCCAAAAGGGCTCGACCATATTGTATTTATCATTGGGCTCTATTTTTTCTCGCCTTATTTTCGCCCTCTGCTCCTCCAAGTAACGGCCTTCACTGTCGCCCACAGCGTGACTCTGGCTCTGGCAACTCTGAAACTGATTTCGGTTCCGGCCTCAATCGTTGAACCTTTGATAGCGTTATCCATTGCCTGGATAGGAATCGAAAATATCTACCGCCCGAAAATAGGGTTTTCGCGATTGGCAGTGGTCTTTTGTTTTGGCTTGTTACACGGGCTGGATTTGCCTTTGTGCTGGGTGAGGTTGGCCTTGAAGCCTCAGCTTTTATCGTGAGTCTGCTCGCCTTTAACATTGGCGTGGAGCTGGGACAATTATTTGTTTTGCTTCCTTTGATCCTGCTCGGCTTGATGCTTGGCAGCAAAAACAGGCTGGCAAACCGGATAAAAATAGCCGCCTCATCCCTCATCGCGCTGACCGGGATCTATTGGTTTATTGAACGGGTATTTCTGTAATTGAAATTGGTTGCGGGGGCAGCATTTGTTCAAGACCCACAAGATTAGTCTTTGGGTGTGAATTTGTTGCACGGGCTTGCAACCGCCATTGCCTGCAGCGCTTCAAGGGCCGGTGCCATTGCAGCATGGCCACATTGTCTTTTTTTCAGCATAACTATCACCCCGCTTATGAGGTGTGATTAAACCGCAAACTGATTGGCCCTTCGAGGTGGGTGGAAGCTAATTACAGACTAATATTCCACAGTTCACGAGCCGCAAGCCGCGAGCCTCAGATATCGATGGCAAGCCGGATCGTTACTGGTCTGGCTCCAAACGCGTCAAATAGTCTGTCATGTTGTCATCCTGAGACTGACCTTACCTGTCCAGTGCGGCCAGAAAAGCCTCAAGTTCCTCGGTGGGAATTCGTGCATTCTCAGCTGGTCCAGGGAAACTGCCGTCAAGCGATGCATCGCGGAAGGCGGTTAGCGCGGCGCGGCGTTCCCGCGCCATCCGTTCGGCCAGCGCGGCAAGGTCGCCAAAGGCACGAGAGTGTCGTGGCAGCGGATTTTCGCCACAAATGTCATTCTGGAACAGATACATGACGTCGCCGCCGGGGCCCGAGCCGAGCGACACGGTGATCAGCCCGGTGCGCGGGCTTATGGCTGCCATGACTTCGGCGGGAATTACCTCAGCCTCGACAGAGAATGCCCCGGCATTTTCCAAATCGCGGAAATCCTGCATCAGTGCTAGCGCCTCGTCTGCAGTACGGCCCACAGCGCGAAGGCCGCCGCGCCAAGTCGATTTCCGCGGCACCAGTCCAAGATGTCCCATTACTGGGATGTCTTCATTCGCCAGCATTTCGACGACGGCGAGTCGGCGCGCCGTCATCACCGAATCCGCCCCGTTCTTCAGTGCCGTCAGAGCCCCACGAAGAATATCCTCGTCTGTCGGGTAATCCGGGATCGTCAATGCCGCTGTCAGGAAATGATGTGGTGCACCCTGGCGCACAAGCTCCACACGGCGCCGCAAATGAGCATGTCGATCCTGGACTCTGCCGCTGCCGCCGCCTCCTCGACGGTGTTCGCGGTCGTCTGCGTCAATTTGCGCACACCTTTACAGGCCCGAATATCGGCGGCTGTCAGGTTGCGGCGCGACGGCTTCGCATCCCAGGTGTAAATCGGCTTGGTATCTGTGTTCATCTGCATCACTCCTCCAGAAATAGCGGCCTGTTCATTCAGCCTGTTCATTCAGCGGCGTTCTGTCTGACTCCAACCGAGGATCCGGACCTGCAAATGCTACCGATCAAGGAAGATACATCAATAAAGGTGTTTGATGGGTTTTAATCATTTTGCCCTGTGCTTAACATGGCTGTTTGTGCTGGCTTGACATTGTAACGCAGGCCGGTTGCCGCGATTGCAACAGGCGCGGCACATGACAAACCAGGTTGGGCTGGCAGGAACGCAATCAACCCGGCATTACCGGAACAATTTTCCCAATATTGAACGCGACAATCATTCAAGACACAAAAAAACCGCCTCAAATCTAAGGCGGCTATATGTCTGATATATTGAAATTGGTTGCGGGGGCAGGATTTGTTCAAGACCCTACCATTAAGAGGTTGGTTTGCATGATGTATTACCACCATGCTTTACCGTGTAATTTGATCGTGTCGGTATAGAGCCACAGCTACCGTGAACAGAAAGTTTCATAAAAATTTTGGTCAATTAAATTCTAGTATAAATTAATAATAATAAACAAAAATTATCGATAAAGTATTACAAAACTTTACTATCGATCCTCCATATTAGCCAGGACAGCCATTAATCGTTCAGGAATACCGCTATCTTCAAAAGATTCTTCAACGCCACTGTCAGGTTTTGTCAGAAAGTCGAGTTTCTCACTTGTCCATATTTGAATCTTTGGAGAAATGCTTTGGCATTCTCAAAAAGTGCCGAGAGGCAGTCCAACCATGCCTTCCATGACTTCTTTAGCGGGTTGCATCATGACCCGAACATAACAATTTGTGCAGAAATGTGCTGTGTTGATATAGCCACTACCGCCAGTAAACTCATAACTATTGGTCTCACCGCTTGTTTCGATTTCGGTTGCGGCATAGAGGCACCCAAGGTTTATGCTGCCCGTCATTTTGCGACAATTAGAGCAGTTACACTGAACTACTAGCATAGGCTCAAGTTCGGTTTGGAAAGTAAACTGACCGCAATGGCACCCACCTTGATGTTTCATTCTGAACCCATACTGATTACTAATTTACTATGTAACTCATGACATATTGATTACTTAACATCAACCGCAATCATGAGTATCGTAGCTAATCGGGACTCGAGCGAGAACAGGTTTGATAGACTGGTTCCGAAAAGATGAAGGTGAATTATTGTCTAATATATTTTAATGAAGGAATAGTAATGTCCGAGATTGAGCAGCTTCAAGAGACAATTAAATCCCTAAATAAAGAAAACGCCAAACTTAAACTTGAGGCTAATCTTCGTAAATCACTGTCGTCTCAGCTAGAGAAACAGAAAGAGATTGCCAATGATGCTAAGTTAGAAGCGCAAAGTAAATCGGAGCAGCTTGAAGACTTATCGCGTCAATTATCAAAATATCTTTCCCCTCAAATCTATGATCAGATCTTTCCGGAAAGCAAAGTGTTGAGGTGAAAAGCAATCGAAAAAACTCACTATGTTTTTTTCTGATATTGTTGGTTTTACCGATATCTCTGAGCAATTGAATCCGAAGAACTCACCAACCTTAAATTTTTATCTCAATGAAATGTCTAATATAGCCATCGAATTCGGGGGCACTATCGATAAATATGTTGGTGATGCCATCATGATATTTTTTGGTGATCCGGAAACTAAGGGCGCCAGCACTGATGCGCGTCAATGTATTAATATGGCGATTAAGATGCAAAATCGCATGCGCGAATTAGAAGGTTTTTGGGGCGCTAATTTTAGCTTAAAGGACGATCTGCAAATCCGTATTGGCATAAATAGTGGATTTTGCACTGTTGGTAATTTTGGCAGTGACAACCGTCTTGATTATACCGTTATTGGAGCGCCGGTTAATCTCGCATCACGCCTGGAAAGTGCCGCCTCATCAGGCTCTATTCTTGTCTCAGAAGATACCTATTTGCTTGTCAAAGATGAGATTGCATTTAATCCGGTAAAAGAGCTGACGCTGAAAGGGATTTCTAAGCCAGTCCGATGTTATGATGTGCTTCTGGATGCTAATGCTCAGGCACAGAAACATATTTTTGAAGGTGAGCATTATTCGCTACAGATCAATCCTAACGCAATGAGCAGAGAAGAAATAGCCGCGCTCAAAGAAATTGTTAATTGGTTAGCAATGCCTGAGGCGCAGTGATGCTCGTAATAAATAATGCTAACAATATTTCTATCTAATTTCTCTATAACGGAATTTCTCTATAACGGATAGTATGATCGTTGTTTGAACGTTAGAGAAAATAGAGTGACTTCTAAGACACAATTTATTGGTTGCGGGGGCAGGATTTGAACCTGCGACCTTCAGGTTATGAGCCTGACGAGCTACCGGGCTGCTCCACCCCGCGTCAAGATGCCTTTTATCGGGCGGGCCGCCCGGCAGTGATTGTTGTTTTTTGGCGGGCTATATACCAAAGAAGAGGCACTTACAGGTTTTTATGCAAGGGGGGTTCAGGATGCGGGCGGGAAGACCGGGCAGCGACTTACTCTCCCGTGCCTTAAGACAAAGTACCATCAGCGCGGCAAGCTTTCACGGCCGAGTTCGGAATGGGGTCGGGTGGGGCACTTGCGCCATAGCCACCCGGTCATCCTGCCCGCATGCTTTTTCCCATGCAAGAAGACATCCAGAGATTATTGATTATTGGGTTGGGATTGCGATTGAGCGGGACGGGCGGCCTTGTGCCTTTGCGCCTGTCCTGGTCAAGCCGGTCGAGGGATTAGTACCTGTTAGCTGCACGCATTACTGCGCTTCCACATCAGGCCTATGAACATTAATCACTTTATTAATCACTCTGTACTAATTTTTGATTATAAAACACAAAAAAACCCCAAAAACAACGTTTTTGAGGATCTTGTAACTTATTGATTTTATTGAATAATTGGTTGCGGGGGTAGGATTTGAACCTACGACCTTCAGGTTATGAGCCTGACGAGCTACCGGGCTGCTCCACCCGCGTCATGCTAAAATATTTGTGAGGCTAAGGCCTGGCAACGTCTTACTCTCCCACCTTAAGATGCAGTACCATCGCAGCGCAAGCAGGAAAACTACGTTCCCAGTTAGCGGAATGGGATCGGAGTGGAGTACATCTACTATAATCACACCAGGCCATTTAGCCTCACAAATTAAAAAGAAAATGATCCAAATAAAACTTACGATCAATCATGATTTGAAACTATCCAGTTTCTACTTTCATGACGGTCACGATCAAGCCGATCGAACTATTAGTACTAGTTAGCTTCACACATTACTGCGCTTCCACATCTAGCCTATCAACGTGGTAGTCTTCCACGGTTCTCGGCGAATCCTAGTTTTGAGGGAGGCTTCCCGCTTAGATGCTTTCAGCAGTTATCCTTTCCGCACATAGCTACCCAGCTATGCCGCTGGCGCGACAACTGGTACACCAGAGGTGCGTCCATCCCGGTCCTCTCGTACTAGGGACAGCTCCTCTCAAGATTC
>JAYPQA010000028.1:0-111476 GCA_038131695.1 Alphaproteobacteria bacterium | reverse complement strand
TTACGTATTGCTAGCGCAAATCCCCATAGTAATGCAGCAACACCAGCCTACCTGCACAACGTGGCGCAGCCAGCGTCGAGATGGACGATAAAACAGCGCCGTAAGCAATTCTAGCGGGTCATTCCGCCAACATCGCTAACATCTAACTTGGTAAGTATAATCTTCGGCCTGGTCATCAAATGAGCATGATTATTGGCACAACTCCGCCAAACGCTGGCCCAGATTGCCCCGCCAACACTGCTCCGGAGCAGACCATGTCGCAAAAATTGCCATCAGTCCGCATCCTTTGGTGAAAACCGAATAAAGATAATCGAGAAAAACAACAATAACGCAAAAATAACTACCGCCACTGCGGCCCCCGCCCCAAGATTTGATATGGCGAAGGCTTGCTCATAAACATTAACGGTGAGCGTGTCCAAAATACCGCCAGCCAGCAGATAGCAGTCATCATCGAATTTATTGAAGGTCCAAATAAAGCGCAAAAGAAACAAAACCGCCAATATGCCAGCTATATGCGGCAAGGATAAAAACCAGAATTGCTGAGAGGGGGTTGCCCCGTCAATTTCTGCTGCCTCATAGATGTCTGAGGGAATGGATTGCATCCTTGCCAAAATAAACAGAAAGGACAGAGGAAAATAACGCCATACCTCAAATATGACCATCGTCAAAAGCCAGCGGCAGCTGAAACCTAAGCCGAAAACGTTGATCTCAATAGCTCGCTGACCAAAAAAAAAAAATTGATTAGCGTGTTGGTGAGCTCTAATTGCCGCAGCATGGCATTAACCATCTTCTGAAAGGGCCGAACAGCACGACCCAGGAAAAGGCCATAGCAATCACCGGAGCAACATATGGAAAGAGCATCAATCCGCGAATGATCGATCTTCCAGGAAAAGTTTTTTGCATAATTTGAGCCGCAAAAAGGCCCAATAGCAAGGCGCCAGCGGTCCCAAAAAAAGTATAATAAATAGAGACTTTCAAAACGCTCCAAAACTCATCTGCTGAGAAAATCTTGCGAAAATTAACCAGGCTAAAATCAAACGAGGTCATCGCATTATAGCTATTGAAAGATGGCACTGGCAGGCTTTCAGTAAAGTTTTTCTTATCGCCATCAAAAATTAGCCAGTGCTTGCACTCAATCCGCAGCGCCCCACGCGCCTTTTTGCAAGTTACTCCAGATCACATCGAAGCTCAGTTTGGCTTGAGCCGAGCTGGCAGGCTGGGTCTAAATCACGGATCTCTATTCCCTCTGGCAGCTTATCAATAAAAAGAACCTCATTTAGCGGATAGTTGATAGAAGAATTGCGATAGCGATATTCGATTCGCGCCCGATCCCCCTTAGCTGACAGGGTGCCGCGCAGTTGTTCTTTGATTACCAGCTCAGGAGGGCGCAAATCAGCTAGCGTAATAGGTTTGAAGGCAATCCAAAAATTCGCTAACAAAGGAAGCAGCACAATTGCCAAGACCAGGAAAAATGTTGGCAGTAGCATTGTATAGGCAAGCCGTCTTCGCGACGGATCAAAGCACCATTTTTCCCATGCCCAGTCTTGTGTCTCATCTCTTGAAAGCCATTCTTAATATTAACCGGAGGTGGGAAAAGGTGTGCAGCCATTTGGACAAAAAGCTGCCTGCTCCATTTTTTAGCTGATGGCGGCCAGCCCGTCGTTCAGCTTGGCAATAGCCTCTGATGCACTGATTTCTCCATCAATATACTGGCGAACGACCCGGTTGATAAGCTGGGAGTTAATCATCTTAGAGGCAAGAGATAGCTGCCCTCAGCAACCCCAGCGGTCAGCCGTTTCCAGACCACTGACAATTCGCCGGATGGTGGAAGCATCATATAAGTAAGACAGCGGAGCCTTTCGGTCTACACCAACTGGCAACTTCGACCACGCCTTGATATAGCGGGTTGTGTCAGTTGGCTCACCGCGACGGATCAAACTCTTGCCCCTCCGGTGCAATGGAAAGTGCTGCGGTATAGCCATCTTTCATAGAGTAATAAACTCAGACGCGACATCGGTATTGGCATCTGAAGTTACACCAAAATAGCGAATGTCTGCCCAAGCCGCGCCGCCTGCATTGGAAGGGCCGCCGTAGTCAGCTAATCCCTGTCTTGGAGGCTAGCTCAGGTGAAGTCGGGTCATCATTAATTGTCGGCGGGGCTGAATCACGCAAGCCAGCCAGCTCATCCAGGATGAATGGTGACCAAATGATCATCGCGGCCTTGCCAGCAAAATACATCTCCCGGGACTGCTTCCAAAAAAGCTCGCCCGGGGGAGAGGCTTGAGCAATTTTCTTGTAGAATTCAAGAACTTCCAGTTGTAGCGCCCTCATCATCCAAAGCGGCAAAGCCGTTCCCGTCAACCGGTGACACGCCATTCGCTAGGGAAAACATGTACCCAGAACCTGGCCTTACAAATTTTCGTCAACCTTGTTCGGCGCAACAAACCCATACATGGAGGGCGGATTATGCAGCGCATCAATTGCAGCTTCGATTTTTGCATAGCTTGTTGGGGCAGCCAGGCTCAAGCTGCCTCAAACAGATCCTGCGATAAGGCTACAACCATCGTGTCCAGCCATCTACAAGCACCGCAGCTGTCAACGATCAAATTGGGCCATAGCAATGGTACCGGGGGCAAAAGTATTCTTTTTGCAGGACTTTCTTCTAATGATGTCCGCATTGGCCTCAACGTCAAGGATGCCAGCCTCTGCCCATGGCAACACATATTGCAATGTGTGATAGATTTACATCGCAGATCACCCGCTGCAAATGCAGCCGTCGCACGAGTGCCTGTGGATCTTTCTCCTCAACCGGGATAACCTGCACTGTATGACCAGCTTTTTTTTTTTTCCGGAAAGCTTCTGCCATGGCCCGGGTTGCTTCAAGTGCCGCTCAGGCTGGTTTTCTGTTGTCCAGAAAACGAATAGTATCTGCATTGGCTAACCTGGTGAATAGGTGGCAGCTAATGCAGTTGCAGCTGTTAACATAAACGATCCCCATGAAATATTTCCTCCTGATTTCACTGTCCTATTTTTGTCGGTTTTACCCCGGATTTCACGGCCAATAAGCAACTGGCGGATTGGCCGTTCCTCGCCGCACAAAAGATGCGCGGAAGAGTTCTTGGTGATCTGTCGGCTGGCTTGTCCCATTTATGATTTTGATCATGGCCTCAGCAATTTTCTTACCAGCCGACTTCAAAGGCTGGCGCATTGTAGTAAGAGGCGGGTCAAGCCACTCTCCTAGCTTCAGGCCATCATAACCGACAACCGAAATTTCTCGGCCTGATGCATCCCGGCATCCCGATGGCCTTCATCGCGCCAATCGCTACAATATCAGACATACACAGCACACTGCTGATGGCGCTAGAGCGCGAGCAGCCGCGCCATTGCGGGCCCGACCACCCCCTCAAAGAAAAGCTCACTGATCTCTCTTGCATACTCCGGGTTGAAGAGCAGACCAGCTCGGTAAAGGCCACGCCTCCAGCCTGCTGCACGGTGAAAGGCAAAATTGTAGAGAGCAGGCCCGCCAATATGCGCTATGCGTTGATGACCCAGCCCAGCCAGAAATTGCGTCATCTCAAAAAAGGCTGCTTCATTATCTACATCTATCCAGGCGCTTGTTTCACTATCACTTGAGCGCCCATGCGCGATAAAGGGGATATCAAGCTTCTGCAAAGTCCCAAAACGCTCATCAACGCGATGCGTGCGGGAAATAATTCAGGCCACTTATATGACGGGTGCGGGCGATACGCTCAAAAGTCCGCAGCTCATCCTCAGAATTTTTCGGGGCTAATACCGTCAGGTCCCACCCAAAATTAGACAGGGCCTCAGCCATACCGGCGATTAATTCCCCAATGAAACTCTCAGTCAGCTGGCCGTGATTCGAGGCAATAACATAACCTAAGTTCTCAGATTTGCCTGAGGCCAGTCGCCTGGCATGGATATGAGTTGGGCTGATAGCCTAACTCAGAGCCACCTTACGCACCAGTCTCCTGGTGCGTTGAAATGTCTGGATAGTCGTTCGCCCTTGAGACAGTGCTCTCAGACAAGTTCAGGCGGTCAGCTATTGACGATAGGCTCATATACTTCTCCCCTACTGAATTAATTTCGAAAGCGCTTTCGATGTCAACCGAAAGGCATTTCTTGAATGGTGAAAAACTCTCTTCACCGCTCTCCTTAACTCCATTATTTTAGTTTCTCTTCTCTAAAATAGCCTGACTGGAAAGTGTCTTGCTATTATGGCAACTGTCTGTAGTCAGATAATTCGAGACATATTAAATATTTACCTAACCGAGCAAATATGCTGCCCATTTCCCCATGATTTCTCTTCGCTGATCGAGAAAGTCGGTCCGCTCATAAGCCCTGACCACTTTTGATGCTGGGCGATGTGCAAGAACCATTTCAGCCACTTCAAGGCTTACATTTTGTGTTTCTGCTATCCATGTTCTGAGGGTGGATCTGAAACCGTGAGGCCGTGCTTCTATCTCTGCTCTTTTCATGATGCTCGACATACCAGCGTCACTGAGGATGTTGCCTTTGAGATTAGCAAATACAAAATCATTAGGTGTTCTTTGTTTGGCGATGTGTAATGACCCGTTTTGCTTCTTCGGATAGTGGAACCCTGAAATCAGGGGTCTTGCCAGAAGGGCCTTTCATTTTAGCCCCCGGAATTACCCACATATCTTCTGCAAACTCCTGGGTCTCAGCATATCGAACCGGATAAGATCGAGACACCCGTTAGCATGAGCAGTTTTAGCGCTAGCCCTGCTTGTGATGTTTCATCCAAGGATTGGAAAAAACTTGGGGCATCCGCCCATAACATTGCAGGTATATTTTTCTTTTGTTGTTTAGACTGACCCAGCAAGGCTTTTGCCTTTTCAACAGCACCAATATCAACACCCAAACCCATTGCGGCAGCGTGCTTAATCACAATATTAAGCCTATGCAGAGCTTTCTTTGCGGTTTCCCCCTTGCTGTGCCAAATAGGGCTGATGCAGGTTTTTATGTCATGCTGGTTGACTTGCTCTATTGGCATTTTCCCGATCTTGGGAAGAACATGCAATGCCAAGGGAGAAAACCACCTGCCATTCTTTCCATCTCCCTTGAGCTCTGCCTTCTTTGCGTCATACGCAAGCGTAGCAATCATACTTATTGTGTTTGATGATTTTGCATACTCGTTCTTCAGTCGTTTCTTTTCATTTATTGGGTCAATGCCCGTGAAAATGCACGCTGTCTCAGCGGCACGTCGGGTAAGCCTTCGAAATCACGAAATGGCTGAAAGAGGGTAATGCCAAGCCCGTGATCTGCAACCATCCTGCGCACTTCGGCAGGCTTCAGATCAAAACTGATAAAATCCTGTTCAAAAATCTCGATTCCGTCGAAGCCAGCTTTTGAGATAGCTACCAGTTTTTCGCGCAAATCTCCAGACAGAGAGACGGTTGCGATTGATGTTTTCATAACCTAACCCAATGACCTCCACCTAGATGAGATTTCACTGCACCCTCGATAAAGTGAACACCTGCGACCCCCTCATCAATAGTTGGATAGGACAGCCAATCATCGGGGCAGGATATACCATCATGATGCGCCGCAACGGCCAGCGCAATTTCAGTGTAAAGATTGGCCCAAGCCTCTATCAGTCCTTCGGGAAAGCCACGAGCCGTGCGGACAAGTCTTTCGGTCTGGGCAGACAAACCGTGCCCATGCCCCGGCTGAGCTGCTGATCAGGCTGACCGAAAATGGCCAATTTCAGATTGTCGCATTTCTCCATATCCCATTCAATACCCCCCTCGCTGCCAAAAATGCGTAATCGCAACCCTCCTCTGTTTCCCGGAGCAAGCCTTGAGACCATAAGAGTTCCAGGCACTCCGCCTTCATAGCGCACTGTCATAAAGGCGGTATCCTCAAGTGCTTTGGGCGCACCGCATACATGAAAATCAGCCCGCAGGTCGGTCATGCGCAAGCCGCTTACAAATTGTGCCAAATGGGCTGCATGAGTTCCGATATCTCCCACGCAGCTTGTTGGACCCGCAATTTTCGGATCAAGCCGCCATTTGACATGGGGTTGATCCTCCGCGTTGTCCGGTATCATCCAATCCTGCATAAACTCAACATGGATTTGATTAATCCGCCCGATCACGCCTGAGGCAATGATCTCGCGCGCCTGGCGTATCATCGGATAGCAGGACATGGTGTAACATACGCCAAAGACCATACCAGTTTTATCAACCTGCCTTGCCAGCTCATCGCAATCAGCAGATGAATTTGTCAATGGCTTGTCACAGATCACATTAATACCGGAGTTCAAAAAAGCCTTTGATGCAGGAAAATGCAGATGATTGGGCGTGGTCACCATCACAGCATCGACACCATCTGCACGCTGCCTCTCAGCTTCTGCCATCTCCTCAAAACTACGATAGGACCTTTCCCGGTCAACATACCATTCTGCTGCTCTGGCCGCGGCATTAGCTGAATCTGATGAAAACGCACCCGCCACCACCTCCCATCTATTGGTCATTCGAGCAGCCATAGCCTGCGTCTGGGAGATTCGCCCACCGCCAACAACACCCAGCCGCAGCCTTCGGTTTTGATGCGGGAACGGGCCTGAAAATCGAATTTTTCTGGAAGTATATTCATCAAGCAGCCTCGTCATAACTGTGGCGATTTTGCACCATCTGGCAACATTTCAATAGCCATGAAAATGGATGGGGTGACGGTTTCAAACTGATGCCAAGGATAATTACCCTGGCCATCATACATAGGCCTGTGTGTCATGCCCGGTGCCATCGGCTCTTCTAAATACAGGGTTTTGATATCCTTCTCACGGCATTGCTGCATTTTTCCAAATCCAATTATTTGGGTATGGATTTCGCGAAATCCCGGAACCGGGCAAAAAGCATGCTCCCGGTGAAGACCGACATTCAAGGGCACGGTGGCTGCATGATACAGGGTGATGCCAACCTGTCCCATCCACTTCTTGGGTGACATATAATGGCCAATGCCGCGAAGCCGTTCTTCACCCCGCACATCAAACGCTGATGGCCATATATCACGCACAGCCTCAAGCAGGCTCGGCTCGTCTTTATGCTGTTCAAACCCGTCAACCAAAATGGCCTGATCGACATCCTGAATTTCGGTATCAAAAACAATCACAGAAGTCAGGGACGGTAATTGCTGATTGTGAATACGCAGCGGACGCTCGGCCAAATTCAGAACGATGGTCTTCTTCGTAATCGGCAGCATTTTTTCACCGGATACCATGCGAATGGTGAAAAAGGGTTCGGCAATATCAACATTCTGGATAGTCATAGAAAAGTTACCTAGCTATGAGGGGGAAATATCTCAGGAAGCGGCGCAAGAACCGGGCAGCGGCTCTTAATATCAACAAATCGGCCCATATCGGCAGCCCTTTCAATGCCCAGCATTATCTCAAGCACATGATGGGCCAACTCACCACTTGCCCGCACATCCCGCCCTTCTTTGGCTGCAAAGGCGAGGTCTAACAAGCCCAACCCCCTGCTATTTTGGTTGAAACCATGGCTATTTTCAGCAACCAGCCAATCAGCCGGCCGATCATCCGGGCGAGGCTGGTATTCCCAGCGGCTGGTTTTACGAGTGCGATACCAAACAGGCCCATCAAAATTATTAGCGCCATGAACAGGGTCAGGGTCAGGAATACAGATTGTGCCCTCTGTCCCATAAATCTCAAACCGTGGTGTTTCGCTATCCCAGATGTCAAAGCTCATGGTCATATTGCCAATCGCGCCAGACTGAAATTGGAAAATAGAAACAGAATGAGTATCAACCTCAACCGCAATCTTTTCGCCAGAGCGGGGACCATTTTCAATTTGGCGGCTGAGAAAAGACCGGTTAGCCATCCCGCTCACGCGCCTCACCGGGCCCATCAGGAACACCATAGCCGTCAGATAATAGGGGCCCAGATCAAGCAAAGGGCCTCCTCCGGCTTTATAATAAAAATCAGGATTAGGATGATGGCGCTCTACGCCGTGCGTGCCCACATGCGCATTACAGCCAATAGGCGTTCCGATAACTCCCTCATCAATAAGCTTGCGGACAGTCTGCCATCGCCCACCCAGAAAAGTATCGGGCGCACTGCCGACCAATAGACCCTTTTTTCTGGCCAAATCTACAATAGACTGTGCATCTTTTAAGGTGGTGGCAAAGGGTTTTTCTGAATAGATATGTTTGCCTGCGTTCAAGGCGGCCAGACTTATCTCAGCATGCGCCGCCGGGATTGTCAGATTCAAAATACAGTCAATGGAAGGATCAGAAATAATATCATCCGGCCTCGCGACCTTCCCGATGCCAAATTTAGCTGCCTTTTCCTTGCTTTCCTGAAGATTCAAACTGCCACAAGCAACAATATCTATCGCGTCAAAATGGCTACAATTCTGCAGATAGATATCGCTGATTCTGCCTGTGCCAATGAGCCCGACTGTCATGGGCTTGTCTGAGTGCCTCTTACAATCGGCATCATTATCGGCAGCCTGATCTGACCTCAGCATTCTAATATCCCATCATATTTGGAAGCCATAACACGATATCTGGGAACAGGATCATCAATAGCAGCGCGGCTATCAGCACAGCCAGAAATGCCCAAATTTCGGCGATGATTTCACGCAAGGGAATTTTGGTAATCGCACTGATAACAAATAGTAAAATCCCATATGGAGGCGTTATCAGACCAATCATGGAATTCACCACGACCAAGACACCAAAGTGAACCAAATCAATTCCAAGAGCCGAGCAGGTCGGGATAAATAATGGCACGATGACCAGAATGATCACAGTTGCATCCAATACACAGCCCAATAGCAGAACCAGAATATTGACCGTCAGCAAAAAGATAAGCGGGCTGATATCCATGCCGGAAAGCAAGGCCGTAATGGATTGTGGTATATTCTCCTGAATAACAATGTAGGTCAGAATCATCGAGGCACCGATGACAAGCCCAACCGAAGCCGCAGACCGGGCGCTTTCGGCAAAGACTTCATACAGCGTTTTGATTTTCAGGCTACGATACAACCCTGCTGCAACTATCAACGCATATAGAGCGGCTACGGCTGCTGCCTCGGTCGGCGTTGTGACACCAGAATAAATACCAGTCAGAAGGATAACGGGCATCAGCAATGCCGGTGTTGCCCGCAGCGTTACAACAGGCAGTTCTCTGAAGGACTGCTGCTTCCTGACCAAAAATTACGGCGATGCGATATCCACCCATTCATGGCCATCAGCACCGCCCCCATGGTCAGACCAGGCACAATCCCGGCCAGGAACAAGCTGCCAATTGAGGTATTTGACACCAATGCATAAAGCACCATGGGAATAGAAGGCGGGATAATCGGGCCGATGGTTGCGGTTGCCGCGGTAATGGCCGCTGCATAGCCACGCGTGTAATGCCCGCTTTTTACCATCATATCGATAATAACCTTGCCGATCCCGGCAGCATCTGCGACAGCCGAGCCGGACATGCCAGAGAAAATCAGACTGGCCACCACATTCACATGACCCAGCCCTCCCCGGAAACGCCCCACAAGCGCAACACAGAAACTCAGCAGCCGGTCAGAAATAGTTCCCGCATTCATGATATTGGCGGACACAATGAATAACGGGACTGCCAGAAGCAAAAAGCCATCAAAAAGACGCTGCACCATGGTTTCGCCAGCGATCGCCAGATCCTGGCCAGCAACCCCCAAATAGACGACAACGCCTGCCAAAATGGAAAAGGCAACCGGCGTGCCTATCGCTGCGGCCCCAAACAGAACCAAAAGACCAAGAAAAAGTTCCAGACTCATTAGCTGTTTCCAACATCCGGCAGGTTAGATGGAGCTCTGGCCTGATCCTCGTTTTTTGTTAAACCAGATCGGATGAGGGTATATATGCGCCAAGTATAACGCATTGAAGCGACTATCATCAGCAAAATATAGGAGGCAAAAAGCCATTTAATCGCAATTTTATCTCCGGTGAAAGGAATTCTGAGAGTCTGAATTTTTTTCAACTCCATCAGGCGACTTGTAAAAATAGCATCCCAGGTTGGCCCAAAAGAATAAGCCATTGTGCCTATAATGAGAGCCGCTGAAAGCAGTGCCATCACGCGCCTGCGGCCGGGGCTGGCAGCCTGAAAGAAAATATCAAATGCCACATGATCATGGACACGCACAAAAAAGGCACAGCCAAAGAAAATTAGCCAAACCCACATAAGGGAAATCAAATTGACAGTCCAGCCGATAGGCTCCAGATTTGCCATCCAGTCGGCCAGAACAGAAACCGGCATTATCCAAGCTATTTTTGCCGCATAACGGGTGAAAATCTGTAAAATAAAGATAATGAAAATCGCCATCAAAGCAATGGCAGCTATGAATTCAGCGGCGCGGGAAATTCTTTTGGAGATCACCTCAACCATGGAATATTCCCGCGCCTGCTTATCGAGTTTTTAGTTACCCAGAGCGTTGATTTTTTCAAGCACACCCTCAGGCCAGCTGGCAGCAAATTCACTGCCTACATATTGACCTTGAACCTGCGTGCGAAACGCATTGAGGTCTGGGGTATATATTTCTACCCCCTTACTGCGGATAAAGTCAGCCAAATTATTTTCTTTGTCCAACTGCTTCAGCCGACCGAAGGCCGCAGCCGCATCAGCCGCACGCTGGACTGTCAGCTGTTGATCTGGAGTCAGGCTGTCCCAGGTTTTTTTGGAGAACGCGATATAGTTCAGATCGACCAGATGCGAGGTCAGGGCAATCTGTTTTGTCACCTCATAGAATTTGGCATCGACTACGGTTGGCAGGGGGTTGTCCTGACCATCAACAGCTCCTGACGCTAGGGCTGTATAGACCTCTGAAAAGGCCATCGGTGTTGGCGCTGCGCCCAAAGCCTTGCCCAGGAATTGCCATGCATCTGTGCCTGGCATCCGCAAATTGACACCAGCCAAATCCGCAGGGGTCATCACATTCTTCTCATCACGGGAAAACCGCAGATTTACATGGCGACGGCCAAGATACATCACTGACAGCAGCTTCACTCCAAGCTCATCCTCAACTTTCTTTTTGAAGGGATCCATCAGCGGGTCATTAAAGACCCGCACCTGATGGGCTGCATCCTGATGCACATAACCTGTTGCAAAGATTGAGAATTCAGGAAAAAACTGTGCAAGCTCCTGAGCTGAGGCGATTGACATGGTCAAATTACCCCGGCTGATTGCTTCCAACTCAGTGCCTTGTGCAAACAAAGACCCGTTATAGCCCGGCTTATATTCAGCAAATCCTGCGACCATAGGGGCAAAAACCTGAGCCATGGCCACCGAGCGCTGATCTGTTTCAGAGCCGGATGTAGCAAGGGTAAAGGTCATGTCTGCGGCAACACTGGCTGTTGACCCTGATGCAAGCAGGCCCGCAGCGACAACAGCTGACATCAGCGTGCGACGGTTAAATTTATTTATCATCTTGTTCCTCCTAGGTTGATGATTGGCGTTTTCATAACGCCAGTTTGGTTTTCTCAGGCTTGTTGGATTCTGTAGGATCAGAATCACGGGTAATTTCTGCCAACTTCTCAGAGCCAAACCTGTTATCAAGTTGGACCTTTTGGCCCGTTCTCGCGGCAATCTGGATTGCATCGATAACGGCAAGGGTGCGCAAGCCTTCGCGCCCGGAAACAAGGGGAGATGTCCTGCCATGAATGACATCGACAAAATGGTTTATCTGATTGATGAGCGGGTCTGACATCTCAAAAGAAATTTGTTCAGCTGACATCGCCGTCCACCAGTCTGGATCACTGTCATGTGTCCACAAAGACAAATCCGGCACAGACAATGCACCGTGGCTGCCGCCAATCTGATAGCTGCTCTGAGCTGTAAAGGGGTAAAAAGGATGTTCCCGAGAAGTGAATTCCCAACTCCAGGGGGCAACAATACTGTCAGAAACAGTCACCGTCCCCAAAGCCCCACCCGCAAATTGAAGCAGGGCAACTGCGACATCCTCATTTTCATATCCCCGGCGAGAGGGCGATGACCGGGCCTGAATTTCGGTTATTTCACCACATAGATGCCTGATAAGATCAATATCATGAACCAAATTCACAGAAACCGGCCCGGCGCCTAGACGAGTGCGCCACGGCGCGGAACTAAAATAATTATCCGGCTTATAGAACCAGCATGTTGCGTGAACGGCCCGAATGTCTCCAATACGACCCTGCTGTATCTGGGCATGCGCCTGTTGGATGAGCGGATTAAATCTGCGGTGATGCCCGACCATCAGCGCAACAGATTTGGACTCGGCGCGCTCAACAAGCTCTTGGGCACCCTGCAGATCGTCTGCCAGAGGTTTCTCAACCAGAACCGGTATCCCTGCATCGATACACTGAAGGGCTTGCTCTACATGAAGAGGGGTTGGTGTTGCCAGAACAATTCCGTCAGGCTGTTCTGCCTCTATCACATCTCCCAATGCAGGATAGCAGGGAACAGATAATTGTGAGGCCTCAGACCGCGCTTGCCCATCAGGGTCAACCACCGCACATAATCTCGCTCCCTCCACATGGCCCATAGCTTCAGCATGTCGTCGCCCGACAAGTCCAAAGCCAGCAATGGCCAGACGAATGGGGGCTGTCTTGTCCGACAAAGTGCTTTGCTTCTGGGCAGAGTTCTTGTCAAAGATATGCTTCTTCATAGACCCCTGCGTCGCCTTCCCTATAGCCATCTCTCACTGCCCGCTGGCGCTGGCTTGTCAGACAAGCTGGGAGATATCAAAAAATTTGGCAGGTCTCAACATCATATAAAAAATTAAATATCATATATTTTTAAAAATCAATGAAAATTTAGTTTATTTGTGTTTAAATGGAATTCGGCTATATTTCGTTAGCTCTGTTTTTTTCTGATATGTCGGAAGGGCCCAGAAAAATGCACAAAGATCACAGTAAGTTGGGGTTCCTGCAGCAGGGCGCGCAAAACACCATTGGGCATTCGACCTATGAGAAAATCAAGCATGATATCATTTTCGGAAAGCTTGCCCCGGGAGCAAAGCTGAAGCTTGAGGCGCTGAAAGAAGACTATTCTGCAAGTGTCTCTACCTTGCGGGAAACATTAAACAGGTTGGCGAGTGACGGCTTTGTTCTGGCCGAAGAACAACGCGGGTTTTTTGTCACGCAAGTTTCCAAAGAAGATTTAACTGAAATCGCCAATCTCAGAATTCTGCTTGAATGTCATGCCTTGCACCAGTCAGTAAATAATGGAGATACAGACTGGGAGGGCGATCTGGTTGCCGCGCATCACAAGCTGCATCGCATGGAAAAACAGATGCTGGCTGGCCATGACACGGAAAAAGAGACCTGGAAGCGTTATGACTGGGAATTTCATCTGGCCCTGCTCCGGGCCTGTAATTCGCATAATCTTCTGGCGTTGCATGCTGTTTTGTTTGGCAAGTATCTCCGATATCAGATGCTTGTCCTGACCTATCGGGGGGCGACGGCCGCTGAAGAGCATAAGGCTATATTTGATGCCGCTTTAGCGCGCGATGCTGACAAGGCTGCCCATCATCTCGAACAGCATATCCATAATGGCCTCATCCATACATTGGATGCGATGTAAAACCAAGGCAGAAACAAGCAACGCCCTGCCTCAGCTAGCATATCAAGGCTGGACAGGCGAGGCGCTTTGGCTGCCGAAAAGGAAAAGTATTCTGAGGGTTCCAGATTTTTTATCCAGAATTTAACAGCAATGAAAAAGATAAAATTAGGTTTGATTGGCGATAATATTCTGTCATCAAGCGCTCCGGCATTTCATGTGATAGCTGCCCAGCAACATAATATTGAGCTGAGCTATGAACTCATCATTCCTAAGACAAGAGGCATGGATTTTACCGCTGCGCTGAACTATGCCCAAAATGCTGGGCTGCGCGGTGTCAATGTCACACTTCCTTATAAGGAAGAGGCCTTTCAACACGCTCAAACTGCCGAGCAACATACCAAAAAGCTTGGCGCGTTTAACACGATCTGCTTTGACGGTGACAACTTGTCTGGCTTCAATACCGACTTTACCGGCTTTCTGAAAAGCTATCAAAATATCCGAGGCAGCCAGCCTGCTGGAAATGTGTTGCTCATTGGTGCGGGCGGTGTTGGACGCTCCGTAGCCTTCGCTTTGTTAGAGCTGGGCGTGAGCAAAATCTGGCTATTCGACAAAAATCCGGAACGCGCCTGTCAATTGAGCGATGCGTTGAATAGACAGAAACATGATATTGCCCGGAAGATTACCGGGAAAATTACCGGAAAGATTACCGGAGACCTGCCAGAGAAGGTAAATGGCATTGTGAATTGCAGCCCGGCGGGCATGTATGGCTATGATTCACTACCCCTTTCCCAGAGCGCCTTCCCCGCATATTTTGACTGGGCTTTTGATGCGGTCTACCAACCTGTTGAAACCAGTTTCAAAAAACTGGCGACAGCCAGACAGGCAGAATTTATATCGGGCTTTGATCTGTTCTTCTGGCAGGGCGTGGATGCGTTTCGCATTTTTACCGGACAGGAAATAAAAGATGCTGCCTCATTGCGCCTGACCCTATTCGAAAAAGTGCATCATAGTAGGCAGGCAGGCCCACCCAATAAAGTTTAGGCTCTGTATCCCAGCAAAAAAAAAAGCCACCATCTGGAGGGAGGGCGGGTTGGGTGGTCAGGGTGTATGACAATCGATGTCTTGGTTGCGGGGGCAGGATTTAAACCTGGGCACGCTAGTGAAAATATTTACCTAACCGAGCAAATATGCTGCCCATTTCCCTATGATTTCTCTTCGCTGATCGAGAAAGTCGGTCCGCTCATAAGCCCTGACCACTTTTGATGCTGGGCGATGTGCAAGAACCGTTTCAGCCACTTCAAGGCTTACATTTTGTGTTTCTGCTATCCATGTTCTGAGGGTGAATCTGAAACCGTGAGGTCGTGCTTCTATCCCTGCCCTTTTATGAAGCCAAAGACCTGCGCGATCATTATATTTACCCGGGCTGCATGATTTTATGAATGCTTGAGAAAGTTGATATCTTGCCCCCATTATTTATCCACCTATTTTTCCACTTTTTTGCCTGAGGTGTCATGACACTAGGTGAAACAATTAAACATTACATGCTATTGTAATATAACATATTTTTTATGATTTTGAAACATCATGAAACTTTGTGAAATAATTATTCAGTGCACTCTGCCGGCACCATTTGCCCCCTCAGATCATGGCGAAACCTGAAGACCAAAGACCGCCTGAAGACCAAAGGAAGGGAGAGAACCCTTATCAGGGAATAAGACTTTCCAATAAAATATCCAGCTCTTTATGCCTGTCAATCAGCATCATCATCGGACAATATTTGAACATCGGACTGCCAACATATTCAGTCTGTAAATCACATTGTATTGATGAATAATTTCTCCAATTTCGCTGGGCCTCCAAAAAAGCCCTAAAATCCTTTGCAAGCCGGGTGTCCCTCAATCTTTGAATTTTAATCTGCATATCCTCTTCAGCCATTTCTATGGCTTTTTCAGAACATTGAAAAACAATTGAATTATTGATTGTTCCAAAACTCTGAACGCAGTCGGAATACACAGTTTCATATAAAGAGGCTGCAAGGCTATTGGAAAAATGAGCTATCAATAAGAGGGGAAATGCAATGAATAATGCGCGCACCTAATACACTCCTGCAGTGATTGCACAATGCCTACAAATCAATGTGTTAGCACAGGGCTGTGAGAAGGTAAATGATGCCAGCGCAGCCCCGGAACTATCCCCGGAACTATCTGGCCAATTCCTTCTGTTCACAGCTTGTTTATCAGCATTTCCAGTTTTCGTATGTGTTTTGTGAGGGCCTTTTGCTCTTCTCTGGCCAGCGCGATTTCCGTGCGCATCATCTCCAGAAGTTTTTCCCCCCGGCCCCGGCTGGCTGAGACAGACTTGCCGCTATTTCCCTCCCTGCCAGAAAATAGGTGGGGCTGACCCCAGCAAACCGGCCAACGCATTCAGCTTGTTCACCCGTGGCTCGCTTCTGTCATTCTCCCAGGATTTGAGCGTGCCGGGCTTCACGCCGAGCAAATTGGCCGCCATATATAGGCTCATACCGGCTTTCTGGCGCGCGGCATACAGGCGCCCGCCCAAGGTCGATTCTACCAACCCGGTTGACAAGACATTCTCTGGCAAGGCTTTGCTGGTCATGATTTATCCTTTCGGCGACTTGTTGTCGTAATGAGACTATTACATCCGGGCTGCCTTTACCAGCGTCTGACTGGCACAAAGAGTGCTTATTGCCGAAAGAACCTGCAAAAACTGACCGGGGGAACGGGATTGTCTCCCCTCTTAAGCTGGTGTTGAAGCCAGAGTTCGCTGCCCCTACAAACCGAGGGGCAGCCCGCTACTCGGCTCTGGTGATTTCCAAGGGTAATTTTGACGGGCCGCGCATTGTATTGTTGATTTTCATCTCCATCTCACCAGCCAGACTGAATGAGGCAACGCGCTTGACGATCGATTGAATCAGCTTTTCTGCCTCAAGCATGGCGACATGCATCCCCACACAACTATGCACACCACGCCCAAACCCGACATGGCCGGTGATCTTTCGGGTGATGTCAAACTGGTCCGGGTTGGGAAATTTACGGGGGTCCCGGTTGGCGGCGGCCATGCTCACGACAATCTTGTGATCCTTGCGGAGGGGCAGGCCGCCAATTTCTGCGTCTGCAACTGTGGTTCGCATAATTGTTTGCAGCGGGGAATAGAGCCGCACGGCCTCTTCAAACGCCTTGGAGGCCAGCTCTGCATCATTCCGGACAAGCTGATACTGGTCTGGATAGACAGCAAAGCAATAGAGCAAATAGCCAAGGGCCGCGATGGTGGTATCCACGCCCGCCGCCAGCTGGCCGCGCATCACATTGGCCGATTCTGCCGCATTCAGCTCACCGGTTGCAGAGAGTTCATGCAGCTGCCGACCCAGAGAGCCGTCACGCACCGCTTCTTTTTCGGTGCGTTCCTGCATCCAGCGCATCGCGCCCAACCGCTCCATCTCAGCGCGGTTTTTTTCTAAAATCTCATTGCGCGGGCCAAAATTATTGAAACCGAATTCACCAATCGTCACCAAGGCTTCGCGCCCGTCACGCGCAATGCCCAGCGCATCGCCAAACACCTTCAAAATATAGGGCTCAGCGATATCGAGATGCCCGTCAATCTGCGGGGAGGTCAGCAGCGCATCCAGCAGTTTTTCCGCCTGTCTCTCAAATTCGATACCCAGTTCGGTCACCGCCCGCGGATTGTAAATTTTCATCACCTGAGCTTTTATTTCATTATGGCGCGGCGGGTCGCTCTCGATCAGGACTGCCTGCTCTCCCCACCAAGGCTTTTCCTTTGCCAAATCTGTCGGCCCAACCCCGCGCGCTGAGGAATATTGCCGCCAGTCTGACAGCACTTCAGCTACCTCTGAATAGCCGCCAACAGCATAAAACCTATATTTGGACAGCCAGACCAGCGGACCCGCCTCGCGCAAGGCTGTTTGATAGGCCAGCGGATTTGCCAGCGTCTCAACTGAAAACGGATCCCAATCAATACCGGTATCTTATCTGGCGGTGTTGTCACGTCTCTTCCCCCAATATTTCCCATTCCAGCTGTAGTCAGCTGGCTATTTTGCACCAGAGAGCCTGAAATCTGCCTGTATCATATGGTTGGATGATTTTGCCCGTCCGTCAAGGGCTGAGGGAAGATGACCTGCTGCTGGCAAAATTTTTGACGCGCTTTACTCTGCTGCCCGGTATAGTCAACCCGGCGTGATTTAACCCGGCGTGATTTAACCTGGCACGATTTAACCCTTTTTTAACAAGCCAGATGTTTATCCTGATCACGCCTTTTCTGAACGGGCCGCCGGGCAGGAAGCACAGGAAGAAACGGTGACAGTCAGGAGCGTCCCATGCCTGCTTTTATTCCCTATGGGGCCTATTGGTCTTCTCCGTTTGCCCGCTGGCAAGGGGCGCTGTCGCATTTGCACGCGATTGAATTTGCCGCCCATACCGCCAAGGCCGAGCTGGCCCAGCGCCAGATTGACCTGTCCCGCATTGACAGCGCGATTTACGGCATGACCGTGCCGCAGCACCGATCCTTTTATGGGGCGCCCTGGTTCACTGGCCTGATGGGTGCCGCGCATCTGCCGGGGGTTACCCTCAGCCAGGCCTGTGCGACAGGAACCCGGCTGGTTGCCAATGCTGCGGCAGAAATCGGGGCCGGGACCCAGCAAATCATTCTGGTCGCATCCGGGGATCGCACCTCAAATAGCCCGCATCTCTATTATCCAGCCCCGCATGGGCCGGGCGGCATGGGACAGGGTGAGGATATTGTCATGGAGAGCTTCAATCTCGACCCGTTTGCCGGATGTTCCATGATCCAGACAGCTGAAAATCTGGCGAAAAAATACAGCATCACGACAGCAGAGCAACATGATCTGGTGCTGCGCCGGGCTGAGCAATATCAGGCCGCGCTGGCGGATAACCGCGCCTTTCAGCGCCGCTATATGACTGAGAAAATTTGAAGTGCCGAGCGCCAACTTCAAAAAAAACCAGACAGTGCTGGAGGGGGATGCCGGGGTCTATCCGACCAGCCCTGAAAAACTGGCCCAATTACAGCCGGTTCTGGACGGGGGCAGCGTTACCTTTGCCAGCCAGACGCATCCGGCAGATGGCAATGCCGGGATACTGGTCGTCAACTCAACCGAAGCGGCACAGGAATTCAGCCAGACCGGCGCGCCGATTGTAGAAATTTGCAGCTGGGGCCAAGCGCGGGTGGCAGCGGGCATGATGCCGCTGGCCCCAGTGCCGGCTGCCCGGGCTGCCCTGCAAAATGCCGGTCTGAAGGCAGATCAGATACAGGTCATCAAAACCCATAACCCCTTTGCGGTGAATGATATTGTGCTGGCGAGGGAACTGGGCCGCGACTGGCAGGGCATCAATCATTATGGCTCCTCGCTTATCTGGGGGCATCCGCAAGGGCCGACCGCGCTGCGCAGCATCATTGAGATGATAGAGGAGCTGGCCTTGCAGGGCGGCGGATACGGGCTGTTCACAGGCTGTGCGGCCGGCGATTCAGCGATGGCGCTGATCGTGAAGGTCACAGACTGAAACCCGCGCCGGAAAGCCTGCTGTCATGTCCACTCTGCGTGCTGATGAAACCATTATCCAGCTGCTGAAAAAAGCAGCTGAGGAGGCCCCGCAAGCCGCCGCGATACAGGAGGCAGACCGCCAGCTGACCTATGCCGGATTATGGGGTCCGTTACGCAATGTGCAGACGGATTGCGCGCAAAGGCAGGCGTTACAGGCGGGCGGGTCGCCCTGATCGCTGAAAATTCGCTGGATTGCGCGGTTGCCTTTCATGCGGTCCATGCAGCTGGGGCACAAATCGTGCCTGTCAACCCATCCTACACGCCGCGCGAATTGCACGAGATTTTGGCAGATGCCGACCCAGCGCTGGTGCTGTTTGACGCAGAGCGGGCCGCACAAATCACCCCCTTGCTGGAAGAGATGGGTCTGGCCGGATTGCCGATAGGCGCCGAGGCCCGGCCCTGGGCAGGTTGGCTGGAGCGAGGCAGCCCGGCCAGGCTGGCCAGCTGGCCAAAGCCGGATGAGTGGGCCTGCTTGCAATATACCGGCGGAACCACAGGCCGCCCCAAGGGCGTGAATATCACGCACCGGCAGCTGCTGGTCAATCTGCTGCAAAGGGAAGCCGCCCTGCCGACCTATCCAGATGATATTGTGCTGTGTGTGATGCCCCTGTTCCATGTCTTTGCCACCGCCATGTGTCTGTATCTGGCCGCCCATTGCCGCGGCTTGCTGGTGATCCAGCGCCGCTATCATCCTGAACAGACGCTGGAGCTGATCGCCCGCCAGCGGGTCACCTGCCTGCCTGCCGGGCCGACCCTGATTGCCGGCCTGATGGGCCATGCTGATTTCAGCAGAACCGATCTCAGCAGCTTGCGGGCGGTTTATTCCGGGTCAGCCGCCCTGCCTGTCACGGTTCTGGAACGCTGGGAGGCATCGGTTGGCTGCCCCATCTTTGAAGGCTATGGCCAGTCAGAGGCAGGCCCGGTATTGACCTATCACCATGCCGCAGAGCCGCGCATCCCCGGCACGGTGGGCCGCGCCCTGCCGGAAACACAGATAGAAATTGTCGATGTTGAGACCGGCCAGACAATCTTGCCCGCGGGCGAGAGCGGCGAGATACGGGCACGCGGCCCGCAGATTATGTCCGGCTATCGCAACCGGCCGGAAGAAACCAGCCGGGCCCTGCGGGATGGCTGGCTCTATACCGGCGATATCGGGGTGCTGGACGAAAACGGGGTCCTCACTATCAAGGATCGCAAAAAAGATATGGTGATCAGCAGCGGCTACAATATCTATCCGCGCGAGGTCGAAGAAGTGCTGTTGCAGCATGAGGCAGTCGCTGAAGCCGCTGTTATCGGCGTGCCGGATGATTACCGGGGAGAGGTGCTGCAGGCCTTTCTGGTTGCGCGGAACGGCCGGGCTCTGGACATCCCGGCTCTTGAGGCGTTTTGCCGGGACCAGCTGGCCCGCTACAAGATTCCGGCCCGCTTTTTGCTGCTGGAAGCGCTGCCCCGCACACGCGTCGGCAAAATTGACAAGCCAGCCTTGAAAAAACACATCTCTGGCGGCTAGGGCGGGCTAGCCTGCGCCCCCCTGTCTCTGGCATGGATCATGCATCCCTGACCGGAACAGAAAGGCAGGACAATGAACGCGATCCATCCAAGACAGCCAAAACCGGCAAAAGGCCCGGTTTTTTCGGAAAAAGGCCGCCAGCTGATCGGGCTCTATGCGGATATGGCCCGTGAAGGCTATGCCACCCAATCCGGCGATTTTGTTGAATCGGCCTATAATGACTTTGAACTGGTCAAATTCAAGGAGCTGGTCCGGCCTGAATTCCAGTCTTTCAACATCAAGACCGTGCTGGATTATGGCTGCGGCGGGTCTGACTGGGACGCGGCCGGGTTTGATGGTGAGCATTCTGCCAAAACCTATTTTGATCTGGATGCGGTCTATCGCTATGAGCCAGCCAGGGGCCTGGATGAACGCCAGCCGGTGGATGCTGTGACCTGCTGCGATGTGCTGGAACATATATTTGTATCAGATGTGCCCGCCGTGCTGCGTGATATTCTGTCTCTGGCCGACACAGGTTGGCGGTGCTGAATGTCGCCTGCTACAAGGCCAATGCGCTGTTGCCGAATGGGGAAAACGCCCATATCACCGCGCGCCATCCTTTCTGGTGGAAGGGAATGCTGGACAGTCTGGCTCCGGAATTTCCCGATACCCGTATCCTGCTGTTCTGCAGCACGGCCTTTAACAAAGTAACCGCCTTTCCGATATTCAGTGACCGGCAACGCCAGACGGACACGGCTTTTGATATTGAATATTAGCGATGGGCCAAAAACCGGGCTGGCGCATAAAAGGCCCGCCCCTTTTCTCTAATCTGCTGGTTTTAATCTGCTGATTTTAATCTGCTGGTCCTATTCCAAACTGCCTAATCCAGTGGCGGCAAGGACGGGTTTTTATGTATATCCACAGCCTCCAGGCTGGGGCCGCGGCGAACCTCGTCATAGAAGACCACCTGGCGGGGGCTCTCTCCCGCCCGCTTTTGATAGCGGCTGACAAAGCTGCGATAGATGCCATATTTGAAGTAGGTTTCCCGTGGCATAAAATTGACCGGATTTTCCTTGATGGTGAATTTTTCCACGCCATTCACCCAAGCCTTGATGTGCTTCTCCTCATAATCCAGGCAGAAGGAAATATCTGTCCATTGTGACTTCATTTGCCTGAGCCGGATAAGGGTGCGCTCCACCGTTTCATCACGCACCTTGTCCGGGCGACCGGTCAGCCGGTGCCATTTGAAAACCAGCTTGCCTCTCTTGGCCCCTATTTGAACCAGCGGCGGAAAGCTCTTCAGCCCACCTGCCGAGCCGGAAGGCCCGCCCGTCTGATGCAGCTGGCCCAAATCTGTATTGGTGGGATGCACATCCCGGAAATCATCGGCCAGCATCAAACTGTAGCCATAGCATTGGCGGCCTGCCGGTTTCTGGCGCGGGCGCGAGGACATCTCAAAGCGTTCGCGATCCATAGCACAGTCATTCCAGCCATCCATTGGAAAGCAATCGCCGGGGCGCAATTCAAAACGCTGGTATTTTTCGCCGCGCCGCGCCTTTGCCGGGTCAGACAGCAGGGCAAAATTATACTCCTGCTGGCCCTCTCCAAAAGTATAATGCGCCTCATAACCGGAGCCGGCCGGGGCGCGGAGCGCTATTTTGCCCTGATCATAGAAAATTTCCGTGCTGCCAGCCCGGGTGCCGGGCAGCCCTATCACAACCACGGCAAAACCAAACCATACCGGCCAGCAGCGTTGCCGCCCGCCTATTCAAACCCATCCCAAAGATTCCCTGCCTTGTTTTTATGGCTGACTGTCCTGCAAAATAGCCTTGGGATGCAGCAAGCGCAACCGGTCAGCCCAGACGCTGGCATCCAGCCAGTCTGCCAGCGGCCTTGTGCCAGTCGCATCATGGGCCCGGCATATAGACCAGGCGAGTGCCAGATTACAGGACACCGCCTGTTTCAGCCCAGCTTCGCCGCCCGCTATCAGGGGGCCGAGAGTTGCCATGCCGGTGCCCAGCATTAATATCGCATCTGCCTTGGTCCGGGACAAGTCTTCATAGGCGGCATAGACACCGCTGCCATGCATGGCATAAATCGGGTGAAAAGCCTCTGTTTTCAGGGCCGGGCCAGCCTTGGCTACCACTTCAAAATCCCTGTTCCTGCCAATAGATTTGTGAAGCCGCATTCAGGCTCTCAGGATAGGGGGTCAGCAGCGCGATCCGGCGTGCGCCCATCTCCTGCAAGGCTGCGGTTGCGGCCCGCGCAGCCGTGATAAAAGGCAGGTTGCGGGCCGCCTCAATCTCAGCCACCAGCGCAGCCTCAGCCTGCTTGCCAATCAGATAGGAGGCCCCGGTGCAGGCGGCGGCCAGCACCGATACAGGCGCATTGGCGAATTGCCCGCAAGTTTCTGCATAGCGGTTGGTATAATCCACCAGCCTTTGTTCTATCGTTGATTTGCCAGAGACCAGCCGCGCATTCAAAATCGACCAGCCCGGCGGCAGCAAGGCCCATAATTCTGGCTCTACTGTGGTATTGGCCTGCGGGGTCAAAACCCCCAGAACCCCAGCATTGCCATAATCGGCCCCGGCCATTACAGCCACCCCAGCTGGGCTGGCAGCCACAGGCTCAAGGACGGGAACAGAATCAAAATAATCAGCCGCGCCAAATCGGCGAGCAAGAAGGGCTTCACCCCGCGAAATATCGTTGAAAGCGGCAAATCCTTGGCCATCCCATGCAAAACAAAAACATTAATCCCTATCGGCGGTGTGATCATGCCAAGCTCTATCACCACCACATTGACCACCCCCCACCAGACCGGATCATAGCCCAGCCCGACAACCAGCGGATAAACAAAGGGCAGAGTCAGCACCATCGCTGCTATCGTATCAAAAATAGAGCCCAGAATCAGATAAAAAACCATCAGGCACATAATCACCAGCAGCGGCGGCAGCCCCAGCTCCTCTATCGCTGCCACGGTCGCGGCAGGCAAGCCGGAGAGGGTCGCAAAATAGGAAAAGACCGAGGCCCCGATTATGATGACAAAAATCAGCCCGGTATTTGATGCGGTCTCGCCAAGACAGGATAAAAAGCTGTTTTTGTTGAGCCGTTTTCTGAACAGGGCCAAGAATAACGCGATGGAAGCCCCGACAGAGGCCGCCTCGCTGACTGTGAAAATACCGGAATAAATGCCGCCGGAAACGGTAAATGCCAGCAGCAGAACCGCCCAGCTGGATTTGGTGACGCGCCGCCGCTCTGCCCAGCTGGTCTGCTCTCCCAGCGGGGCCAGCTCTGGTTTCAGCCTGACCGTGATGGCAATGGCCACAAAATAAAACACCACCGCCAAAAGCCCCGGCACTATCGCCGCCAGAAACAGGGTGATAATCGAATTTTCCGTCAAAATCGCATAGAGAATCATCACCACAGAGGGCGGAATAATCATCCCCAGCGTGCCGCCTGAGGCGATCGCCCCGGCCGCCAGCGATTTGGCATAGCCCCGCTCCAGCATCTGCGGCAGGGCAATTCTGGCCATCGTCGCCGCTGTTGCGACCGAGGAGCCGCATACCGCCCCAAAACCGGCGCAAGCACCGATGGTTGCGAAAATAAGCCCACCGCGCCTATGCCCCAGATACACATAAGCCAGCCGGTAAAGTTCATCTGACAGGCCGCCGATATGGGCCAGATTGCCCATCAGCAGGAACATTGCAATCACAGCCAGCCCCTCAGCAGCCATAGCCGCAGACGGCTCCGTGCCCAGCAAGGTCAGGGCCGGTTCAAAACCAATAATCAGGCCTGTGCCAATCACCCCGACAACCCCCATCGCGAAGCCAACAGGGATTTGAAGGGCTATCAGGACAAACATACCCGCCAGCCCCAAAAGGCCGGTGGTTACCGGATCAGTCACCATCTGGCTGCTCCCCATTATGGC
Source organism: Alphaproteobacteria bacterium (assembly GCA_038131695.1). GTDB lineage: Bacteria > Pseudomonadota > Alphaproteobacteria > Puniceispirillales > Puniceispirillaceae > JADHLK01. The sequence goes on along the minus strand of JAYPQA010000028.1, from coordinate 86,893 downwards.
AGATTACCCGCCTCATAATTTTGTCTCACTCTCATCTGCCAGCTGGCGCAGGGCCGGATTGCTGCCGCTGAGTGCTGCGCGTATCCAGGACAGCAGCACATAGAGCTGCACCGGCACACAGATCGCCATCAGCCCGGTGGTTATCCACCACCAGGGGGCCAGCGCAATCGCAACGGTTCTGGTTGTCCGCCCGGCCTCACCATATTGCAGGGTCAGCTTGATCAGCTGCCAGGACAAAATGGCAAAGAACACCGCTGTGACCAGCGCGGCGAACACTTCCAGCCAGGCATTGCCGCGCGGGCCAAGCAGCTTGCCCAGGACCCGCACGGTCACATTGGTCTGGCGCAGCAAGCCAGCCGGAAAACAGCTGGCGATCACGATTGGAAAGACCACTTCACTGTAATCGGAAAAACCGGAAATGCGCGGCACGCCAAGATAGCGTGCCGCCCCATCGTAGAAAATCAACAGCCCCATCACCAGCAGCCCCAGAAAACCGACAAGGGCGGTTGTCTGGGTCAGCCGGTCAATGCGTTTGGCCAGCACATAATCCTGACTGTCTGGACTGTGCAAAACAGTGATCTCCTAGCGCATGGATTTCAGAACAGCCACAGCTGCATCATACACAGCCTGACCGTTGGGTGTATCCTTGATCCAGGCCTCATGCACAAATTGCGAGGCGGCGGCGTATTTCTCAACCGTTGCCGCGCTGGGCATGATCATTTCAATGCGGCCCTCTGCCTTGACATCTGAGCGGATTTTTTCACCCAGCTCGGTATAGGCAGAGCCGCCTGCCCTGGCCATCGCCAGACCACCATGTTTCATGATCGCATCCTGTGCCTTTTTGCCCAGGCTGTCCCATTTCTTCTGATTCATCAGCAGCAGGAACGGAATTGTGCCGGTCGGCACGGAATAGGCCTGATTGACCAGCGGCATGGTCTTGAAGGTACGCATACCCGTCCAGCCCTGAATAACGCCGTCAATCGTGCCGCGGTTGAGCGCCTCATTCATTTCAGCAGAGCTCAGCGTTTGCGGGGCCGCGCCCAGGCTTTTCAGCCAGCTGGCATGAATACCGCCTGCGGAACGGATCTTCATGTTTTTCAGATCCTCCAGGCTGGAAATCTTGTTGCGCATGAACAGCGCATTCGGCTCGGCAGCAAAAAATCCAATGACATGGACCCCGTCAAAGCCGGTCAGCAAGCCCTGCTCATGCAGTTTCCAGCCAACAACAGAGGCTTCTTCAGCGCTGCGGAACAGGAAAGGCAGCTCAAAAATACCCATTTCCGGGAATTGCCCTGCGGTATAGCCAGGCAAGACCCAGCTGACATCAATGACACCATTTTGGGTCAGCTCAAATTGCTTGAACGGGCTTTTGCCGAGCGTGCCGCCCCAAAAACCCTGCATACGCACCTGATCACTGGCCTCACCGCCGACGGCCTCCATCCAGGGTTTGATAACCCGGGAGACACCAACTGATTGTTCCGGCACAAAAGTGCCCACCTTGATCAAATCCTGGGCCGATACGCTCCCAGCCAGCAAGGTGCCAGCCGCCAAAAGGCCGCCAGCCAACAGACTGATAATTTTTTTCATTGTTACCTCCTTTATAATGCTGGTTCCCCCTCGTCTGCCAAAACCCAGCCATTCAGGCAGACAAAACAGTTTCAAACTAAGCCATGAAACTGCCTCCATTAATATGCAGCGTCTGCCCGGTGATATAGCCAGCCGCCTCAGACAACAAGAACAGGACAGGCCCGGCAATATCCTGCGGCACGGCGATGCGCCCCAAGGGAATGGTAGCGGCATAAGCATCTATGTCAAAACGCGGGGCCGCCTTTTCATCCGAGCGGCCTGTGCCTCCGCGCAAAAAGGCTGTGTCCACAGCCGCAGGCGCGACCGCATTGACCCGGATATGAGGGGCCATCTCCAGGGCCAGCTGGCGCGTAACAGCAGAAATACCGGCCTTTGAAACCGCATAGGGTCCATAGCCGGGACGGGCAAAATGCCCCAGCCCGGAGCTGGTCAGCACCAGCGCCCCGCCTGCCCGGACCAGCGGCCCTATGACCCGTGCCGCATAAAAGACTGCATCCAGATTGCCGCTGATGATCTCGGCCCAGCTGGCCTCATCGGTATCCAATAGGGGCTGATTTTCCCCCATAAAGCCGGCCAGATTGACAAACCCATCTATGGCTTCCGGCAAATGGGCCAGCGCGGCCCGCAGGCTGGCCGGATCACGCGCATCAACACCAAAGGCCGGATGGTCTGGCTGATGGCGCTCAATAGAGGCTGGCAGGTCCAGAAGAATCAGCTGATAGCCAGCTGCCCCTGCCTGATGCGCCAGCTCCCGCCCAATGCCGCCGCAGCCGCCCAATATGACCAATACCCGGCTCATGCCAGCGCCTCCGCCCGGCGCAACCCCTCAATCATCGAGGAGCGCAGCAAAAAGGCGCGCGCCTTCTCGCTATCGCTGGCTATCGCCTGCAATTCGGTGAGATGGGCTTGCTTCTGGGCAGCTGATTTATGCATCATGCGCGCCCGGTTCTGATCGGCCTGACCGCCAATATCATCGCGGGCAATGGGCTGGCGCTGGCGTTCATATTCGGCCAGCACGGCACGATCCGCCCCATTGGCCAGCGCGGTGATCTTCTCCGCCAGACAAAAGGCATCATGAATGCCGCCATTCATTCCCATCCCGCCCTTGGGGCTGTTCAGATGGGCGGCATCTCCGGCCAGCAGCAGCCGGTCTTGCAGATAATGTGTCGCCACCCGCCGGTGAATCCGGTAGATGCGCTTTTCGATAATCTCAAAAGGCCCGCTTTCAGCCAGAGCCTGCGGCCCGACAATCTCAGCCACCGCCTCTTGAATGGCGCTGTCTTGCATCGCCTCCTCAACGCTCTGGCCAGCTTTTGGATGCAGCGAAATACGCCAGACATCAGGCAGGCGCAGCAAGGAAAAGGTCCCCTCATCCTTCCAGATATAATTCACCCCTGACAGCCCGTCCAAATGATCCTCAAACGGAAAACGGGTGGTGACCAGCAAAGTGGTTTCCGGATAGGTCTTGCCCTCAAAGCCGACCCCCATCGCCGCGCGCACAATACTGCGCGCCCCGTCACAGCCCACCACCAGCGCGGCGCGCAGCTCCTGTCCGCCTGCCCAGACGCTCACCCCATCTGCATCAGCCTCTACCCGGCTGACCGGATGGCTGAAATGGCAGACCCCGTCTGCCAGCCTCTCATGGAGCGCGTGGCTCAACACCGCCTGGCGGCATTGCAAGCGCCAGGGATAATCTGTGTCCTCTTTCAGCACCGCCAGATCAAATTCGGCCCGCTGCGAAGTGCTGTGCATCCGGATTTGCCAGGTCGGCGTTATCTGGCCAGAGGCGTGCAGCTGCGCGGTAATGCCAGAGGCGGCCAGCATATCCAGTGTCGGCGGATGAAAGGTTGAGGCGCGCAGCTGGTCGCTGATCGCCTCTTCTGCCTCAAACAGCTGCACCGGCACACCGGCTTCCTGTAACAGCCAAGCCAGCGTCAACCCTACCGGGCCACCGCCCACAATGATAACCGGATCGTGAATAAAGCTCATAGCTGGATGATAGTTTACCTGTAAAATATCTGTAAAGCTGAATCTGGGGCAGCGTTGGCCAGCCTGGTCTAGAGCAGGGCCAGCACATTTTCAGGCGGGCGGCCCAGCACCGCCCGGTTGCCGGCAATCACCACCGGCCTTTCGATCACCTTTGGATAGCGGGCCAGCAATTCCAGACAGGCCGTTTCATCCCCGGCCAGATTATCCCCGGCCGTCTCATCCCCGGCATTAGCGGCAAAATGCTCTTGTAATCCGCCTCTCCCTTTGCGCAGCAGGGCGGTGACAGGCTGGCCCAGCAAATCCAGCAGGCGGCGCAATTCTGCCACATCAGGCGGATCCTCCAGATAGAGCCGGATGCGCGGCTCAACCCCGTTTTCTTGCATCAGGGCCAGCGTCTGGCGCGATTTGCTGCAGCGCGGATTATGCCAGATGGTCATATCAGACATGGGACAATTCCCCCTCTTTAGATGTTTTTTTCCAGCCAGACCGACCAGAGGTCAAGTCTGGCATTATCAACCGGCTTGTGCAAGCCGCGGCGAGGCGTCTATGCTTGCAAGAGGTTGGCCGGGCAAGGCCAGCTGCCTGTTAGTCCAGACACAAGAAGAGAACCCGATGGCAACCGCATCCCCTCTACAGCTCTATTCATCCGCCCCCTCTCCTTTTGGCCGCAAAATCCTGCTGGCCGCCCATTGCCTTGGCCTGGCAGACAGGCTGCAGGTGAGCAGCTCAGATACCAATGACCCGCAAGATGCCAACCGGCAGCTGAACCCGCTGGGCAAGATACCGACCCTGCAAACGCCGGACGGTGTGTTCTATGACAGCCGGGTGATTTTGAACTTTCTGGATCAGCAAGTGCCCGGCCGCCTGTTCAGCCCGGACCCGGCCGCGCGGCTGAAGACCGAGACTGAGGCGGCGCTGGCTGACGGGATCATGGATGCCGCGATATTGATCGTCTATGAAAGCCGGTTCCGGCCGGAAACGCATTTTGTTGCGCGCTTTGTCGAATATCAGCGCGACAAGATACGCCGCGCGCTGCACCATATTGAGGCAGGTCAGCCCGCCTATGACCGGGCCGACCAGCCGGATGCGGGCCAGATAGGGCTGGCCTGTGCGCTGGATTATCTGGATTTGCGCGGGCAGCTGGACTGGCGGGCAGAAGCCCCCTCGCTGACCGGCTGGATGGCCGATTTTGCAGCCCACGTGCCGGGCTATCATGCAACCCTGCCCCCGGGCATCCCGCCCGCTCCCTGGCGCTAGCCCGGCGCAACCCTGCCAAACTGATCAGCCAGGCCGCCCGTTTGGCACTATTTTTCGGTTGGGCACTATTTTTCGGCTCAGCAGTATTTTTCCGGGCCGTGCCATTGCTCTTCGGAATAGCGGTCGCCATGCGCCCAGCCGACTGGCAGGGTCCGGTCAATCGCGGCCAGCAGATCAGCGGGCAGCGGGGCCGCCGCCGCCTTTGCCAGCTGGGCCAGATGCGTGGCCGATTTTGTCCCGGGTATTGGCAGGATATGCGGCCCGCGCGCCAGAAGCCAGCCAATGGCAAGGGCCACCGCGGGCATCCCGGCCTCAGCTGCCAGCGCCCGGAAGGGATCGCTCAGGGCGATATTGGCGCTCAAATTCGGCTCGATAAAGCGCGGATTGCCCCGCAAAAAGGCGATTTCGGCAACCTGTTCTGCCCGGTAGGGCCGATCGGTCAGCAGCCCGCGCCCAACCGGGCTGAAAGCGACAAGGGTTGTGCCCAGCTCGGCACAGGCCTGAACCAGCCCCAATTCCGGATAGCGCACCGCCAGCGAATATTCAGATTGCACCGCCGCCACCGGATGCACTGCTGCCGCCCGCCGCAAGCTGGACGGGGCAATTTCCGAAAAGCCAAAGGCGCGCAGCTTGCCCTTTTCCAGCATCTGCACCAGAAAGCCGGTCACCTCCTCAATCGGCAATTCGGGGTCGCGCCGGTGAATGTAATAGAGATCAATATAGTCCGTCTGCAGCCGGGCCAGCGATTTATCCAGCTCTGCCTCCAGATAGGCCAGGCTGTTGTTATAATAGCGGCTACCTGTATCGGGATGGCGGGCAATGCCGGCCTTGGTTGCGATATGCAGCCCCTGGCGCACCGCCGGGCCCTGTTCTGCCAGAAACTGGCCGATCAGCGTCTCAGAACGCCCGCCGCCATAAACATTGGCCGTATCAATATGGGTGATCCCCAGTTCCAGACAGGCGGCCAGCGTGGCGAAGGCGTCTTCATCGCTGGCCGGGCCATAAAAATCAGAAAAGGACATCGCCCCCAATCCAAGGGCCGAAAGGGGCGGGCTGTTGGTTCCGATTTGGCGGGTCAGCATGGAAAACTCCTTGTTTTTGGCCAGTTATCACCAGCAGGCAGCCGCTATCTTAACCGCCGCAAGGCCAGACACGCGACTGTTTTTTTGCACCATGTGGAAAAAAACAGTGTCCGGGAAAAGTCCAATCCGAAACTTCTGCCGTATTGATGTATGTCCCCTGGTTGAGAATCCTAGCCGGTCCCAACTCAATTCGGGGGACACCCTTTTCCCGAACACCATGTAGAACGCTATCACAGGAATGGGCAGTTGCCTACTCTGTTAACGATTGGTTAATGAATTGGCCGGTCAGTTGCATGAGCCATGAGGTCCTCAAGCCCGACCACGGCCAGCGCCAGACGGTTGGTCGCAGCCAGCCGCACTTGCGGGGCCTTGCCAGCCTGCCGGGCCTGTTCCCAGCGGGCCGCGCACAGGCACCACCAATCCCCCGGCTGCAACCCGGCAAAGCCAAATTCCGGCCGCGCTGTTGACAGATCATTGCCCGCCTCTTTGCTGAAGGCCAAAAACTCTGCATCCATCAGCGCGCAGACCACATGCAGCCCCTGATCGGACGGGCCGGTATTGCAGCAGCCATCGCGAAAAAATCCGGTCACCGGATCAGTTGAGCAAGAGGCCAGCGGCCCGCCCAACACATTTAGCTGGCCAGACCGGCCAAAATCCTCTCCATCCATCATTGCTGCTTTTCCCTTGCCTGTTGATCGAGAGTCTGCTGGGCGGTTTCGATTGCCTGTTCCAGCTGCTGCATAAAGGGCTTGCGCGCCAGCCCGGCCGCGATTTCCGGCAAAAACTGCACCGTGATCACCCCACCCTGTTTGGCCAGCCCGCGCTTTGGCCAGAAACTGCCTGAATTCAGCGCGACCGGCACCACCGGCAGGCCGGTCGCCTCTTGCAGGGCAAAAACCCCCACCTGATAGGGGGCAGGCTGGCCCGGGGCCAGGCGTGTGCCCTGCGGATAAATCAGCACCGAGCGGCCTGAGCCTGTCGCCAAAATGGCATCCTGGCGCATTTTTTTCAAAGCGGCCATACCGGCCTTGCGATCCACCGCTATCATGCCGGCGCGGGCAAAAAACCAGCCCAGAAGCGGGATCGCCATCAGCTCTTTTTTCAGCACAATCACCGGCGCATCCAGCAGCCAATAAAGCACCATCGTCTCCCAGGCCGATTGATGCTTGACCGCATAGATGACCTGTTTGCCGGGTTGGCTGTCGCCCTCCAGCTGCCAGCCAAGACCGCAGAGCCGGGCAATATGGGCGGTATAAAAACCCCAGAACCGGCCACAGGCCCGGGCCGCCCCGCCCGGCATCAGCAAAGCCGGTATCAGAATAACGGCCAGCACAGCTGTGCCGCCATAAAACAGCCCTGACAGGAAAAAAGAGCGAAGCAAAGTCATCATGCCTCCAGCTTTACGACAGGCAGGGCGCAGGGGGCAAGCCCCGCAAAGCAGTGGATTCGATTGGCCAGCTGGGCTATGGATCAGGCCATGACCGACCGGGATGACACAAATCAATGGACAAGGCGGGCAGAAATGCTGCTGGCCAGTGCCGCCAAAACCGGCCAGCTGATCACTTATGCTGAGCTGGCAGACGCCGCGCATATCCCCGGCCCGCACCGCATCCACAAACTGACCAGCTGGCTGGAGCAGCTGGCCGCAAAAGACAGCCAGGCGGGCCAGCCGATCCGCAGCGCGCTGGTGATCTCGCGCAGCCGGGACGGCCTGCCAGCGCCGGGATTTTTTGCCCATTGCCGGATGCTGGGTCTTTATGAGGGGCCGGAGAGCGGGGCACAGGCCCGCCGCTTTCACCAGAGCTGTCTGGCTGGCTTCAGCGCTTTTCAATCAAAAAAATAAACAGCCCGTCGCGGGATTCTGACGCGATCATCTGATGGCCTGAGGTCTGGCAGAAATGATCAAAATCCAGCGGGGCGGCCGGGTCATCTGCCCAGATAACCAGCTGCGCGCCAATAGCCGCCTGTTTCAAGGCCCGCCGCGCTTTCAGCACCGGCAACGGGCATTTGAGCCCGGTAAAATCATGATCAGCCGGTCGGTCTGTCAGATGCATTTCGCCGCTGTCCCTTCTCGCAGATGCTGTGCCGGAAATGGCCCGTTGCAAGGGACGGGCAGAGAATTTCCAGCTGTTTTGCCCCTGCTGCCTTGTCTTGCCTGATGAAGCTGTCTACAACACGGAACTATGACTATATGGGGCATGATCATTGGCGGGGCAACCGGTTTTGCATTGGGCGGGCCTATCGGGGCTTTGCTGGGGGCCGCGGCTGGCCATCTGGCCGAAAAATCGATACGCGGCCCGCAGAATCGTGAGCAGGCCCGCCAGATCGCCTTTACCGTTGCGGTGATTGCCCTGTCGGCCAAGATGGCCAAGGCGGACGGGCAGGTCTCGCGATCCGAGATAGAGGCGTTCCGCCAGCGCGTGCATATTCCCCAAGAAGAAGTGGCGCGGGTCGGCAAATTCTGGGATCTGGCCCGCCAGACACCGGATGGGTTTGAGGCCTATGCCAGCCAGACAGCCAACCTGTTCGGCGCGCGCAATCCGATTCTGGAACAGCTGCTGGAATTGCTGTTTTTCATCGCCCGCGCAGATGGCGAGATTAAAGAATCTGAATGGGCCTATCTGGCTGAGGTCAGCCGTCTGTTCGGCTATGATGAAAATGATTTCCGGCATTTTTCAGAAATGTGGGGGCAGACCGAAACACCGCCACACAGCCTGCTCGGCGTGGCTGAAAATGCCGGGTTGGAAGAAATCCGCGCGGCCTGGAAAAGGCTGGTCAAGGAATATCACCCGGACCGGCTGCGCGCTGAAGGGCTGCCGGATGAATTTGTCGCTGCCGCAAATGACAAGCTGGCCGCGATTAACGCCGCCTATAAGGTGATGCGCGCCGCAGCTGAGCGGCGGGCGGGCCAGACCCAGCAAAGCTAATGGCCACCCCGCTGCTGACCCTGTCCGATATGGGCGTTAATCTGGGCGATAGATGGCTGTTGCGCCATGTGGATTTGGCCCTGCATAGCGGTGACCGGCTGGCTTTGGTCGGGCGCAACGGGGCGGGCAAGTCAACGCTGATGAAACTGATAGCGGATGCGGCGGAACCGGATGAAGGCACGCTTTGGCAGGCTCCCGGGGTGGAGGTCGCCTATCTGCCGCAGAACCCGCAGATAAAGGGCAGCCAATCGCTGGCCTCCTATGTGTCGGGCGGGCTGGCGGATCCGTCTGAAATGCACCGGGCAGAAGCGCTGTTGATGAAAATGGAGATGGATCCGGGGCGGCTGACAGACGGGCTGTCCGGCGGTGAGGCACGACGGCTTTCGCTGGCCAAGGCGCTGGTCAGCAAGCCGCAGGTGCTGTTGCTGGATGAGCCGACCAACCATCTGGATTTGCCCACCATTGAATGGCTGGAAAAACAGATGCTGGCCCATCAGGGCGCGCTGGTGGTGATCAGCCATGACCGCGCCTTTTTGCGTGCGCTGGGCACCGGCATTGTCTGGATTCATCAGGGCAAGCTGCGCCGCCGCGACGGGCCGTTTGATCAGTTTGAGGATTGGTCGGATGCGATACTGGCTGAAGAAGAGGTGCGGCTGGCCAAGCTGGATAAAAAGATTGCCGAGGAAACGCGCTGGTCGCGGCAGGGGATTTCCGCCCGCCGCAAGCGCAATCAGGGCCGCCTGCGCGAGCTGGAGGGGATGCGCCGCCAGCGCGCGGCTGAGGGCGGGGTGATGACACGCCAAATGACGATAGAGAGCGGACGCGCCGAAGGCGGCGGCCAGGTGGTGCTGGAGGCGCGCAACCTGTCTGTGGCTGTGCCTGCCGCGGCCGCGGATGGCCGGACCGGCGCGCAAGACGCGACAGAAAAGCTGCTGGTCAGCCATTTCAACGCCCTTATCAAGCGCGGCGACCGCATTGGCATTGTCGGGCCGAACGGGATCGGCAAATCCAGTCTGGTGCGGGTGCTGCTGGACAAGGCGAAGCCGACAGCGGGCTATGTAAAGCCGGGCTTTGGGCTGTTGCCCGGCTGGTTTGATCAGGCCCGCAGCGCCCTTAATCCAGAGGCCAGCCCCTGGACAACCTTGTGCCCGGATGGCGGCGATATGGTTGAGATTGATGGCAAATCGCGCCATGTAACCAGCTATCTCCGCGATTTCCTGTTTGATGATAACAAGATGACCCAGCGCGTCGGCATCCTGTCCGGCGGTGAGCAGAACCGGCTCTTACTGGCCCGTATCTTTGCCCAGCCGCATAATTTTCTGGTGCTGGATGAGCCGACCAATGATCTGGATATGGAGACGATTGACCTGTTGCAAGAGGTGATAGCCACCTATGACGGCACGGTGCTGATTGTCAGCCATGACCGTGATTTTCTGGATCGCACGGTCACCTCGCTCCTGGCCTTTGAAGGAGATGGCAAGATACTGGCCCATGCGGGCGGCTATTCGGACTGGCTGGCCAAACAGGCAGGGCTGGAACAAAGGCGCGCCGCCAAAAGCAAGACCCCGAAAAAGCTGCCGCGGCCAAAAGGGCCAAAAACTGACCGGCTTTCCTATAAAGAGGGCTGGTTGCTGGAGCGGCTGCCGGGCGAGATTGCCGGGCTGGAAAAAGCCATCACTGAGGCCGAGACGCAGCTGGCGGATATGGGGTTTTATGCCGCGGACCCGGCCGCCTGGCAGGCTCTGGCCGACCAGCTGGAAAAGGACAAGCGGGCGCGGGCGGAAAAAGAAGAGGCCTGGCTGGAGCTGGAAATGAAACGCGAGGCCCTGGAAAACGGGTGAGGCTTGACCGGCGGGGAGGCGGCGTGCGATTATCTTACCTGCAATCCAGAGGGCTGGATGGCTGCTGCCTGGGGCGGGCTTGCCTGTCCCCGGCAGAGGAAAGTCCGGGCTTCACAGGATCAGGATGCTGGTTAACGGCCAGCGGGGGCGACCCCAGGGAAAGTGCCACAGAAAACAGACCGCCTCGCTCCGGCGCGGTAAGGGTGAAAAGGTGCGGCAAGAGCGCACCGCGGGACTGGCGACAGGCCCCGGCAAGGTAAACCCCATCCGAAGCAAGACCATATAGGGGCATTGTTGGCTGGTTCCAGCTGACACTGGCGATCCTGCCAGAGATGCCCGGGTAGGTCGCTTGAGATGTCTGGCAACAGGCATCCGCCAGATGAATAGCCATCCACGGGCAAGGCCGCATGGCCCGGCCCCGGACAGAACCCGGCTTACAGGCGCTCTGGATTGCTCTCTTTTTTGCCCCCATCTTTACCAAAAATTAAGTTAATCCCCTTATTCTGCCCCTTGGTTTCAGTCACCGCTATCTGGGCTGTATTGGGCCAAGCTGTATTGGGCCGGGCTTTATCAAGGCTGGGCTGCGCGCCGTGCGGCCTGTCTGCGGCATGACTGAAGGAATAGCAGCTGAATGAAAAGGACTGGCCCCATGCCCCTCTCTCCCCCGACCGGCAAGCCGGGCACGGTGATGGCAAAAATCCAGATAGCCGACCGGCATGGCAGCTGGCAGACTGTGCAGACTGTCCCGGCAGCCGTATCGCGATCCGGCTGGCCCTGCAGCGCGCCTTGCGCCACTGGCCGGGCAGCAGCCCCAGCATCGCCCGCGCCATTGACAGCCAAAAACCGGCAAAATGAACGCCAGGCTGGAAAAGACTGACCCGGCCCACCAGACCCGGCCTGCCTAGTCTCGATCCTCCCCATTTGGCTTTGGGGGCCTGCTGCCTTGACCATCCCGCTTGTGCGGCCAGTCGGCTGGCCCTGACAATCACCTATTTTTATTGATGATTTTAAGAACAAAAGCAGAAATGTAAAAAATCTGCAATAAATTCATAATATTATAAAGCGCTCTTGAAGTGATGCTTTCAAGTTACTGATTTTCCTTGCTTTTCCCATCAAAAAACAAGTCAAACCCATTGACTGACATATTTTCCCATGTTATCCCATAAAAACCCATAGGTTGCCTCAAAGCTGCCTGACGGGCCATATCCTGGCTGGTGTTGCTCTGTGAATTTCAGGCTTAGTGACACTGAAAAGATGGTTTTTTAATAGGATGCAATGAAGGGGGTTTTTGGTGATGGCCGGGGCGTTCCTCCTCCCCGCCCCGGCCATGACTTGGCAGCAGGCTGATCAGGAAAAGCCCTGTGCGGCCGGCGAAAAAAAGAGGTCAGGGCTGCCTGAAAAAGCAGCTGGGAAAAGGCGGGGAAGAAACGGCGCGGGGACAGATGGATTTGTTTCTGTCACATTTTGAGAACCGGATAGACAGGAAGGGGCGGCTTTCTGTGCCGGCCTCCTATCGTCTGGTTCTGGAACGCAGCCGCGCCTCGCTTTATTTGTATAAATCGCTCACCCATCCCTGTTTGGAAGGGTGCGGGCCAGAGCGCATCGCCCAGATTGTTGATGCGATAGACCGGCTGGACACGCTCTCAGAAGAAGCGGAAACGCTGCAGACCATGCTCTCCAGCGCCCAGGAAATGAAGATGGATGCTGAGGGGCGGGTGCTGTTATCTGAAGATTTCCTGCAATTCGCTGATCTGTCGGACAGCGCGCTGATTGCCGGTATTGGCCGCTCTTTCCAGATTTGGCAGCCGGCAGCCTGGCGCACGCGGGAAACAGCGGCGCGCGGGCGCGCCCGCACGGGCGGGGTGCCCAAGCTGACTCTGGCCAGACCGGCCGGACCGGGAGATGGCTGATGCAGCGGGCAGCTGTGCATCTGCCTGTCTTACTGCCTCAGATTCTGGCAGCCCTTCATCCGCGGCCAGGAGCCTTCTATATTGATGCAACTTTTGGCGATGGCGGCTATAGCCGGGCCTTGCTGGAGGCCGCAGATTGTGCGGTGGCCGCGATTGACCGGGACCCGGATGCGGTGGCACGGGCAGCTGAAAATATGGCTCCGTTTGCCGAGCGTTTTGAGATCTGGGAAGGCCCGTTTTCCAGCCTCGCTGAATTGGCCGCAAAGACCCGCTTTTCCCGCCCTGATGCGATTGTCTTTGATCTGGGGGTTTGCTCGTCCCAGCTGGATGAGGCGGAGCGCGGCTTTTCCTTCCGGTCTGACGGGCCGCTGGATATGCGGATGTCAAAACAGGGGCTGAGCGCAGCAGATATTGTCAATCAGGCGAGCGAGAAAAAGCTGGCCGACATCCTGTTCCATTATGGCGAGGAACGCGCCGCCCGCCGCATCGCCCGCGCCATTTGCAAGGCCCGCCAAACCGCACCGCTGACCCGCACCGCTGAGCTGGCTGAGCTGGTCCGCGCCCGGCTGCCCCGCGCCAAACCGGGCCAGTCCGATCCGGCCACCCGCAGCTTTCAGGCCCTGCGGATAGCTGTCAATGATGAGTTGGGCGAGATCAAGGCCGGGCTGCTGGCCGCCGAAAAATTGCTGCAGCCGGGCGGTGTGCTGGCGGTGGTCAGCTTCCACTCACTCGAAGACCGGCTGGTCAAGCAATTCATCACCAGCCGCACGGCCCGCCATGCCGGCGGATCGCGCCATCGCCCGCAAGCTGTGCTGCCGGATCCCAGCTTTGAGCTGACAACGCGCCGTCCGATCACCGCACAGGCCGAGGAGACAGAGGCCAATCCGCGCGCCAGATCAGCAAAATTGCGGGTGGTGCGCCGCACCGGGGCCGCACCGCTCAGCGCGATACCGGATTGGAAGGAGGCTGTGTGATGCGGGTTTTTGTGCTGTTGATAGTGCTGCTCAGCCTGAGTGGAACCGGCCTCTATATGGTTAAGCGCAGCATTGATGCGCGCTATGCAGAGCTGGCCCGGCTGCGCGCTGATATTCGGGCCGAGAAGGATAATCATGCGATTTTACAGGCAGAATGGGCCTGGCTCAGCCGCCCGGACCGGATTATGCGCCTGTCCGGCAATCTGCTGGAGATGACCCCGATTGAGGCAGACCGTATCCTGCCGATTGAGGCGATACCGATGCGCCGGTCCGGCCAGACAGGCAAACCCAGCCCGGCCCCGGCTCCAGCGACTCCGGCGGGCCTGAAAAAACAAATCAGCCAGACAGGGGAGCTGCCGTGAAGCCGCCAGCGATAAAATTCAGTCGCTGGGCTGGCTGGCTGTGGCCGGGCCGCCCGGAACCGGCAAAAAGCTGGCAGATTGCCCGCCGCCGCCTGGCTGTGGCAACGGTGCTGGCCGGGATGTGCTTTGCCGGGATCAGCGCCCAGGCCTTGAACCTGGCCTTGCTGCCCAATGACGGGGCCGCCCCGGCCAGCACGCAGCAAGCCGGACCGCCCCGAGGCGTTATCACAGACCGGCAGGGCCGCCTGCTGGCCAGCAATGTGCCGGTGCGGGTGCTGCACGCCGACCCGCAGCTGATTCTGGACAGGCGTGAGGTGGCTGAAAAGCTGGCCCCGCTGCTGCCTGGCCACGAGCCAGCCGATATTCTGGCCCTGCTGGCCAAGCCAACCCGTTATATAGAGCTGGATCGCAAGATAACGCCGCGCCGCCATGCCGAAATCCTGCGGCTCGGCCTGCCGGGTGTTTTTGTCAGCCCCGGCACGCTGCGCCTCTACCCGCATGGGCGCGAGGCCGCGCATCTGCTGGGGGTGGTGGACCGGGACGGGCTGGGCATTGCCGGTATTGAAAAAAGCCAGCAGGAGCAGCTGGCCAGCGGCGCGCCGGTAACCCTGTCGATTGATCTGGCCCTGCAAGCCATCCTGCGTGAGCAGGTCAGCCGCCAGATAGAGCGGTTTGAGGCCATTGGCGGGGCCGGGCTTATTCTGGATATGAAAACCGGAGAGCTTTTGGCCCTCGCCTCGCTGCCTGATTTTGATCCCAATCACCTGATGGCGGCTGAGGAAAAGGCCCGCTTCAACCAGGCCGCCAAGGGCGTGTTTGAAATGGGCTCTATCTTCAAGGTGCTGAATACTGCCATTGCGCTGGAATCTGGGGCCGCCCGGCTGGACAGCCAGTTTGAAGTGGCCCGGCCGATGCGGGTTTCGCGTTTTGCCATCCGTGATTATCACCCGCTCAAGGGCCCGCTCAGCGTGCCGGAAATTTTGGTGCATTCCTCGAATATCGGCTCCGCGCGGATGGCTGACCTGATCGGCCCGGATACCCAGCGTGCCTATCTGGACCGGCTCGGCCTGCTGCGCGCCTCGGCGCTGGAAATACCGGAGAATGGCCAGCCCCTGCTGCCGCCCAGATGGGGGCGCATTGCCAGCCTGACCATCTCTTACGGGCATGGGCTGTCAGTCAGCCCGGTGCAGGCCGCTGCCGCGATTGCCGCTGCCGCAGGTGATGGCCATTATATCAGGCCGACCTTGCTGAAACGCCGCCCGCAAGACGAAATTGAGCGGCTGCGTATCTTTTCCGAGGATACCGCCCGCGCGGTGCGCAGCATGATGCGGCTGGTGGTCAGCCACAAGGCGGGAACCGGCAATCTGGCTGAGGTAGAGGGCTATCTGATTGGCGGGAAAACCGGCACGGCTGAGAAAATCCTCAATAAGGGCTATGACCGCAAGGCCAACCGGGTCTCTTTTGTTGCAACCTTCCCGGCCCATGATCCGGCCTATCTGGTCTTTGTCATGGTGGATGAGCCGAAAGGCCAGAAACATTCCTATGGCTATGCGACCGCCGGTTGGGTGGCCGCACCGGCAGCCGGGCGCATCATCCGCCAGATGGCCCCGATTGTCGGGATTCATCCTGTTGCCACAGATCAGCCTGAAATCCGCCAGAATTTGCTGGCTGGACTGTCCATAGACGGCGAGGAGGCCATCTATGCAGCTTATTGATCTGTTCCCGCATGACAGCATAAAGCCGGCCTCCGGCAAAAAGGCCCTGATCAGCGGTCTGTCCCAGGATAGCCGGCAGATTCAGCCCGGCTGGCTGTTCGCCGCCCTGCCCGGCAGCCAGCACGATGGCCATGATTATCTGGAAGAGGCGCTGGCGCGCGGGGCCGCCGCCGTGCTGAGCGAGAAGAAAAGCCTGTCCCTGCCTGCCGGGGTTGCCCATATTCACGCTGCCGACAGCCAGCAAGCCTTTCTGCAAGCCTGTGCCGGGTTTTGGCGCGGACGCCCGCAAATGGCGGTTGCGGTAACCGGCACCAATGGCAAAACCTCGGTCGCCGATTACCTGCACCAGCTCTGGGATATGGCAGGCTGGCAGAGTGCGGCGCTGGGCACGATGGGGCTGCGCTGTGCGGTGGCTTTTCCGGGCAGTGAGCTGCATGGGCTGACCGGCAATCTGACCACCCCGCCGCCGGAGAAATTCTTTGCCATCATGGATATGCTTGGCAAGGCCGGGGTAGGCCGCCTGGCCTTTGAGGCATCCAGCCACGGTATCAGCCAGCAACGCTTTGCCGGGCTGGCCGTGCATATCGCGGTCTTTACCAATCTGGGCCGTGACCATCTTGATTATCATGGCAGCATGGAAGAGTATTTCGCCAGCAAGGCCCGCCTGTTTGAGGAAAATCTGCTGGCAGGCGGTATCGCGATTATCAATATTGATGATGAATGGGGGCAAAAGCTGGCGGCCCGGCTACAGGACAGGCAGCTGGCCCTGCTCACCTACGGGCGCGCCAAAACCGCAGATTTCCGCATCCATCTCTTGCAGGCTGAACCATTTGGCCAGCTGCTGGAAGTGACCTATCAGGGTGAGCGTTTTGCCTGCCCGCTGGCTCTGGCCGGGGATTTTCAGGCGACCAACGCGCTGGCCGCGGGCATTGCTGCCCACGCATCCGGCCTGTCCCTGCCCTGCTCGCTTGGCAGGCTGGCCCAGCTGAGGCCGGTCGCCGGGCGGATGCAGCCTGTCTTTGGCCATCCGGCCGGGGCGCGGGTGGTTATTGATTATGCCCATACTGCGGATGCGCTGGCAGCGGCCCTGACCGCCCTGCGCCCGGAAACACCGGGCCAGCTGCAGCTGCTGTTTGGCTGTGGCGGAGAGCGCGATATTGGCAAGCGGGCCTTGATGGGTGAGACCGCCGCCAGGCTGGCAGACCGGGTGATCATCACAGATGACAATCCAAGAAGCGAAGACCCGGCCGCCATCCGGGCCGAGATCAAAAAAGCCTGCAAACAGGCTGAAGAGATCAGCCCGCGCGATGCCGCTATCCGGCAGGCTGTTGCCGGGCTGGCTAGCGGGGATACGCTGCTTATCGCTGGCAAGGGCCATGAAACCGTTCAGATGATAGGCACCGAAACCCTGCCCTTTGATGATGTGGTGGTGGCGCGCAATGCGATTGCCGCCCTGCCCGCAAGGAGGCCGGCATGACCAGCTGGCCGATGCAGGAAATCGCCCGTATCTGTCAGGCGGACTGGCAGGGCCCGGCCGCCTCTGCCGGGCCTGCAAGGCACTTTTCAAGCGCGCCCTCTATCATCAATCATTTTGCCATCGATCACAGGCAGCTCGGGGATAATGGCGTGTTTATCGCCCTGCCGGGCAACCGCCATGACGGGCATGATTTTGTGCCCCAATTATCAGCCCGCCGCGGCCAGGCCGCCATTGTCAGCCATGCGGTGGCTGAGGCCGATATTGCCCAGCTGGTGGTCGCCGACCCGCTCAAGGCCCTGCATAATCTGGCGCGCAGCAAGGCCGATCAGCTGCCTGCAGCAAAAATCGCGATCACCGGCTCGGTTGGCAAGACCGGCACCAAGGAAATGCTGGCCCGCTGCCTGTCCGGCTTTGGCACAACCCATGCCAGCCCGGGCAATTTCAACAATCATATTGGCGCGCCCCTGTCGATTGCCAACACACCCGATGCGGCGCGTTTTGTAATCGCTGAAATGGGGATGAACCGGGCCGGGGAAATCGGCCTGCTGGCCAATCTGTTCAACCCGCATATCGCCGTGATCACCAAAATTGCGGCCTCCCATGCCGGTTTCTTCAGCCGTCTGGAAGATATTGCCGATGCCAAGGCCGAGATTTTCTCAGCCTTCGCGGCAGGCGGAACGGCTATCCTGCCGGGCGATGACCGGTTTTTCAGCCGCTTGGCCGGGGCCGCGCGCATGGCCGGGGCCGACCGGATCCTCAGCTTTGGTGAGAGCGAGGGCTGTGATATTCGGCTCAGCCAGCAGACCCGCAGCCCGCTGGGCCAAAAGCTGCTGGTCACTGCCGACGGCCAGCAGCTGGAGCTGGAGCTGGCGATGCAGGCCCCGCATTGGGGGGTGAATGCGCTGGCGGTTCTGGCTGTCGCGGCTGCGCTGGAGCTGGATTTGCAAGCCGCCGCGCAGCATCTGTCCGGCATGGCAGATTTGCCCGGCCGCGGGGCCCGGTTTGACCTGGTCATAGAGGGGCATTATTGCCGGGTGATCGATGATGCCTATAATGCCGGGCCAGCCTCAATGCAGGCGGCTCTGGCCGATTTTGCCAGCCTGCCAGCCAAGGGGCGGGTGCTGATCCTCTCTGATATGCTGGAGCTGGGCAGTCTGGCTGAGAGTGCCCATGCCGAGCTGAAAACCAGCGATTGGCAAGCACGCCCGGATCATCTGCTGCCAATCGGCCCGATGATGGCCAACCTGGCCGGGAGAGCTGGCAAGAACTGGCCGGGAGAGCTGGCCGGGGAAAATCGATGGCAAAATACCGCAATAAATACAGAAACTTACCAGACCGCAGAACAGGCTTGTGCGCGTGCCAGAGAGCTGGCTGGACAAGCAGAATTGATGCTGATCAAGGGCTCCAACGGGTCCGGGGCGCATCTGATCGCAGCAGATTTGCGCCGTCTGGCTGGCAAGGGAGGGGCGGGCTGATGTTACCTGATTTGCTGCTTCCCTTTGCTGATCAGTATCAGATTTTCAATCTGTTCCGCTATATTACCTTTCGCACTGGCGGGGCGACGATGACCGCCCTTTTGCTCAGCCTGTTTTTTGGCCCGGCCTTTATCCGCTGGCTGAAATCGCGCCAGGCTGAGGGCCAGCCGATCCGCCAGGATGGCCCGGCCGAACATCTGTTGACCAAGGCTGGCACGCCAACCATGGGCGGGCTGTTGATTCTGGCCAGTTTTGTTGTCGCAACGCTGCTCTGGGTGCCCTGGGGCAATGGCTATCTCTGGCCGGTTTTGATGGTGGTGCTGATTTTCGGCCTGATCGGGGCCGCTGATGACTGGCTGAAACTGACCCGCCGATCCAGTGCCGGGCTCAGCGGGCGGGCCAAGCTGGCCTTGCAGACGCTGGCAGCGCTGTTTGCGACGCTGATTTTGATCCAGCTCTCGCCGGATGCGTTGCGCTATGGGGTGGCACTTCCCTTTGTTAAGGATGCGCTGCTTTATCTGGGTCTGTTTTATGTGCCTTTTGCGATTTTTGTCATGGTCGGGGCGTCCAATGCGGTCAATCTGACAGATGGTCTGGACGGGCTGGCGATTGTGCCGGTGATGATTGTGGCGGCCTGTTTTGCGCTGATAGCCTATCTGTCCGGCAATAGTAATTTTTCCAGCTATTTGCAGATTCACTATGTGCCCGGCACCGGCGAGCTGGCCACCCTGTGTGGAGCCCTGATAGGGGCCGGGCTGGGCTTTTTGTGGTTCAATGCGCCGCCCGCACGGGTGTTTATGGGAGATACCGGATCGCTGGCGCTGGGCGGGGCTCTGGGCGCGGTATCCGCCGCTACCCGCCATGAGCTGGTGCTGGCCATAGCAGGCGGGCTGTTCGTGCTGGAGACCGTTTCGGTGGTGCTGCAGGTGGCCTCTTTCAAGCTGACGGGCCGGCGCATTTTCCTGATGGCCCCGCTGCATCATCATTTTGAGAAAAAAGGCTGGGCGGAGCCGACCATCGTCATCCGCTTCTGGATCATTTCGGTGATCCTCGCCCTGATCAGCCTGTCCACCCTGAAATTGAGATAGGATGAGATGATTACCCGGCAGACACCGACAAAGCTGGAAAATATAGCCATCCTGGGGCTGGGCCGGGCCGGGCTGGCGGCGGCGCGGCTGGCACTGGAGGCCGGGCTGTCTGTGGTGTGTTTTGATGATCAGATGAGCGGCTGCGAGAGCCTGCCCGGCGGCTGTTTTGTTTCGCCGCAGGATTGGGACTGGCCGCAGCTGGACGCGCTGGTCATCAGCCCCGGCATCCCGCATGAATTCCCGGCCCCGCATCCGGTCGCCGAGCAGGCCAGACAGGCCGGGCTGGCGCTGATCTGTGATATTGAGCTGGCAATCCGCCTGCAAGGCCCGTCGCGCTGGATTGCGATCACTGGCACAAATGGCAAATCCACAACCACCGCGCTGATCACCCATATTCTGCAGCAAGCCGGCATAGAGGCGGTGGCAGGCGGTAATCTGGGCCCGGCAGTGGCCAGCCTGCCTGCCCCCGGGCCGGATGGCGTGCGGGTGATTGAGATTTCCTCCTACCAGCTGGAGCTGACTCCCTCCCTGCGGCCGGATATTGCCGTTATTCTCAATCTGAGTGCTGATCATCTGGACCGGCATGGCGGCTGGGATGGCTATGTAGCGGCCAAGCAGCAGATACTGGCCGGGCTGGCTGCGGACGGGCTGGCGATAATGGGGCCGGGCGCGGCTCTGGACGCGATGGCGGCCAGCCTGTCTGGCCGGGCGGAGGCCCCGGACCTTATCCGTTTGGCGGACAGCTATTCAGCAAGCGATTTATCGGACAATCCGGCCCTGCCGGGCGCCCATAATGCCCAGAATTGCGCCGCCGCCCGCGCCGCCTGTGCGCGCCTTGGGCTGGCCAGTGCTGAGATTGAAGCCGGGCTTGCCAGCTTTGCCGGGCTGCCGCATCGCCTGCAACCGGCCGGGCAGGCCGGGCCGGTGCGGCTGGTCAATGATTCAAAAGCCACCAATGCCGCCGCCGCCGCCACCGCGCTGCAAAGTTTTGAGCAGATTTACTGGTGTGCGGGCGGTGAGGCCAAACAGGATGGGCTGGCAGAGTGCCTGCCACATCTGGACCGGGTGGTGCAGGGCTATCTCTATGGCGCGGCGGCTGAGGGTTTCGCGGCCCAGCTGGCCGGCCGGCTGGCAACAGAATGCTTTGCCAGCATGGATGAGGCGGTGCGCGCGGCGTTCGGGGCTGCCTTGCAGGCCAGCGGAGAGCCGGTGGTGCTGCTCTCTCCGGCAGCCGCCTCTTTTGATCAGTTTGAGAATTTTGAAGCACGCGGGGCCGCCTTTATGAAGCTGGCCGCCAGCCTGTGCCAGCCAGCAGGAGACGGGCCATGATGCCGGACAGAGCTGACAAGTCGCTGGTAGGTGTCTGGTGGTGGACAGTGGATCGCTGGCTGCTCAGCATGGTGCTGCTCTTGATGGTGCTGGGGGCGATATTGGTAATGGCCGCCAGCCCGCCGGTCGCGTTACGTATCGGCTTGCCGGAACAGCATTTTGTCTGGCGCCAGCTGTTCTATATGGTTCCGGCGCTGCTGGGTTTGCTGATCGCGGCCATGCTCTCGGCCCGCCATATCCGCATTGTCAGCCTGCTGGGGCTGGCCGGAGCCTTTGGGCTGATGCTGGCCACGCTGACCATGGGGGCAGAGGTCAAGGGCGCGACACGCTGGATAGAGCTGGGGCCGGTGCGCCTGCAGCCTTCTGAATTTGCCAAGCCGTTTTTTGCCGTTGTCTGTGCCTGGCTGCTGACCCTCTGGCGCGAGGGGGATGATTTCCCCGGCTGGGCCTGGGCCAGCGGCATTGCCGGGCTGCTGGTCGGTGTTCTGATCCTGCAACCCGATGTCGGCATGACAGCTGTGGTGGCGCTGACCTGGGGCTTTCAGGTGTTTCTGGCCGGCCTGCCCTGGCTGCTGGTGCTGGGGGCGGTTGCGGCCGCACCGCTGGCGATGTTGGCCGCCTATCACCTGTTGCCCCATGTTGAGCGGCGGGTGGACAAGTTTCTGGAAGGCGGCTCCATGCAGACAGATCGCTCTATCCAGAGCTTTAATGAAGGCGGCCTGCTCGGGGTTGGGCCCGGGGACGGCACGGTCAAGCTGCATTTGCCGGATGCCCATGCGGATTTTATTTTTTCCGTTGCGGCTGAGGAATATGGCGCGCTGGCGGCGGTTTTCCTGGTCGGTCTTTATGCCTTTTTCGTGCTGCGCAGCTTTAACAGATCCGCAGCCGGGCCGGGCCTGTTCAATCTTCTGGCCGGAGCCGGGCTGGCGATGCAGTTCGGCTTGCAGGCGGCCATTCACATGGCCAGCTCGGTCAATCTTATCCCGACCAAGGGGATGACCCTGCCGCTGGTCAGCTATGGCGGCTCCTCGCTGCTGGCCAGCGCAATGACTGCCGGTTTCATTCTGGCCCTGACGCGGCGCCGTTCGGCGATGGTGGGAGGTGGCCATGAGCGGTAAGCTGATCTATCTGGCAGCAGGCGGCACGGGCGGTCATGTCTTTCCGGCTGTGGCGGTTGCTGAGATGCTGGCAAAAGATGGCTGGCAGGTTGCCTTTTTAACAGATCGGCGCGGCCAGCAACTGCTGGCGACGGCAGCGACCGGCCTGGCTGTGCATCAGATTTCTGCCGCCTCGCCGCTGGCTGGGCGGGCTGGCAAAACGGATCAGCGCGCTGTTCAAAGCTGACCGCTGGCTGGGTGCAGTCACTCTTATTGATGCTGGGCAAGCGGCCTGCCTTTGTGCTGGGATTTGGCGGCTATCCCTCTGCCCCGCCCTTGCTGGCCGCCAGCTGGCTGGGGATACCGGCTGGCTTGCATGAACAGAATGCGCGTATCGGGCGGGCCAATTTGTTTTTGGCGCGGCGCTGCGGCCATTTGCTGACCAGCTGGCCGGACAGCCAGCCGCTGCCCGATAAAACCCGCATTGATGAAACCGGCCTGCCGGTGCGCGCAGCCTTTTTCAGCCAGGCTGAACCGGCGATTGCCCCGGACCGGCTGGAGTTGCTGGTCATTGGCGGCTCGCTGGGGGCCGCCCTGTTTGCAGATTTGGTGCCAGCCGCGGTCGCCTTGCTGGAGGATGGGCTGCGCGGGCGCCTCTCTATTGTCCAGCAGGTGCGCGCCGAACAGGCGGACAGTCTGAAAAAACGCTGGCAGGAGCTGGGCCAGAGCGTGGAGCTGGCCAGCTTTTTTGCCGATTTGCCAGAGCGGATGGGCCGGGCGGATTTGATTATTTGCCGGGCCGGGGCCGCCTCGGTTGCCGAGGTCGCAGCCGCCGGGCGGGCCACGATCTTTGTGCCTTTTGCCGCCGCCATGGATGATCACCAATCTGCCAATGCGGCCAGCCTGGTATCAGATGGCGCCGCGCTGAGCTTGCCGGAAAATGAGGCCAGCCCGCAAAAGCTGGCAGAGATGATAACCCAGCTGCTGGGCGATTCAGCGCGCCGCAACAATATGGCCAAACAGGCCAGGGCCCGCGCGCGCCCGCAAGCCTGCCGCGCCATTGTCGAAATCATTGAGGCCCGGCTGGCCGATTCAGCAAGGAGGGCCGCATGACCGCCCTGCCCCTGTCCATCGGGGATCATCCATTTAACCGGTATCGGCGGTATCGGCATGAGCGGCATTGCCGAAATCCTGCATGAGCTGGGCTATCAGGTGCGGGGCAGCGATATTGCCGAAAATGCCAATGTTCAGCGTTTGCGTGAAAAAGGCATTGAAATTGCCATTCCGCAGGCGGCTGAAAATATAGACGGGGCCGCTATCCTCGTCATCTCTACCGCTATCCGCGAGGATAATCCGGAGCTGGCCGCGGCGCGGGCCGCTTTCCTGCCGGTTGTGCACCGGGCGGAAATGCTGGGTGAGCTGATGCGGCTGCGCTGGTCCGTTGCGGTCGCCGGCACGCATGGCAAGACCACGACAACCTCGCTGGTCTCAGCCTTGCTGGATGCTGCCGGGATTGATCCGACCGTGATCAATGGCGGGATCATTTCCGGCTGGGGCAGCAATGCCCGCCTCGGCAAGGGTGACTGGATGGTGGTTGAGGCAGATGAGAGTGACGGCTCTTTTGCCCGGCTGATTCCCACAGTCGCCATTGTCACCAATATTGACCCGGAACATCTGGATCATCACGGCTCTTTTGAGCAGCTCGAAGAAGCCTTTGCCAGCTTTGTGAGTGCCATCCCATTTTATGGTTTTGCGACCTTGTGCATGGACCATCCCGCCGTCCAGCGCCTGTTGCCGCGGATAAAGGGACGGCGCGTGATCACCTATGGGCTGAGCACCAATGCCGATGTCCGCGCGGTTTCGATCAGCCATCAGGACGGGCAGATGGTCTTTGATGTCCAGCTCTCTGACCGGCTGCAAATGGCAATGGACGGGATAAAGGGGCTGCGCCTGCCAATGCTGGGGCTGCATAATGTGCAAAATTGCCTGGCGGCCATTGCGGTGGCTCTGGAGATGGGGGTTGATGAGCAGACAATCGCCAAGGGTCTGGCCAATTTCAAGGGGGTAGGCCGCCGCTTTGATATTAAGGGCCGATCAGGCGGGATTACCATTGTTGATGATTATGGCCATCACCCGGTGGAGATTCAGGCGGCCCTGTCTGCTGGCAGGCTGGCTTGCGGCGATAACCAGCTGATCGCCGTCGTCCAGCCGCACCGCTATAGCAGGCTGCATGATCTCTTTTCTGATTTCTGCGGCTGTTTCAATGAAGCGGATGCGGTGCTGGTCGCTGATGTCTTTGCCGCTGGCGAGGAGCCGATTGAAGGGGCCAGCAAGGAGGCGCTGGTTGCGGGCTTGCGGGATCATGGCCACCGCGCCCCGGCGGTGCTGGACAGCCCGTCTGATCTGGCCCGCCAAATAGCCGCGCTTGCCAATCCGGGCGATTATGTGATGGTGCTGGGGGCCGGGTCTTCCAGCCAATGGGCTGCCGCCCTGCCAGCTGAGCTGGATCAGCTGGAACAGCAGCAGGAGGCAGGCCAATGAGCAGCTGGCAGACCCTCTCCTGGCCGGAATTGCGCGGCAAGCTGAGCGCCGGGGCCGCCTTGCAAGAGCTGACCTGGCTGCGGGCGGGCGGGCCAGCTGATTGGCTGTTTGAGCCTGCTGATCTGGCTGATTTACAGGCCTTTCTGGCCAGCTGCCCGGCAGCGATGCCGATAACCGTGCTGGGGGCCGGCTCCAATGTGCTGGTGCGCGATGGCGGCCTGGAGGGGGCGGTTATCCGCCTGACCGGAGAGCTGGCCGATATTCGCCATGAGGGGGATGAGGTGATCGCCGGAGCCGGGGCCCGCGATATGGATGTCGCCCGCTATGCAGCAGAGGCCGGGCTGGATGGTCTGGCCTTTCTGATCGGGATTCCCGGCACAATCGGCGGCGGGCTGCGGATGAATGCCGGCGCCTATGGACAGGAATTCTGCGATATTGTGATCTCTGCCAGCGCGCTGACCCGGCAAGGCGAGCTGATCGAGGCCAGCGTGCCGGATATGCAGATGAGCTATCGGGCCAGCCGGGCCCCGGAGGACTGGATTTTCGTCTCCGCCCGCCTGCAGGCCCGGCCCGGTGAACGCGCCGAAATCCGCGCCCGCATGAAAGAGATGATCGCCAGCCGCGGAGCCAGCCAGCCGGTCGGTGCGCGCACGGGCGGATCCACCTTTGCCAATCCTGACGGCAGCAAGGCCTGGCAGGTGATTGACGCGGCCGGATGCCGCGGCCTGCGCGTTGGTGGGGCGGCAATGAGCGAGAAACATTGCAATTTCATGATTAATGATGGCAGCGCAACCGCCGCTGATCTGGAACAGCTGGGCGAAACCGTCCGACAGAAGGTGCGCGATCATTGCGGCACCGAACTGCGCTGGGAAATTCGCCGTCTGGGCCGGACACAGGCACAGGCCAACCGAACGGAGCCGGAAACCCAATGAACAGGCCGCAAAAAAAACTGGCTGTTCTGATGGGCGGCTGGACATCTGAGGCAGAAATAAGCCGCCTCTCCGGGGCCTATTGCGCCGCGGCGGCCAGAGAGCTGGGCTGGGAAGTGCATGAGCTGGAATTCACCCGCAATATTGCCTCTGAGTTGCTGGCGCTGGAGCCGCAGCTGGTGTTCAACGCGCTGCACGGCCAAATCGGCGAGGATGGATCGGCCCAGGGAATGCTGAATATCCTGAACATCCCCTATACCCATAGCGGGGTTCAGGCCTCTGCGATGGCGATGGACAAAATCGCCTCGCGCCGCCTGTTTGAAACGGTGGGGATCGCGTTGCCGCCGCTGCTGGCCTTTTCTGAGGATGACAGCGTCCAGCCTGTTGATTACAGCGGGGCCTATGTGGTCAAGCCGCGCGCGGATGGCTCCAGCGTCGGGGTGGCCCTGTGCCATACCGATCAGCCGCCCCTGCCCCGCAGCCATTGGCCGGATGGCCAGGAGCTGATGGCAGAGGTCTTTATCCCCGGGCGGGAATTGACGGTCGCCGTGCTGGAGGGTCAGGCGCTCTGCGTCACTGAAATAGTTGCGAAAACCGGCTTTTATGACTGGCAGGCAAAATATGCGGCGGGCGGCTCAGACCATATCCTGCCAGCCAAATTGCCTGATCCGGTGACCCGCCAGGCGCTGGACTGGGCAGAAAAGGCCTTTTCAGTGCTGGGATGCCGCGGCGTGGCCCGCGCAGATTACCGCTTTGATGACAGCAGCGGCCAGCTCTTCATGCTGGAGATCAACACCCAGCCCGGGATGACCGGCACTTCGCTGGTTCCTGAACAGGCGGCCTTTGTCGGGATGGAGGGGCCGGAGCTGGTCAAAAGATTGCTGGAGGGGGCGAGATGCGATTGAGGGGTAACACATCGCCGCAGAACAAGCAGACACCCGGCTGGCTGGCCCAGCTCTCTGTGCGGCAGCTGCTGCGCGCCTTTGTCATGCTGCTGGTTCTGTCCGGCGGGGTGGGGCTGGCCTGGCACTGGCAGACAGCGCGCCCGGCGCTGCTGGCGAAAACAGCCGAGATGGGTCTGGCCGTGCGGCACATAGATATTGAGGGGCGCAGCCATACCAGCGATGCAGATTTGCTGGAGGCGCTGAAAATCTGGCGCGGGATGCCGATATTGGGGCTGGATTTGGCCGCCATGCGCACCCGCGTGGCGGATATAGGCTGGGTGGCAGAGGCGCGGATTGAGCGGCATTTGCCGGATCGGCTGAAAATCATCTTATCCGAGCGGATTCCGGTCGGGCTGCTGCAATCCGGGGCTGGCCACCAGCTGATTGACCATAGCGGGGCGCTGATTGCCGGGGCCGATGTAACGCTGTTTGGCCATCTGCCTGTTGTGTCCGGCAAGCAGGCGGCCAGCGAGGCGGGCTTTATTCTGGATACGCTGCGCACCGAGCCGGAATTATACAATGATGTCTGGGCGATACAACGGATTGCCGGGCGACGCTGGGATGTGCATCTGCGCAACGGCATTACCGTCAAGCTGCCGGAACAGGACCCGGCCGCCGCCTGGTCAAGACTGGCCCGCCTGCAACGCGAAAAGGGGATTATAGAGCGCGATCTGGCCGCCATTGACCTGCGGATACCCGATCAGCTGGTGGTGGAGCCAAATATTCCGGTGCGCGGGCCCGGACAAAAGACATAGAGGGCCAAAAGACATAAGGGACAAAAGACATAAGGGACAAAACCTGAAGGGGATTGATAAAGCAATGATGGGGCAGAAAAAACAGGCAAAGCAAAAGGGGTCACCGCGTGGGCCTTTTGCGGTGGTTGATGCCGGGTCCTCCAAGCTGACGGCGCTGATTGTGGCGCGGTCCGGGGACAGGCTGCAGCTGCTGGGTCAGGCCATGCACGCCTCGGACGGGCTGAAACAGGGGGAGATTGTTGATCTGGACAAGTTCAGCTCAGCATTGGGCAAAACTGTTCAGGCAGCTGAGAAAAAGGCTGGCTTGCAGGTCAGCAAGCTGCATATTGTCACCGCTGCTGGCAAGCCATCCACACAGATTTGCCGCTATGGCATAGATTTGGCGGATAATCAGATCGGGGTGCGTGACCTGCGCCGCCTGCGGGCCCGCCAGAGCGAGACCGGCCTGCCGGAACAGCGCAGCCTCATTCAGCGCCAGCGCCTGCAATATCTGGTGGATGAGCAGCATCATATTGATAATCCGCTGGGTATGCATGGCAGCCGCCTGGCCAGCGATATAACCCTGCTCTCGATTGAGCGCACAACAGCGGCCAATCTGCAAAGGGCAGTGCTGGAAGCGCATTTGGAGGCAGGCCAGATCCATCACGCCGCCTGCATGGCCGGGCGGGCCTGTCTGAGCCGCGAAGCGCGTGAGTTGGGGGCGCTGGTGCTGGATTTTGGCGGCGGCACCACCGGGGCGGCCCTGTTCATGGATGACCGGATTGTCTATGCCGATACGATCCGCATGGGCGGCCAGCATATCACCCGCGATATTGCCCGCATCCTCAATCTGGGGCTGGCGGATGCCGAGCGGATCAAGGCGATGGACGGGTCTGTTACAGCCGTTTCGGAAAATCATCTGGCGGCGGCCCCGTTTCCGGCGCGCGGCGATAATTTTGTGCTGAATACGGTCGGGCTGCCCACCGAACAAATCACCCTGCCCAATGGCGAGACAGCCGAGCGCAGCCTGCTGGCTGCCATTATCCGGCCGCGGGTTGAGGAAATTCTGGATTTGATAAGCCAGCGTCTGGAAGCCGCCCAGATGACCGCTGCGATAGGCCAGCGCATTGTGCTGACCGGCGGCGGGGCGCAGCTCACCGGGCTGGCTGATTTTGTCAGCCATTATTGGGACCGGACAGCCACTGTCGGCCTGCCGCAAGGTCTGGACGGGCTGGACAGCCATCCCAGCCACCTGCCCTTTGCCGCCTCGGTCGGCATGGCCATGCATCTGGCCGAGGGCGAGACCGAACTGGAAGAAGATAGCGGCCCGCTGGCGGCCCCGAAAAACCCGTTTGGCCGTCTCGGCCAATGGCTGCGCGAGCATATCTAAAGGAAAGGAAGCGGCGAATGCGTATCACACGACCGGAACTGGCCAGCTTTTATTTCCATGCCCGATGGCGATGCCGTGGGGCCGGAATTGTGTTTAATGATCCGGCTGGCGGACCAGCTGAATTGTAAAACCCTGACAAGCCAAGAACTGAACCTGAAAATTGAACCTGAGAACTGAACCTTTTGAACAAGCAGAATCAAACCATAGGAGCCTGACATGACTATCAATCTCTCCGTTCCGCAAACCACACAGGAACTGCGCCCTAAAATCACCGTGATCGGTGTTGGCGGGGCTGGCTGCAATGCGGTCAATAATATGATCCAGACCAATCTGGAAGGGGTCGAATTCCTGGTCGCCAATACAGATGGCCAGGCACTCGCCCATTCGCTGGCCCCGCGCAAGCTGCAAATCGGCTCGGATATTACCCGCGGGCTGGGGGCTGGCTCGCGCCCGGATATGGGGCGGCGGGCTGCTGAGGAAAGCCTGGAGGAGCTGCTGGCTGAGCTGGGCGACAGCAATATGGTCTTTATCACCGCCGGCATGGGTGGTGGCACCGGCACCGGGGCGGCCCCGGTGATTGCCCGCGCCGCCAGAGAAGCCGGTATCCTGACCGTTGGGGTGGTGACCAAGCCCTTTGAATTTGAGGGGCAGCGCCGCATGGCACAGGCTGAGGAAGGAATCAAGGAATTACAGGGCTTTGTTGATACGCTGATCGTGATTCCAAACCAAAATCTGTTCCGCCTTGCCAATGAGCGCACCACCTTTGCCGATGCCTTCCATATGGCAGACACGGTCCTGCATCAGGGCGTGTGCGGGGTAACCGACCTGATGATCAAGCCCGGCACAATCAATCTGGACTTTGCCGATATCAAGGCGGTGATGACCGAGATGGGCAAGGCGATGATGGGCACGGGCGAGGCCTCTGGCGAGAACCGGGCGACAGAGGCTGCTGAGGCCGCGATCAATAACCCGCTCTTGGATGATACCAGCATGAAAGGGGCGCGGGCCCTGCTGATCAATATCACTGGCGGGCAGGATATGACCCTGTTTGAGGTGGATGAAGCCGCCAACCGTATCCGGCGCGAAGTGGACCCGGATGCAACCATCATCTTTGGCTCTGCTTCTGATGACCGTCTGGACGGGGTGATGCGGGTTTCGGTTGTGGCAACCGGCATTGATGCGCTGCCCAAGACCGCCTCTCTGTTCGGTGAGGAGGAAGCCGCCGCCAGCCGGCAGGAGCAAACCCAAATACCGCTGATTAATACGGTGATGCCAAAACCGGAAACGGCACTGCCTGGCATGGCCGGGGCACAACCGGCCCCGCTTGGCGGGCTGGCCGCAGCCGCCCCGCAGCTGGACAGGGGTGCCGGAACTGACCCGGTCGCCGCGCAGCCAGCTGAAGAGACAGCTGAGGACGCCGCTTTTGCTGACCCGGCCGACCCGCATATCGCCCCAGCGCAAACGGGCGAAGCAGACGCAGCCGGGGCAGAAATAGCCGGGGAGCCGCTGAGACCCAACCGGAAGCGGGCCGAGCCAGCCCGAGCCTTGAAGACCAGGCCAGCCCCGTTCTGCGTGCCAGCGAGGCACCAAGAGCTTTCATTCCGGCTGAACTGAAGATATGAAACAAAGCGTCGGGAACGGACCCGGCTCCGAGGCAGCCTGATACAGCGGATTTCCGGGCTTTGGGCGCAATCGGCTGAGACCCCGCCCGCCAAGCCGGAACCGCGGGCCGCAGATGTGCTGGACCTGCCGCGGGTGGATATGAACCCGAACGGCCAGACCAGCCTGGCCATGGAACCGGAAACAGCCGGAGATGACAGCACCGAAGAGCTGGATATCCCCGCTTTTCTCCGCAGACAGGCGAATTGAGGCAAAATAACGCTCTCTGCAACAATTCGTAACCAAAAGTGATTTTGCTTGAACCCAGACCCACAGTATCGTGAGTCTGGGTTCAGCATGATTTTTTAGTGAAGAACCCGACCGGAAAACCGGCCCTGATGACAAAATCGTCCAAGGGGTTAATCTCCAAAGGGGTTAAGCAAGGCGGCAATGAGATGATGCAAACAAGTTTGCAAAAGCCAGTCGAAACCAGCGGTATCGGTGTCCATTCCGGTCGCTTTGTTTCGGTGCGCCTGTTGCCCGCTGAGGCTGATCACGGTGTGGTGTTTGTCCGCACCGATATTACCGACCGCAATAATATCATCCCGGCCCGCATCGATTATGCGATTGAAAGCCGGCTCTGCACCAAGGTGGAAAATGCCGACCAGGTGGGGGTGAGCACGATTGAGCATTTCATGTCTGCCCTTTTTGGCTCCGGCATTGACAATGTGCTGATTGAGATTGACGGGCCGGAGATGCCAATTCTGGATGGTAGCGCACGGCCCATCGTTGAATTGCTGGAACGCGCAGGCAAGGCCGT
This sequence comes from Alphaproteobacteria bacterium, assembly GCA_038131695.1. GTDB lineage: Bacteria > Pseudomonadota > Alphaproteobacteria > Puniceispirillales > Puniceispirillaceae > JADHLK01. Next base: position 55,826 of record JAYPQA010000028.1, on the reverse strand, counting down.
GCTGGCCAAACCGCGCCCGCAGCTGGTTATTCTGGATGAGATTTCAGTTAGCCTGCCTGATGGCAGCTCTGCGCGCCTGTCGCCTGCGGACCAGCTGGAGCTGGATATCGAGATTGATTTTGATGATCCGGTCATTGGCAATCAACAGCTGTCCTATCAACAGGTGAATGGCTCCTTTGGTGAGCAGCTGGCCCATGCCCGCACCTTCTGTCGTTTCAGTGATGTGGAAGGGATGCGTCAGGCCGGGCTTGCCAAGGGCGGGTCGCTGGAAAATGCCGTCGTTGTGGATGACGGAACCGTGATGAACCCGGACGGGCTGCGGATGCAGGATGAATTTGTCCGGCACAAGACGCTGGATGTGCTGGGCGATCTCTATCTTCTGGGAATGCCTGTCCAGGGGCGGGTGACCGCCTACCGGCCGGGCCATATATTGTCGGTTCGGCTGCTGGCCGCGCTGATGGCCAATCCGCAATGCTGGACGATTGAGAATGGCGACAGCCAAGGCAAATCCGCCTATTGGCAAATCCCGGAGCAGGCGGTCGCTGCCTCTGTCTGAGCGGCTTTGCCCCCGCGGCAAACAGCCTGCAGGCCGCCATTATCCCAAAAACAGCCTGTCTTGCGCATGGCAGACCTTTTCAGTCCGCTTCAGAAAAGCTATGTTAGAGCCGTAGCCGCACAGGCCAGCTTGACACAGGTGAGGACGGGATCCGCCATGAAGCAGTTTTCCAAATCCGGGGCCGCAGCCCTGCTGATAATGCTGGCCGCCTGCAGCGGGTCTGATCAGGCCGCCTTGCTGGAGCAGGAAGAAAAGCCGGTTGACGCGCTCTATAATGAGGCGCTGGACAGCTTGCTGGACGGAACACCGGCTGCAGCAGCCCCGCTGTTTGAAGAGGTGGAACGCCAGCACCCCTATTCGGCCTGGGCAGTCAAGGCCCAGATCATGGCGGCCTATTCCTTTTATGAAAGTAACGCCTATACCAAGGCGGTGGGCGCGCTGGACAGGTTCATTGAACTCTATCCGGCTGATCCGATCACCGAATATGCCTATTATCTGCGCGCCCTGTGTTTTTATGAGCAAATTGTCGATGTTGGCCGCGATGCCGAGATGACCCAGCGGGCGCTGGAAGCCTTTTCTGAATTGCTGCGCCGCTATCCAGAGGGGGATTATGCGCGCGATGCAACGCTGAAGCGTGATTTGACCAAATCCCATCTGGCCGGCAAGGAAATGGCCGTCGGCCGCTATTATCTGGAGGCGGGCCATTACGGGGCAGCCTTGCGCCGCTTCCAGCTGGTCGCCAATGCCTATGATACCACCAATCAGGTTCCCGAAGCGCTCTATCGGATGGGTGAGGCCTATCTGGCCCTCGGCCTGCCCGCAGAGGCCGACCGCAGCGCCGCGGTCGCCATGTATAACTATCCTGATTCCATCTGGACGCAGCGGCTGATTGCCTTGCTGGAAGACCCGGCCCGGCCCGCCAGCAAGGGTCTGATTGCCCGCATGGCCAGCCCGGTCCTCAACCTGTTTGACTGACCATTATGCTCACCCACCTGTCTGTCCGCAACATCCTGCTGATAGAAAAATTATCGCTGGAATTTGGCGAGGGGCTGACGGTGCTGACCGGCGAAACCGGGGCGGGCAAGTCCATTTTACTGGATGCGCTGGGGCTGGCCCTTGGCAGCCGGGCTGATTTTGGCCTGATCCGAACCGGCAGTGACCGGGCGGTGGTCTCTGCCCGTTTTGAGATTGACCCGCAGCATGGGGTGGCCTTGCTGCTGGAAGAGGCGGGCATTGCCTGTGAGGGGGAGATTATCCTGTCCCGCCAGCTGCGCGGCGGCGGCAAATCCATGGCCAGCATCAATGATCAGCCGGTTTCGCTGGCCCTGCTGCGCCAATGCGGCGACCTGCTGATTGAGATACAGGGCCAGTTTGAGGGGCGCGGCCTGCTGGACCCGGCCAGCCATATCAGCCTTTTGGACCGGGCCGCCGGGCTGGGCGATGCGCTGCGCCAGCTGGCCGGTCACTGGCAGGGCTGGCAACAGGCCAGAGCCGATCATCAGGCCGCCCGCGAGGCGTTGGCCGCGGCCCGCGCCGAAGAGGAATGGCTGCGCGCCGCCCTGGCTGAGCTGGATCAGCTGGCCGCAACCGAGAATGAGGAAGAAAAGCTGCTGGCTGAGCGCGATTTGCATATCCATGCCCGACGCATTGCTGAGGCGCTGGGCCTGACCGACAGCGCCCTGAATGCCGAAGACGGGGCGATTAGCCAAACCGGGCGGGCCCTGCAACAGCTGGAACGGGTGGCCGGGCTGGCCGCGGGCAGGCTGGATGAGGTCTTGGGCGCGCTGGGCCGGGCCAATGCTGAGCTGGATGAGGCTGGCCGGGCCTTGCAACAGGCCGCCTCGGTGCTGGAGGGCAATCCCGGCCGACTGGAGGAAATTGAGGAGCGCCTGCATCAGCTGCGCCAGCTGGCCCGCAAGCATCAGTGTGAGCCGGACAGGCTGGCAGCCCGCCATCAAGAGCTGGCAGAACAGCTGGCCAGGCTGGATGACAGCGCCGGAGATTTGGCCGGGCTGGCGGATCGCGAAAAACAGGCTGAAGCTGCCTGGACCCAGCTGGCGGAGTCTATCACGGCCAGCCGGACAAAGGCCGCTGCCGGGCTGGATCGCGCGGTGCTGGAGGAATTGACCCCGCTGAAGCTGGAGGCCGCCAGCTTTGCCACCGAAATACGGCCCCTGGCGGCTGAGCGCTGGTCAGCCAGCGGCAAGGAGGAGGTGCGCTTTGTAGCCAGCACCAATCCCGGTCTGCCGCCCGGCCCGATTGACCGGATCGCCTCTGGCGGCGAGCTGGCCCGTTTCCTGCTGGCCCTGAAGGTGGTTCTCTCTTCCAGCACGCCAGCCAAGACCCTGATTTTTGATGAGGTGGATTCCGGTGTTGGCGGGGCAGTCGCGGCGGCCGTTGGCACACGGCTGCGGCAGTTGGGCGGGCGCACGCAAACGCTGACCATCACCCATTCCCCGCAAGTGGCCGCCTGTGGCCGCCAGCATCTGAAAATCAGCAAATCTGCCCGCGATGACACGATGTTGAGTGCGGTGGCCGAGCTGGATGGGCCGGCGCGCACCGAAGAGGTGGCCAGAATGCTGGCCGGGGCTGAAATCACCGAAGAAGCACGGGCCGCCGCCCGCACGCTGCTGGCTGGCTAGGCCAAAGGGAGGCACGCACCATGACCGGGCCAAAACTGCCGCAAGATATCGCCGGGTTGGATGCTGAGCAGGCGGCTGGCTGGCTGGCGGATTTGGCCGCGCAAATTGCCCGCCATGATCTGGCCTATCATCAGCAGGATGCGCCGCTGATATCAGATGCAGATTATGACCAGCTGGTGCGCGCCAATCAGGCGATTGAGGCGCGTTTTCCAGAGCTGATCCGGCCCGACAGCCCGTCCTTGCGCGTCGGGGCCAGCCCGTCCGGCCAATTTGCCAAAATCCGCCATGCGGTGGCCATGCTCTCGCTGGGCAATGCCTTTGATGAAGAGGATGTTACCGACTTTATCGCGCGTGTCCGGCGGTTTTTGAATTGGCCTGACGGGGAAAGCCTGTCCTTTACCGCTGAGCCGAAAATTGACGGTCTGTCTATCAGCCTGCGCTATGAGCAGGGCCAGCTGATACAGGCTGCCACCAGAGGCGATGGCACGGAAGGCGAGGATGTAACCGCCAATATCCGGCAGATCATGGCCATTCCCCAGCAGCTGAACGGGCCCGCCCCGGCGGTGCTGGAGGTGCGCGGCGAGGTCTATATGGACAAGGCCGATTTTCTGGCCCTGAATGAAAGGCAGGCTGAGGCGGGTCTGAAAATCTTTGCCAATCCGCGCAATGCGGCAGCCGGTTCGCTGCGCCAAAAAGATGCCTCTGTCACCGCCAGCAGGCCGCTGCAATTTTTCGCCTATGCTGCTGGCGAGGTGCGCCCCCCCCTGCAAGGCACCCATTCTGAATTTCTGGCGCAGCTGGCCAGCTGGGGGTTTGCCGTCAATCCGCTGACCCAAACAGCTGAAAATGCCGCAGAATTGCTGGCCGCCTATGCGGCTGTCGGCGCGGCCCGGCCTACCCTCAGCTATGATATTGACGGGGTTGTCTATAAGGTGGACAGGCTGGATTTGCAGGCCCGGCTGGGCCAGGTCAGCCGCGCGCCGCGCTGGGCCATTGCCCATAAATTTGCCGCTGAACAGGCAACCACCCGCCTGCTGGATATAGATATTCAGGTCGGACGCACGGGCGCGCTGACCCCGGTGGCACGGCTGGAGCCGGTGCTGGTTGGCGGGGTGACCGTATCCAATGCGACCTTGCATAATGAGGATGAAATCCAGCGCAAGGATATTCGCATTGGTGACAGCGTTATCCTGCAACGCGCCGGGGATGTTATCCCGCAAATTGTGCGGATAGTCCCGGAAGACCGCCCGCCGGACAGCCAGCCCTGGCGTTTTCCGGAGAGTCTGCCCGGTCTGCCAGCATCCGGCCATCAGGCCAGAGGGAGAGGCCGTGCGCCGCTGTCAGGGCGGCTTTGCCTGTGCGGCCCAGCAGGTGGAGAGACTAAAACATTTCGTCAGCCGGGATGCGCTGGATATTGATGGTTTGGGGGCCAGACAGATTGAACAATTCCATGAGCTGGGCTGGCTGGCCGGGCCAGCCGATATTTTCCGCCTTAGCGGTCGGCGCGATGATTTGCTGGCACTGGAGCGGATGGGTGAGAAATCGGTGGATAATCTGCTGGCCGCGATTGAAGAGCGCCGCCAGCCCGAGCTGGAGCGGGTGATTTTCGGCCTGGGAATCCGGCAAATCGGTCAGGCGACGGCCCGTCTGCTGGCGCTGCATTACGGGGATTTGGACAGTCTGAAAGCCGCCTGTATCGCCGCGCAGGATGCACAAAGCCCGGCCCGCGAAGCGCTGGTCACTATTGATCAGATCGGCCTGTCCGTGGCTGAGGATTTGATCGGTTTTTTCAACGATATGGAAAATCAGGCCCAGCTGGCCGCCCTGCTGGCTGAAATCACGCCGCAAGCCCCGCAACCTGCAGAACAGGACAGCCCGGTTTCCGGCAAGATAGTGGTCTTTACCGGCACGCTGGCCAAGCTGTCACGTGCTGAGGCCAAGGCTCAGGCAGAAAGGCTGGGGGCCAAGGTCGCCGGGTCTGTCTCCGGGCGCACCGATTACCTGATCGCCGGGGCAGATGCCGGATCAAAGGCCCGCAAGGCGGCTGATCTGGGGGTGACCATCCTGTCTGAAGAAGAATGGCAGGCGCTGATCTCTTGAAAAGCCGGCCGCAAGCCTAGCCCCCGATTGGGGCGCATTTATCTGCCAGCCAGCCTTGCAGGGAGTCCGGCAAATGCGGGGTCAGGGCGGCTTCCACGCTGCGATGATACTGGTTGAGCCAGGCCAGCTGCTCAGTGCTGAAAAAGGCCGGGTCCGCCAGCTGGCGATCAAAGGGCACCAGCGTCAAGGGGCTAAGCTTGAGCCAACCCTCACCGGCCTGTTCCACCACAACCAGATTTTCCTGGCGCACACCAAAATTGCCGGGCTTGTAATAGCCGGGCTCATTGGACAGCACCATACCGGCCTGCAGCGGCTTGTCACCGCGCGGTGAGAGCGAGACCGGCCCTTCATGCACAGACAGGATATGGCCCACCCCGTGGCCGGTGCCATGCCCGTAATCCAGCTGCCGCTCCCATAAAGGGGCCCGGGCCAGCGCATCCAGCTGCGCCCCGCGGCTCTGCGCCGGAAAGACTGCCCGTGCCAGCTCACAATGGCCAGCCAGCACGGATGAGGCAGCGGCCACCGCCTCGGCAGGCGGGCGGCCAATCGCCAGCGTGCGGGTTATATCAGTCGTGCCTTGCTGGTAATGGCCGCCTGAATCAATCAACAGCAGATTATCTGTTGTGACCGGCTGGTCCTGGCCGGGCCGGGCGCGATAATGCACAATGGCGGCATTTTCCGCAAAACCGACAATCGCCGGAAAGGATCGCAGATATAGCCCGGCCGGGCAGCCCGTCTTTCCTGTAGCCGGTCTGCCAGCTGGCTCTCGGTGAACTGGCCCGGCACCTGCTGCTCCAGCCAGTGCCAGAATTCCACAAAGGCCAGCGCATCCTGCAGATGGGCGGCGTGAAAGCCAGCCAGCTCGGCGCTGTTCTTGCAGGCTTTCATCGCTATCAGCGGGTCTTCCTGCCAGACAATCTCAGCCCCGCCGGCGCTGGCCAAATCTGCTATCAACAGCGGACAGCTGGCCCGGTCCAGCCCCAGCTTCTGGCCGGACAGGCTGGCCAGCAATTTGCCTGCATCAGCCAGCGAGACCGCCTCTCCATCTGCCAGCGAAGCCGCCCGGGCATCCGCCCCTATCAGAACCGGCCCGCCCGCTTGCCGGATCAGGGCAAAGCACAGATGCACCGGCGTATGGGCCAGATCATTGCCGCGCAGGTTGAACAGCCAGTTCACCGCCATCGGGTCGGTTACCAGCTGCGCCTGCAGCCCGCTTGCCGCCATTTTTTCGCGCAGCCCGGCCAGCTTTTCCGCCGCCGTCTGTCCGGCCAGATGATCCGGCACTGGCCAGAGCGAGCGCTCCGCAAGAGGGGGCCTGTCTGTCCAGATATGATCGACCGGATGCGCCTGTAAGGCCTGCCAATCCAGCCGCTCGGAGATTTTCTGCCAGCGCTGAAGGCGCGCCGGGGTGGTTGTCTCGCTGGCATAGCCAAGGGTGAGCCGGGACGCCCCGGCCTGTGCAGCCAGCCAGTCTGCCAAGCCTTTTTCTGCCGTGTCAAACCCCTGCCAGAGGGTGCTGTCCAGCTGGCGTTCCAGCTGCAGGCTATAGCGGGAATCCGAAAACAGCGCTGCCTTGTCCGCCAGAATAATGGCGGTTCCTGCTGACCCGTCAAAACCGGTTATCCAGGCCAGCCTTTCATCACAGGGGCGCACCTCCTCGCCTTGAAACGCATCCGCCCGGTCCAGCACGAACCCATCCAGCCCGGCTGCTTTTATCAGCTGGCGCAGCTGCTCCAGGCGCTGTGGCAAAACCGCTCATCACCGCCCCCGTTCCCCGGGGCGGGACTGGCTGCCAGCCGGGCGCAAAATCAGGATAGACCAGCCCTCCTGAACACGCTGCCAGACCGGCACCAGCCCCTCAGCGCGATAGGCCGCCAGCACGGCCCGCGCCTGATGATCCAGCAATCCGGCCAGCACCAGCCAGCCCTGCCCGGCCAGCACCCGTGCAATCGCCGGGGCCAGCTGGCGCAGCGGCGCCGCCAGAATATTGGCCAAAACCAGCTGATAAGGCGCCGCAGCCTGCAGCTGGCGATGGCGCAACCCGTTGGCCAGAACCAGCTGGCAGCGCGCCCGGCTGATCCGGTTTTGCCGCAGATTATCGCGCGCCGTGCTGATAGAGGCCGGATCGATATCAGAGGCGGTGAGGCGGGCTGCCGGCCAGAGCCGGGCCGCCGCCATTGCCAGAATCGCACTGCCGCAGCCCAAATCCAGAATATTTCCGGGTTTTTGCTGGCGCGCAATATGCTGCAAGGCGGCCAGACAGCCTGCCGTGGTCGGATGTGAGCCGGAGCCAAAAGCCAAAGCTGCATCAATCTTGAGCGATAGCCGGGCCGGGCGGCGCGCCGTGATATGGCTGCCATGCACCCAGAAACGGCCCAGGCTGAGCGGCGGAAAATCGGCGCGGTTCTCAGCCAGCCAGTCGCGCGGCGGATGATAGGTAACCTGATAATCCGGCGGCGGGCCGTCACTGGCCCGCTCCAGCATTGCTGCCAGCTCTGCCTCATCCGGCTGGGAGGTGAAAAACCCTTGCAGAATCAGCGGGCCTTGCGGGTCCGGGCGGTGATTGGCCAGCGCTAACGCCCCCAGCACCTCTTCCAGCCCGGTTTCCAGCGCGGCGAGCGGGGCTTCGGCCCTGATTTCCACCACCCAGCAGTCACTCTGCATCAGCTTGGCCCCGCCATTTTACCCATCCTCTTTAGCAGCTTTTTTCTCAACAAAACTGGCGACCACTTTTTTCTCACCCGCCTTGTCAAAAGCGATATCCAGCTTGTCCCCCTCTACCGAGAGCACGCTGCCCATGCCGAATTTCAGATGGAAGACACGGTCCCCTTCGGCAAAGCCAGCTGCGTTCTTGCTGTCCGGCAGCCAGCCATCCCGGTCGCGTTGCGGGGTTGCCCCGACCGCACCGCTATTGCGGGCCATGCGCTGCCAGCCCGGCCCATAGCCGGGGCGCCCGGCCCGGTCTGCCGCCGCCCCCAGCATCACCGGCTCCGGCCGCCCCACAGACAGCCCCTGAACCATATCCTCAACCAGACTGTCTTTTGGCAATTCCCCGACAAAGCGCGAGGGCACCGAGGATTGCCATAAGCCATGCACGCGCCGGTTGGCTGCAAAGCTGATATAAAGGCGGCGGCGCGCCCGGGTAATCCCGACATAGGCCAGCCGCCTTTCCTCCTCCAGCCCGGCCGCCCCGTTTTCATCTATGGTGCGCTGGCTGGGGAAAATCCCCTCCTCCCAGCCGGGCAGGAAAACCGTTTCAAATTCCAGCCCCTTGGCCGCGTGCAGCGTCATCAAGGACACCTCGCCGCCTTCCTGGGGCGTGTCATTATCCATAACCAGCGAAATATGCTCCAGAAAGCCGCCCAGCGTGTCAAACGCCTCTATCGCGCTGACCAGTTCCTTCAGATTTTCCAGCCGCCCCGGCGCATCCGGTGCCTTGTGATTCTGCCACATCGCCGTATAGCCGGATTCATCCAGCACCTGTTCGGCCAGCACTTCCGGGGTCAGGCTGCCTGCCTGGGCCCGCCAGCCAGCCAGCTGGCGCACAAACCCGTCCAGCGCGCCTCTGGCCCGCGGTTTCAGCTCATCTGTGCTGACCAGCTCCATCGCCGCCGCCAAGAGCGGGATGCCGCGCAGGCGGGCCAGCTGGTGAATGGATTGCAGGCTGGCCTCTCCCAACCCGCGCTTGGGCTGGTTGATAATTCGCTCAAAAGCCAGATCATCATCGGGCTGGTTGACCAGCCGCAGATAGGCCATCGCATCGCGGATCTCGGCGCGTTCATAAAACCGCGTGCCCACCACCCGGTAAGGCAGGCCAATGGCGATAAACCGCTCTTCAATCTCGCGCGTTTGAAAGCCGGCCCGCACCAGCACAGCTATCTCGCGCAGATCCTGGCCTGCATTCATCAGCCCTTCAATCTGGCTGGACAGGCTGCGCGCCTCCTCCTGACCATCCCAATAGCCGGAAATGGTGATTTTTTCGCCCTCGGCATCAGCGGTGAACAGGCTCTTGCCAAGGCGCGATTCATTGCGGGCTATCAAATGCGAGGCTGCGGCCAGAATATGGCCGGTAGAGCGGTAATTCTCCTCCAGCCGGACAATCGCCGCCCCGGGAAAATCCTTTTCAAATTTCAGGATATTGCCAACCTCAGCCCCGCGCCAGCCATAGATGGACTGGTCATCATCGCCCACACAGCAAAGATTCCCCTGCCCGCCGGACAGCAGCCGCAGCCAAAGATACTGGGCCAGATTGGTATCCTGATATTCATCAACCATGATATAGGTCAGCCGTGCCTGCCAATCTGCCAGCACTTCAGGCTGGCTGGTAAAGATGGTCAGCATATGCAGCAGCAAATCGCCGAAATCCGCGGCATTCAGGGCTTTCAGCCGATCCTGATAGAGCCGGTAGAGCAGCCCGGCCTTGCCGCTGGCCGCATCGCCTGCCTCAGCAGCGGTGATCTTGTCCGGGGTCAGGCCGCGATCTTTCCAGCGGCTGATCACGGCAGCTATCATGCGGGGCGGCCAGCGCTTTGCATCGACCCCTTCTGCTTCCATCACCTGTTTGATGAGGCGCAGCTGATCATCAGTATCCAGAATGGTAAAATTGGATTTCAGCCCGACCAGCTCAGCATGGCGGCGCAGCATTCGGGCGGCAATGGAATGAAAAGTGCCCAGCATCACCTGCTCAGCCATCGGCCCGACCAGCTGAACCGCGCGTTCCTTCATTTCGCGCGCCGCCTTGTTGGTAAAGGTCACCGCCAGAATATTCCACGGTGCCGCCGTGCGGGTGGCAATCAGCTGGGCCAGCCGGGCAGTCAGCACCCGGGTTTTGCCGGTGCCTGCCCCGGACAGCACCAGCAGCGGGCCGTCCAGCGTGGTCACCGCCTGTTTCTGCGGGTTGTTCAGCCCGTCCAGCCAGGGGGCCTGCGCTCCGGCAGAGGCTGGTGGCGGTGCCGGGATTTCTGGTGCAGACGGATTTGTCATTTGACCGGCAAGCCCCTATATTAGTTTTGAGAATAATTGACAGGGCATCAGCCTAGCATAGGATCAGGCAAAAAACAGAGGCCGCATTGGAAAAAAACGCACTGTTTGAGTTTGTCTTAAGGTTTTTAGTGCTGACACGCAGCCGACCGGTTGCTGCGCTGTTTTGCCTGCCCATTCTGGCTGGGCTGGCCGCCTGTTCCGGCGCGCCGGCAGATCGGACAGACACCCAGCTGGTGATGGAAGATCGCTTTGAAAACGGCAATCGCAAAATCTACGCGCTGAATGACCGGCTGGACAGTGTGGTGCTGGAGCCGGTCGCAGCAGCCTGGCGCCAGAACTTGCCAGAGCCGGCCCAGCGCGCCGTATCCAACCATGTCAGCTGGACCGGCCTGCCTGCGACGGCGATGAATTCCGCCCTGCAGGGCAAAGGCGAGAATAGCGGGCTGGCGCTGGTGCATTTCGCCATTAACGGGCTGACGCTTGGCTTTGTTGATTTGCTGGAAGAAGAGGAAAACCGCCCGCAAAAAGAGGATTTTGGCCAGACGCTGGCCAAGGCCGGGGTGCCGCCCGGCCCTTATGTGATGGTGCCTCTGCTGGGGGGCGGCACCGGGCGGGATATGACCGGGCGGGTGGTTACCGCTTTTCTTGATCCGCTGGGCAGCCTGACCGGGGTTTCCAGCTCAAACCAGCTGGTTCAGGCCAACCTGCCCCTGTCTGCGGTCTCGGCGCGCGCCGATAATTTTGATCTGATCAATCAGATGAAATACGAATCGCTGGATCCCTATGCGCGGCTGCGCGCCCTCTATTACCAACGGCGTGAGGCATTGCTGGCAGATCGGGTCATTACCGCCAGCCAGAGCGCGGTTGATGACAGCCTGTTTGACAGTTTCCTGGAATCAGGGGAGGATGCAGACTGATGCGAGGATTTTATCCAAAACGCTCGTTCCTGCGACTTTTTTCTGCGCTTCTGCTGCTCGCCCTGCTGCCTGCCGGGCCGGTTATGGCAGAGCGGATCAGCGAAGCCGAACAGCTGGTTACGCAAATGATGGCGCAGGCCAAGCAGGCGGTGGAAAATACCGCCCTGGATGAGGCAGGCAAGCAGGCTGAAGTGAGCGCTCTCTTGACCAGCTATTTTGATGTGGATGGCATTGCGCGGGCGGCGACCGGCCAATATTGGCGGCGCGCCAGTGCCACCGAACGCGCCAGTATCAGGCCCTGTTTCTGGACTCGCTGGTGCGCACGGCGGCCAGCCAGTTTGAACAATTCCGCGGGCTGGAATTTCAGCCCACCGCCAGCAGCCAGCGCGGGGAGAAGATGGTTCTGGTCGGCGGGGTGATTAGCGATCCATCAGGCCAGCGCCCGCAAGCGGTGGTGAATTGGCGGCTCACCACCCTGCCCGGCCAGCCCGCCCGCATCATCGATATAGAGATTGAAAATATCTCCATGCTGATGACCCAGCGTCAGGAAAATATCGCCATCATCCGCAAGAATGGCGGCCAGTTCTCTGCCCTCATCGCCGCCCTGCAGGCCGCAGCTGATGTGCGTTAGGGGCAGCTGTCCGGGCAGCGGGCCTAGCGGCTGATAGGCTTGTAGCGAATACGGGTCGGGCGCGTGGCTTCCTCACCCAGACGCCGCTTTTTATCGGCCTCATAGGCTTCATAATTGCCCTCAAACCATTCCACATGGGACTCGCCCTCAAAGGCGAGGATATGGGTTGCGATCCGATCCAGAAACCAGCGATCATGGCTGACCACCACCGCACAGCCGGCGAATTCCAGCAAAGCCTCTTCCAGCGCGCGCAGCGTATCCACATCCAGATCATTTGTCGGCTCATCCAGCAGCAGCACATTGGCCCCGGATTTCAGCATCCTGGCCAGATGCACGCGGTTGCGCTCCCCGCCGGAGAGCTGGCCGACGCGTTTTTGCTGATCACCGCCGCGGAAGTTGAACAGGCTGACATAGGCCCGGGACGGCATGGTGCGCTTGCCCAGCTCCAGCTCATCCAGACCATCTGAGATCACCTCCCAGACGGTCTTGCTGTCATCAAGGGAATCACGCGACTGATCGACATAGCCCAGCTTGACTGTCTCGCCCAGACGCAGGCCGCCCTGATCCGGGCTGTCCTGATCGGTGAGCATCCGGAACAAGGTGGTTTTGCCCGCCCCGTTCGGGCCGATTACGCCGACAATGCCGCCGGGCGGCAGGCGAAAGGACAAATCCTCAATCAACAGCTTGTCGCCAAACCCCTTATGCAACCCCTCTGCCTCAATCACCACATTGCCAAGGCGCGGGCCGGGCGGGATGGTGATACGGGTGGTTTCCTCGCGGGCGGCCTGGCCTTCTTCCAGCAGCTTTTCATAGGCATTCAGGCGCGCCTTTGACTTGGCCTGGCGGGCTTTTGGGGCAGCGCGCACCCATTCCAGCTCCCGCGACAGGGATTTGACCCGCGCATCCTCGCTCCGGCCTTCTTGTTCCAGCCTTTTTTGCTTCTGCTCCAGCCAGCCGGAATAATTGCCCTGATAGGGGATGCCCTGGCCGCGATCCAGCTCCAGAATCCAGCCTGCCACCTCATCCAGAAAATAGCGATCATGGGTGATGGTCACGACCGTGCCGGGGAAATCATGCAAAAACCGTTGCAGCCAGGCGACCGATTCCGCATCCAGATGGTTGGTCGGCTCATCCAGCAGCAGCATATCCGGCGCGCTCAGCAACAGCCGGCACAGCGCCACCCGCCGCTTTTCCCCGCCCGATAATTTGGTCACATCCGCATCGCCCGGCGGCACCCGCAGCGCATCCATCGCGATCTCAGCCTTGCGCTCTATATCCCAGCCATCCAGCGCATCGATTTGTTCTTGCAGCTCAGCCTGCTCGGCGATCAGGTTATTCATCTCCTCATCGGTCATTTCCTCGGCAAAGCGGGCCGAGACCTCATTGAACCTGTCCACCAGCTCCTTGGCCTTGCCCAGCCCGCCCATCACATTGCCGGCCACATCCAGCCCCGCATCCAGATCCGGCTCCTGGGCCAGATAGCCGATGGAAATCCCCTCAGCTGGCCAGGCCTCACCGGTGAATTCTGTTTCCACCCCGGCCATAATCCGCAGCAGCGTGGATTTGCCTGCCCCGTTCAGCCCCAGCACGCCGATCTTGGCGCCGGGCAGGAAGGACAGGCTGATATTTTTCAAAACTTCCTTGCCGCCGGGCCAGACCTTGCCCAGCTGCTGCATGGTATAGACATATTGCGGATTGGCCATTGTGGGATACCTGCCTTTTCTTTTGTGCCTGATGCGCCTTTTGTCAAGCAAAAGCCGCCTATTCAGTGGTAACCGAATTCGCCCGGTTTTTCCAGCCTTGATGCGATTTTCTGGGGGTGGGGCGGGGGTATGGCGGGCGGTGTGCGGGGCGCGGGCCTGCTGGCTTGACAGGGCGGGCAAGTTACGCGTGACTGCTGGACGCAAAGAAAGGAGCCAAAGATGCCAAACTATGATGACCAATGCCCGATCTGGGGAACGCCTGCCAAAAATATTAAGCCATCACCCCTTGGAGACAAACAGAGTTTTAACTCTCCGCGAGCTGGCGACCATTTCTGGTTCAGCAGAGGCAGAAATCGGTAACTGGCCTCAAGAAAAGGGGGATTTGCGGATATTGCAGACCGATTGCCTGATTGAGCAGTAGGCAGGGGGGCAAATCAATGCCCGGAGGTAATGTCCAAGATTTTGGATGAGGTGGAAAAACGCAATCCCAAAAGCGTGACAGAGCGAGCAGAAAACCTGCTGCGGCATGAAAACAGAGCACCTTGGCCAATATTGACCTGAACAAATGAATGTCTGGCTTGGTCAAGTTGTTCAGGGTTGAAGATGAACCCCAACAGGTGCAGTCAGGTGCATATACTTGGAATAGTTCTTCAGAAACTCTGGAAGAGCTATTTACTCTTGCTGAATATCTGCTGGATAAGGGCTGGATAATCTGTGAATCAGAAGAATTGATACTAAAGACCCTATCCCGCGCTGAATTAAACAAAGACAAACTATCCCCGGCATTCCTACATTGAAGAATTAAAAGGCAGCAACTGGATCCTGATCAGGCCCTTTGTCGATGGGTGATGAGAGTACCCTGCGGCTATTGAACTCCATCCGGGAGGCCCTGATGGGATTGACCTGACACGATCACATTAACAAGATTGATGAGAAATTGTTTGAAATCCGCCGATCCCGCTTTGTTGTTGCCGATTTTACCAGCCAGTCAGGGGATTGCATGCGGCGGTGTCTATTATGAGGCGGGGTTTGCCCTGGCCTGAACCTGCCGGTTATCCTGGGAGTGATTTGATTGATGAGATTCTTTTCGATACACGCCAATATAATCATCTGGGCTGGGAAGAGGCAGATTTACGCATCTGGTGACGCAGCGTATCTTCTAACCATAGCGATGGGTTACAACACCTGGTGACAAGCTTTTTTTAACAGAAAATATAGGGAAATGATGTCAGGCTGGGCGAACCATATCAAGCTCTATAAAGAACACCCGACAATTTCAGTAACTAGTTAGTCACAGACAATTTGTCAATAAAAAGGCAGATAGCTGTTTGAACCTTCTGAGTCAACCAACCTTCTCTTTTCCCCTTTTCATTTTCTATGCTAAAACAAGGGCAGGTTCAGTGACAGAGGAGCCGGTCAGATGAACGGCATTTTGCCATTTTGGGTGATGCTGGTGGATACGGCTTTGGGCCTGATGATGTGGGCCTTGCTGGGCCGGTTTGTGCTGTCCGTCTTTCTGGCTGAGGATACGCGCTTTGTCCTGATGCGCGCGCTGGTGCGGCTCACCGATCCGGCCCTGCGGCTCTGCCGGGTGGTCACGCCTTTCTCTGATAGCCAGATTGCATCGGTTTTGTCGCCTCATTTTATGATCCGGTTTTTACCCGCCAGCTATGAGGTGCTATCGCTTGCTGGAAACCATTGCTGGCAGCCTGTTTGACCGGCTGGCCGCTCTGATCTAGCAGGTTACTCCGCCTCTTGCAGCTCTATTTGCCGGATCAGCTGGCCCTCCGGGCCGATTTGCCAGAGCTGGCCCGGGGCCGCCCCCTCACCCGCCAGGAACAGCCACACCCCCCCTTGCGGGCCAGCCGCTATCGCCTGCACGGACAAATCAGCAGGCAGGGTCAGTGCGGCCGCGCCTGCCTGCCGGGCGGCTTTTCCGGTCAGTTTGGCAAAATTCTGATAAAGCCCATAGCCGACCCCGGCCAGCGCCAGAATGATCAACACCCCCATCACGGCTGAGGCGATTTTCAGCCGCGCCACCATCTTGCTGGACAGCCCGCCGGTTGCCCCGTGCTGATTTGGCGGATATGGTGCAGGCATGGAACGCTCTTCCTTGTTCAACTGACGGCCCGCCTGAGGCTGCCGGCACGCGCCTTGACCGCTTTTTGGCTGAGGCTGCCGAACAGCCGGGCCTGTCGCGATCGCGCATCAAGGCTCTGATAACAGACGGGCAGCTGAAGTGCAACGGGGCGGTGCTGGCGGATCCGTCGGCAAAGGTGCGCGGCGGGGCAGACTACCAGCTGAGCCTGCCTGCCCCGAAACCGGCTGAACCGCAGGCCGAGGCCATTGATTTGACTATCTTGTATGAAGATGCGCATCTGATTGTGCTGGACAAGCCAGCCGGCATGGTGGTGCATCCGGCCCCGGGGGCTGAGAGCGGCACGCTGGTCAATGCGCTGATCGCCCATTGCGGCGACAGCCTGAGCGGCATTGGCGGGGTGCTGCGCCCGGGCATTGTGCACCGGCTGGACAAGGATACATCCGGGGTGATGCTGGCGGCGAAGTCTGAGCGCGCGCACCAGCGCCTGTCAGAGATGTTTGCCGCCCATGATCTGGATCGCGTCTATCAGGGGCTGGTCTGGGGGCTGCCTGCGGCCAGAGAGGGGCTGATTGATGAGCCGCTGGGCCGCCACCGCCAGGACCGCAAACGCCAGACGGTGACCCCGGAGGGCCGACCGGCCCGCACATATTATCGGATTTTGCGCGATTTGCCGCCCTTTGGCGGGCTGGCAGAATGTCGGCTGGAAACAGGGCGAACCCACCAAATCCGCGTGCATATGGCGCATATTGGCCATGGGCTGATAGGCGATCCGGTCTATGGCAGGCCGCCGCGCACCGGCCAGATGCCGGATCGTGTCGCAAGAGAGGCCCTGGCCAGATTGCGCGCCTTTCCAAGACAGGCCCTGCACGCTGCCCAGCTGGGCTTTCAGCATCCGGTTACGGGTGAAAAACTGGCTTTTGAGACCCCCCTGCCCGATGATATGCGCCAGCTGATAAAGGATATTGAGCTGGCTATCGCTGCGCGGGCCAGCGCTGGCGGCCACCCTTGATTTTGCCACTCTTGATTTTGCCACTCTTGCAGGACAGGGTTGGACTTCCCATATAAAAAGGGTGACAGGTAACTAGCCAGGAGGGCTGCTGACAATCATGGCAAATTCGCAAAAATCCGCCTCTGCCAGCCGCGCGCTGGTCCCAGCCCTCAGCCCGGACGGCAATCTCTCGCGCTATCTGGACCAGATTCGCCAATTTCCAATGCTGGAAGCGGATGAGGAATATATGCTGGCGAAAAGCTGGGCAGAACGCGGCGATGTAGAGGCCGCGCATCAGCTGGTCACCAGCCATTTGCGGCTGGTTGCCAAGATCGCCATGGGCTATCGCGGCTATGGCCTGCCCCTGTCTGATCTGATTTCTGAGGGCAATCTGGGGATGATGCACGCGGTCAAGAAATTTGACCCGGAGCGCGGCTTTCGGCTGGCGACCTATGCGATGTGGTGGATCAAGGCCTCTATTCAGGAATATATCCTGCGCAGCTGGTCGCTGGTCAAAATCGGCACAACAGCGGCCCAGAAAAAACTGTTTTTTAACCTGCGCCGCATCAAGGGCCAGATTGACGCGATTGATGGCGGCGATCTGAAGCCGGAACAGGTCACCCATATCGCAGATGAGCTGAATGTCAGCGAGGCGGATGTGGTCTCGATGAACCAGCGCATGGCGGGCGGCGATCATTCGCTGAACGCGCCTGTGTCGATGGATGGCGAGGGGGCCGGGGAATGGCAGGATTGGCTGGAAGATGACCGCACGGATCAGGAAACCAATTTTGCCGAGGCTGAGGAATTTTCCGCCCGCCAGACCCTGATGCAAGAGGCGCTGGCCGGGCTGAATGAGCGCGAGCAGCGCATTATTGAGGCGCGCCGCCTGTCTGAGCCACCCTTGACGCTGGAAGAGCTGGCCGCCGAATTTTCCGTCAGCCGTGAGCGCATCCGGCAAATTGAAGTCCGCGCCTTTGAAAAGCTGGCAGAAGCGGTAAAAACCCGCGCCGCTGAGATGAAACTCCTGCCAGAGGGGTGATGTGCCAAAAAGTGATATTAGCCGCTTTTTATTAACTTTTGTCAATTTTTACTCTGCTAGACTTCGTCACCTGCCTTTTGGATGATGGGTGGCGAGGCACAAATAATGCAAAATGCAAAAGCGGCAAAATTGGTTTAGAACGGCATCAATCGTTACTGGTTTTTGCGTTAGCCGATTTTCTGTCTATTTCTTTTTTTGATAATATTGCTGGTAATTTTAAGGATGGGAAACAGGCAGATTATATCGCTCTCAACCTGACGATTATTGAGATATTGCTGGTCATTATTGCCCTTCTTGTTGCCGGGGTTTCAGTATTTGGCTTTTTCAAAGTTACTGAAATAGCCAGAGCCAGAGTGGAGTGGTATTTGAGAGAGGAAATTGATCTGCCAACTATGCTCGAACCCCGGATAAGGGACATCATAACCGAGAAAAAGGACGAATGGATCGGTCAGGCTTTGAACCAGTCTGAAGATATTCGCAATCCGGATAGCGAGGTGGAAAATGAGACACAAAAAGACACTGGATGAAAAAAAAGTAATAGTAGCAGAATTTCATCGACAATACAGCCCGCCCTATTCCATGGACAAGCTGACCGATAAATTATCTATTGAAGCGGTCAAAGCACCGTTGGAAAACAATACAACATCAGGCTGGATTGAACGAAAACAGGAAAATAGTTTCAGGATTGTGGTGAATGCCAACCACTCTTTGCAAAGGCGGTGTTTTACGCTGGGCCATGAACTCGCCCATTATATTCTTCACGAAGACAAGATAGGCAAGGAAGTGGTTGACAATGTCCTCTACCCGCTCGGCAGCCAGCTGGAAACTGAAGCCAATCAGTATGCAGCAGAAATACTGATGCCTTATGACGACCTTTTGAAAGATATAATCACAGAACTGAATGAGCGGGAAGGTCCAAGAAAAACATTTGAAAGTGGAAATGGCAAATCAACGCTGGATCGTTTCGTTGAGAAATTGGCCGGCATATACAATGTTTCATCAGCCGCCATGCGCATTAGACTGGGAACAAAATTTGGCCTCTGGACTGTTTAGCCCCCCTCACCCTTGGAAGGGGTCGCGGACTAGGATTGTGTCCTCGCGTTCCGGGCTGGTGGACAAAAGCGCGACCGGAATGCCGGTCAGCTCTTCCAGGCGGCGGATATATTTGACCGCATTGGCAGGCAATTCGGCCCAGCTGCGCGCGCCCCAGGTGGTTTCTTGCCAGCCGGGCATTTCCTCATAAATCGGCTGGCAGGCGGCTTGGGCCGCGCTCTCGGCCGGGAACCAGTCGATTTTCTGGCCATTCAATTCATAGCCAACACAGATTTTCAGCACCTCAAACCCGTCCAGCACATCCAGCTTGGTCAAGGCCATGCCATTAATGCCAGCGGTCAGCCCGGCCTGTTTGACCATCACCGCATCAAACCAGCCACACCGCCGCTTGCGCCCGGTCACCGTGCCGAATTCGCGGCCCCGCTCGCCCAGCCTGTTTCCGGCACTGCCGGAATCCTCGCTCGGAAACGGGCCAGAGCCGACCCGCGTGGTATAGGCCTTGGTAATCCCCAGCACAAACCCAGCTGCCCCGGGCCCGCTGCCAGAGCCGGTCGCCGCCTGTCCGGCCACCGTATTGGATGAGGTCACAAACGGATAGGTGCCATGATCAATATCCAGCATCACCCCTTGTGCGCCCTCAAACAGAACCTGCTGATTGCGGCCACGGGCAGCGGCCAGAACCTGCCAGCTGCGCCCGATATAGGGCCGCAGCACCGGGATAACCTCTTGCAAGTCGGCCAGCATCCGGTCGGCATTCACCGGCTCATGGCCGGTTGCCTCCAGCCAGACATTATGCCAGTCGGCCAGCTCGCGCAGCCGGTCGGCCAGCCTGGCTGCATCGGCCAAATCGGCGACCCGCACGGCCCGGCGGCCAATCTTATCCTCATAGGCCGGGCCAATGCCGCGCCCGGTGGTGCCGATTTTCGCCTTGCCGCGCAAAGCTTCCCTTGCCTTGTCCAGGGCAGCGTGCACCGGCAGAATCAGCGCCGCGCTTTCCGAAATCACCAGATTATCCGGACCAATCGCCACCCCTTGCGAGCGCAGCAGGGTGATTTCCTTGACCAGATGGAACGGGTCAATCACCACGCCATTGCCGATCACGGATAATTTGCCCGGCCGCACAATCCCGGAGGGCAGCAGCGAGAGCTTATATTCAACCCCGTCAATCACCAGCGTATGGCCGGCATTATGGCCGCCCTGAAAGCGCACCACGATATCAGCCCGTTCAGAGAGCCAATCAACGATTTTGCCCTTGCCTTCATCCCCCCATTGCGCGCCGATTACTGCGACATTTGCCATATCTGCCCTATCCCCTGACCTAAAGAAAACCTAATCCAGCGCCTCTGGTGTGCCCGCTTTGGAGGTCACAATAAACTGACAGCCTGTCTGGCTGGCCTCGGCACGGGCTTTTTTGCTGCCCGCCGGATGCTGGCCCAGCACCAGCTGGCGGCCACGCTCCGCATAGCCCAGCACCGTGCTGAGCGGTATGTCGCTGGGCAAATAGACCAGCATTGCAGGGGCCGGTTCCGGCAAGCCTCGCAACAGCCGCTCCATATAGATGGACAGGCCGGAGGCCACCTCCTCATAGCCGGTGATATAGGCCCCGCCTCTGGCCACCTCGCCGCGCAATCCTTCGGCAAAAATCGAAAAGGCTACGCCGGTGTGATAATCAAAGCCGCGCCCCTCCAGCGGGTCCAGCGTAATCGGCAAGTCCGGATAGGCTTCTTGCAGGCGCGCCGCCACGGCCAGCATATCACGCAGCTGGCTGGCCGGCTTTTCCGGCAGCGCCTCAGCCAAACTGGCCAGCCGGGCCGGATCGCGCCCGCCTGCCTGAACCAGCTGCACCAGCAGGGCCGCGGTGGGATGCTGCATCGCGGCCAGCGCATCGCCATCGCGTTCCCGCACAGCGCGCGCGCATTCTTCGGGCAGCGGGGAGGGGCTGGCCTCGGCCAGCAGGTCAAACAGGCGCGGCACCCCAATATCCACGGTCAGCTTGCTAATTCCCGCCTGTTGCAGGGCGCGCACACCCAACAGTAAAATCTCAGCAATGGCGGCCACATCATCACGGCCGATCAGCTCAGCCCCGGCCTGCACCAGCTGGCGTTCCGGGTTCAGCACATCCGGGACCACCCGCATCACCTCTCCGGCATAGGCGAGGCGCAGCGGGCGCGGCAGATGCGCCATACGGGTGCCGGAAATGCGGGCAATCTGCGCTGTCATATCTGCGCGCAAGGCCATCATCCGGTGCGAGACCGGGTCCATCAGGCGAAAGGATTTTGCCGCCAGAGCCGCCCCCGGCCCTTCATGCAGCAGGGTTTCCTCAAATTCCATCAAGGGCGGCTTTACCCGCCGATAGCCAAATTGGGAAAAGCTGGCCAGAACCGCCTCTATCGCGGCCGCATCCTGAGCCGCCTGCGGGTCCAGCAAATCGCTGAGACCCGACGGCAGCAAACCGCGCGCAGCGTTGTTGTCCTGACTTGTCGGCATCAAAAACCATCCCGGAACTGGCACTGATCAGGGCGGCAGGAAACAGCCTGCACAGCCCCCGCCTTTTGCTTACCCCAGAACCCGGCCAAGAGCAAGGTTTGGGGGTATCTCTGCAGACCAATAATCCCGCCTCATAGCATTTTCCCGAGAAATACAGATAATCGGCGCGCACCACTTGGGGCAGGGTTTGCAGCTTGTCCAGCACCGTATCGGTGATCTGGCCATCCACCTCAATCAGCGCGATGGCCTCTGATCCCTCTTCCTTGCGGCCCAGATGGAAGGTGGCGATATTCAGATCCAGCTCTCCCATCAGGCTGCCCACCGCGCCAATAAAGCCCGGCTTGTCCAGATTGCGGATATAGAGCAAGTTGGCTGGAAAATCACTTTCCACCGAAATTCCCTGCACTTCGATAATGCGCGGCTTGTTACCGCCGACCAGCGTGCCGGCAATGGTGCGCTCGCCGCTCTTGTGCTGCACCGTTACCCGCAGCATGGTCTCATAATCACAGCGCCGGTCATGGCGCACCGTAGCCACCGCGATACCAGCTGATGAGGCGACTGAGGCCGCATTGACCATATTGACCGAATCCATTTTCGGGCCCAGCAACCCGGCCAGCGTTGTCGCCACAACCGGTGCTTCATTCAGGCCGGCCGCCTTGCCATCGAACTCAATCTGAACAGCGTTCAGATCATCCATCTGGACCTGACCCAAAAAGCGGCCCAGCAATTTGCCCAGCTCCATATAGGGGTTCAGAACCGGGGCCTCCTCAGCTGTAACAGACGCCATATTCAGCGCGTTGGTCACCGCCCCATTGACCAGATAATCTGCCATCTGCTCAGCGACCTGCAGGGCGACCTTTTCCTGGGCCTCAGCCGTGGACGCCCCCAGATGCGGGGTGGCGATCAGGTTTGGTGCCTCAAACAGCGGGTTATCCTTGGCCGGTTCCTCAGAAAACACATCCAGCGCTGCCCCGGCGACATGGCCGGATTGCAGGGCCGCCAGCAGGGCCAGCTCATCGATCAGCCCGCCTCTGGCACAATTGATGATCCGCACGCCCTTCTTCGTGCGGTTCAGCGCATCTGCCGAAATAATATTGCGGGTCGCATCGGTCAGCGGGGTATGCAGGCTGATAAAATCAGCCTGGGCAAGCAGCTCATCCAGCTCAACCTTTTCAATGCCCAGCTGCTTGGCCCGGTCGGGGGTGAGGAACGGGTCAAAGCCCAGCACCTTCATCTTCAGCCCCTGGGCGCGTTCCGCCACGATAGAGC
Organism: Alphaproteobacteria bacterium; assembly: GCA_038131695.1. Classification (GTDB taxonomy): domain Bacteria; phylum Pseudomonadota; class Alphaproteobacteria; order Puniceispirillales; family Puniceispirillaceae; genus JADHLK01. Next base: position 33,357 of record JAYPQA010000028.1, on the reverse strand, counting down.
CGATATTCCCGCAACCGATAATCCCCAGCCGCTTGCCGGTGATCTCCGTGCCCATGAATTTGGATTTTTCCCATTTGCTGGCAATGGTAGAAATATGGGCCTGCGGAATCTGGCGGGTCAGGGACATCATCATGGCAATCGCGTGCTCTGCCGTAGTGACCGAATTGCCATGCGGCGTATTCATCACCACCACCCCGGCCGCCGTAGCCGCCGGAATATCCACATTATCCACGCCAATGCCGGCGCGCCCGACGACCTTCAGCTTTTGCCGCGGCCAGCATTTCTGCGGTCACCTTGGTTGCTGAGCGGATGGCGAGCCCGTCATACTCACCGATAATGGCGAGCTGTTCCTCAGGCGAGAGGCCGGGCTTGAAATCAACTTCCAAACCAGCCTGTTCAAAAATAGCAATCGCTTCCGGGGCAAGCTTGTCGCTTATCAAGACTTTTGGCATTTTCAATCTTCCTTTTTCTTCATATCAGCCAGAACAGAGGCAAAGGCCCAATCCAGCCAGGGCAGCAGGGCTGCGATATCTTCCGGGTCAACTGTTGGCCCGCCCCACAGGCGCAGGCCCGGCGGGGCATCGCGGTAAGCGCCAATGTCAAAGGCAACCTGTTCTGCTTCCAACAGGGCGGTCATCTGTTTGGCAAAAGCCGCCTGCGCGTCGGCCGGCAGGCTGGCCACAGCCGGGTCCACAATCTTCAGACAGATAGAGGTTGCAGGACCGGGTCGCCGGATCAGAGGCCAGAAAATCCACCCAGGGCGTGTGCGAAACCCAGTCAGCCACCGCCGCCAGCGACGCCTCAGACCGCGCGATCAGGGCCGGCAAGCCGCCAATCCCCTCAGCCCAGTTGAGGGCGGCGTGCAAATCCTCGACACAGAGCATGGACGGGGTATTGATCGTGGCCCCGCTGAAAATCCCCTCAATCAGCTTGCCATTTTTGGTCAGCTGGAAAATCTTTGGCAGCGGCCAGGGCGGGCTATAGCTCTCCAGCCTTTCCACAGCCCGCGGTGAGAGGATGATCACGCCGTGCCCGCCTTCACCGCCCAGCGATTTCTGCCAGCTGAAAGTAGCGATATCAATCTTGGCCCATTCCATTTCCATCGCAAAACAGGCTGAGGTTGCATCTGCTATCACCAGACCGCTGCGATCAGCGTCTATCCAGTCCGCATCCGGCACCCGCACGCCCGAAGTCGTGCCGTTCCAGGTGAACAGAATATCGCGGTCCGGCCGCGTAGCAGACAGATCCGGCAAATCGCCCCAATCTGCCTGCAGAATATTGATATCTTCCAGCTTGAGCTGTTTAACCGCATCGCTCACCCAGGTCTTGCCAAAGGATTCCCAGGCCAGCACATCCACGCCGCGCGCCCCCAGCACCGACCACATGGCCATCTCAACCGCCCCGGTATCCGACCCCGGCACAATACCGAGACGATAATCGGCTGGGAGGCCAAGCATGGCGTGCATTCTGTCTATCGCTAAAGAGAGTTTGGCTTTGGCGGGCTTAGCCCGGTGCGAACGCCCCAGTGAGGCATCGGCAAGCTGGTTGAGGGTGAATCCAGGTGCCTTTTTGGTAGGACCTGACGAAAAGAGCGCGCTGCCCGGCGAGATCGCGGGTTTCATGGCATACCTCATCCAAAAATGTGACCAACCGTTGGGGGTTGGCGACCCGCAGCGGAAAATACGCTGATTTCCCATCTTGTCAACAGGGAAATAAAAAGAGTCGGTCCAAGACGATTGCGGTTAACCCTTTATCAATGTCTTAAGCCTGTTTTTTACCCTTTTTGCGTGCTATCATTTGGCTCATTGGGGTTTGAGGTCTGGTGTGGAAAGCCAAGGCTGGCCGGGCATTTTCCGGGAAAGGGACGGGAATGCTGGCGGCAGCCTGTTGCTGTTGGGGCTGCAGATGCTTTCCTCACCTGCCTGCCGGGCGGAATCTGTTCGGGCAAAATCTGTCCGGGCGGACTTTGCCGGAGACAAGCGCCAGCATGGGCGCTATTACACCCTTGCCAACCCGTTCGGCCATCCGGCTTTTGCCGATTGGGCCGCGGCCTGCCAGCTGGCCCGCCACACGGTGCTGGAGCCTTTTGCCGGCGAGAACAGCCTTATCACCCATTTGCAGGGGATGGGGCTGGCCCGCCGCTTTGCAGCCTTTGATATTGCCCCGGCCGCAGCCGAAGTCCGCCCCCGCGATACGCTGGCTGATTTTCCGGCCGGTTTTGATATTTGCGTCACCAACCCGCCCTGGCTGGCCAAGAACAGCGCGACGGTGCGCGGCCTGCCCTTTGTGCAAACAGACCATGATGATCTCTACAAGCTGGCGCTGGAGCTGTGCCTCACCCATTGCCGCTGGGTGGCCGCGCTGGTGCCGGAGAGCTTTATCCGCAGCGGGCTGTTTCATCACCGGCTGAGCGATTTTATCTCCTTGCGCCAGCGCCTGTTTGCCGATACCGCCCATCCGGTGGGGCTGGCCCTGTTCGGCCCGCCAGATGGCCAGCAGCCGCCGGATTTCCGCCTCTGGTCAGGGGATCAGTTTTTGGGGAGCTGGCAGGGCTTGTCGCGTGCCTGGCTGCCCGCAATTACCCGCCGCAGGGCGGAGATTGTGTTTAATGATCCGGCTGGCAATCTGGGGCTGATCGCCTTTGATAATGTGCGTGAGGCGTCAATCCGCTTTTGCGAGGTGGGCGAGATTGCCGAATATGCGATCAAGCAGACCAGCCGCTTTATCACCCGCATCCGCGCCCCGGAGGCGCCGCCGATAGAGGCGCTGAACAGCTGGCTGGCAGAGTTCCGCGAGCAGACCGGGGATGTGTTCCTGTCCGGCTATCGGGGCTTACGCAAGGTTGGCCGCTATCGCCGCCGCATGGACTGGCAGCTGGCCCGGCGGGTGGTGAGTCATGTCACCTAGACCGCCGAATCGCCTTGCCTTCATCTTTCAGTGATCGAGAGGCTGAGAAAAGAGAAAGTTAATTTCCACTGAGAGAGCGAAACAGGGAAATGACAGCCTGGTTCAAAACAGCCACCAACAGAACCCCGCCTGCCAGCCAGAGATTGCCCAGATAAAGCGCGATGGCAAATACACCCAACATCAAAACACAAATAATACCGGCCCAATGCATTTTCTGACGCTCGGTTTGGGCCAGATATTTTTGCTGCTGGTTGCGGCTATGGGCATTTTTCTCAAACACCTTGAAAAGGCGTTCAGCCGAGCCGGGCAATATATCCTCATATCCTTGCAAGATGGCCGGGTGAGGTATTGGGCCAGAATGTTCAACCGACACAATCCCGATGGCAGATTTCTTATTATCTAATTTAGATAGAACTTCTGGCTTAGATGCTTTATGGATAACTTGTTTATTGGCTTTTGGCGGGCTAGCTGGCTTTTTGCCGCGGGTGGTTTTCTTCGGCAATCTCGCCATCAATAACCCCCATGGCCAGACGCAAATCCTCTCCGACCTGTTGCCAGGCGCGGGCGATTGCATCCTCTGTCTCTATTTCAATGACCTCAATATTTTCTGGGCCAGCCATCATTTCAGCCAGATAATCGGTAAAGCGCTTTTCCCTGATATGGGCCATATACGCCTCTAACGCCATCTTGCGGGTCGCCATCTTCTTTGCCCTCCTGAATGACAATGAGATCGTGCTATTAATAGCACAGCCACAACTGCAAAAAAACAAATGCCAGGAAGCTGAGGAAGGGAGAGGCCAGTATCCGGGGTTGTATTTTACCCTGCCTGCAGGGCGGCGCAGAGCGCGTCCATCGCGGCATCAAGGCGGGTTTCATCCGCTGCCTCGACCATCACGCGCACCAGCGGCTCAGTGCCGGAGGCGCGCAGCACAATCCGCCCTTCCCCGGCAAAATCGGCTTCCAGACTGTCTTTCAGCTGGATCAGCTGCGGGTCTTCCAGCCGCGTTTTATCGATGCCGGACAGGTTGACGATTTTTTGCGGCACCTTGTCAAAACAGGCCAGCAGCTGGCTGGCCGGCACATCCCGGCGCGCCATCAGGCCCAGAACCTGCAAGGCAGCCACCAGCCCGTCGCCAGAGCGGATCACATCCGGCATCAGAATATGGCCGGATGGCTCGCCGCCCAGATTGCCGCCCGTCTGCATCATCATTTCATGGATATAGCGATCCCCCACCGCGGCTCGCCGGAAGCCAATATCCGCCGCCGCCAGCCTGTGTTCCAGCCCCAGATTGGTCATCAGCGTGCCGACCACCGGCCCGGCCAGCTGGCCCCTTTCCGCCCAGTCCAGCGCCAGAGCCGCCAGCACACAATCGCCATCGCGCACCGTGCCCGTCTCATCTGCCAGAATCAGCCGGTCTGCATCCCCGTCGAGCGCAATGCCAATATCCGCGCCCTGTTCCCGCACCGCGGCCGCCATCATCTCCGGCTGGGTTGCCCCGCAGCCAGCATTGATATTCAGCCCGTCCGGCGCATTATTCAGCGCGATTACTTCAGCCCCCAACTCATGCAGACAGTCCGGCGCCGTCCGGTAAGCCGCCCCATGCGCGCAATCCACCACAATCTTCATCCCGTCCAGCTGCAGCCCGCGCGGGAAAGTCGCCTTGGCTGTCTCAACATAGCGGGCGACGGCATTGGTCATGCGGCGCGCCCGGCCCAGCGCTTCGGCAGCCGCCAGCGAAATAGACCCCTCAGCCAGCTGGCTGATCTCGGCTTCAATCTGATCAGCCAGCTTCAGCCCGTCCGGCCCGAACAGCTTTATCCCATTATCATAATGCGGATTATGCGAGGCCGAAATCATCACCCCCAACTCAGCCCGCAGGGAGTGGGTCAGATGGGAAATCGCCGCCGTCGGCACCGGCCCGGTCATCCGGCAATCCATCCCGATAGAGGTAAAGCCGGAGACCATCGCCGCCTCCAGCATATAGCCGGACAGGCGCGTATCCTTGCCAATCACCACCAGCGGACGCCCGGAACTGCGCGGCGGCTGATTCTGGATAAACCAGCGCCCTGGCGGCCAGGGCCAGCCGCACCACCGCCTCTGCCCGCATCGGGCCGGTATTGATGCGGGCGCGCACCCCGTCTGTGCCAAAAATGCCTGCCATCTCTTGTGGTATCCTATCCCGTCTTGCCAACGATAAATGCGGCTGAAACTGCCCCTGCATCATAGGCCGCAGCGTCATCTGGGGCAAGGGGTCGGGGTTGTTTTGCCTCTGTCCTGTCGGCCCGGAGCACCTGAAAAACTACCGGTTTTTCCTGTTCTTCAGAGGATTTTTTGTGCTGTTAATCTTTTCTTTACCCGGCCCTGCTATCCTTATGGCTTGCCCTTTTGGGCAGCCCGCCAGCCAAGAGAGGAGCGCGCCCGCAAATGCCTGCCCCCGCCCATTCCCCGTTCCGTTATCCGGGCGGTAAATTCTACGCCCGCAAGCTGATCCTGCAACGCATTCCGGCCAGTGATGTTTATTGTGAGCCCTTTGTCGGCGGCGGATCCATCTTTTTTGCCAAGCCGCCCAGCCGGATCTCTATCCTCAACGATCTGGATGCCGAGGTGATCAATACTTTTCGCCAGATACGCGACTGCACAGAGGATTTGATTGCCCGGCTGGACGGGTTGCCCGCCAGCCGCGCCCTGCATCATCATTTCAAGCATGAATTCCAGCCAGGCAGATAATCTGAACGGGCCTTGCGCTGGTTTTATCTCAACCGGACTTCCTATTCCGGCATTATGAAGCCTGAAAATTGCTATTGGGGCTATGGCGAGAAATATTCCATGCGGCCGGAAAACTGGCCCGGCCTTTTGCGCGGCGTGGCTGGCAGGCTGGCTGGGGTTGAGCTGGATTCAGAGGATTTTGAGACGGTGATAGACCGGCTGCCGAACGGGGCCTTCCTGTTTGTGGACCCGCCCTATTACAATGCCGATCAAAAGAAATTCTACCCCTGCCATTTTGACTTGTCCGACCACCAGCGCCTGAGCGCCTGTCTCCAGCGGCATCAAGACAGGCTGCGTTTCCTGATCACTTATGATGATTCAGCTGAAGTGCGCCAGCTCTATGGCTGGGCCGGGCAGCTGGAAGAACAGCAATGGCATTACACAATCGCGCGCACCGATGATCAAAAGGCCGGCCGCAAGCTGGCAGACGGCCATCGCAGCCGCCGCAAAAATGGCCACGAGCTGTTTATCAGTAACCGGCCAGATGGCAAGTTGCAGCAGGCCAGCTAACTCAACCGCCCCGGCTTGCCCAGCCCAAAGTTACCCAGCCTGCCAGACCGTCAGGGCCTGGCGGGTTTCCGGCACATCATGGACGCGGATCAGTTGCGCCCCCTGGCCTGCCGCCCGGCAAGCCAGCGCCAGCGAGCCGCCAAGGCGCTGATCAGCCGCCCGCCCCGCCATCCAGCATCCCGATAGAGGATTTGCGGCTGGCCCCGATCAGAACCGGCACGCCCAGCCCATGCAGCAGGCCCGCCCAGCTGATGAGGGCCAGATTATCTGCCACGCTCTTGCCAAAGCCAAAGCCCGGATCGACCGCGATATGGCTGGGCGGCAGGCCGGCCGCCTCCAGCTCCGCCACCCGCCCGGCCAGCCAATCATAGACATCCAGCGGCGCAAAGCGGTAATGCGGGTCCTTTTGCATGGTGCCGGGCTCGCCTTGCATATGCATGGCAATGGCAAAGGCCTGTTGCGGGTTTTTGGCCCATTGCCGGGCCATCAGCTGCGGGGCCCCGCTATCCCGGAAACCACCCACATCATTGATGATGCAGGCCCCGGCCTGAAGCGCGGCCTCCATCACCTCTGTATGGCGGGTATCGGCGGAGATGAGCTGCCCCTCTGCAGCCAGCTCTTTTATCACCGGGCGGATGCGGGCCAGCTCCTCCTCCCGGCTGACCGGGGTCGCCCCGGGGCGGGTGGATTCCCCGCCAATATCCAGAATGGCCGCGCCCTCTGCTGCCATCTGACGGGCATGGGCCAGCGCGGTATCGGCGGCGTAATTCTGGCCGCCATCCGAAAAGCTGTCCGGGGTCACATTGACAATACCCATGAGATGCGGACGGGCCAGCCCATTCATAGAGAGTCCATCCATAGAGAGTCCGGCAAAAGGCGCGCGCGGGCGGGTCAGCCGGTCAAGCCAGGCCTCTGCCAGAGCGCGATCGCCTGCCCCGGCACAGGCGGCCAGCAAATCGGCCACCGGACAGCGCCAAACCTCAAACCGGCCGCCTGCCGGTGATTCCATCACCACATCCAGCTGGTTAAAGGCCAAAGCCCCGCCTGCGAGGGGAAAAAGCCCGGCCCGCTGGCCGCCGGATCACTGGCCTTGATGATGCCCACCGGACGCAGCCAGGTCGCCCCGGAAAAAGGCGGGACTGATAGCCCCGCCTGATAATCAAGGGCCCAGCGCCGGGCGTGCTTTTGCGTGTCGCTGCTCGCCGCCACCTCTAGACCGGCTCTTCACCCGGATCTGTCTCGGTCTTGCGCCGCCCGCCGGTTGGCAGGCCGGAACGCGGCCGCTTGGCACGCGGAGCAGGCGGCTCATCCGACCCGCCTTCGGAACGGGACAGGCTGCCGCCTTCGACAATGATCTGGATTTCCTCGCCATTCAGCGTTTCATATTCCAGCAGGCCATTGGCCAGCCTTTCCAGCTCATCATGATGTTTTTTCAGGATTTTTTCAGCCTTTGCATAGGCGTTATCGATAATCTCGCGCACTTCTGTATCGATAATATCGGCTGTCTTGTCCGAGACATTTTTCTGTTGCGTGACAGACCGGCCCAAAAACACTTCCTGCTCATCGCCACTATAGGCCTGAAAGCCCAGCTTGTCAGACATACCCCATTCGGTGACCATGCGGCGGGCCATATCTGTTGCCATGCGAATATCAGAAGAGGCGCCGGTGGTAATCTTGTCGGCCCCGAAAATCAGCTCCTCGGCAATACGGCCCCCACAGGCCACTTGCAAATCCGCCAGCAGCTTGTCCCGGGCCAGCGATACCCGGTCCCCTTCGGGCAGGCGCATCACCATGCCAAGGGCGCGGCCCCGCGGGATAATGGTTGCCTTGTGAATCGGATCAGAGGCCGGGTTATGCAAGGCGACAACCGCGTGTCCTGCCTCATGCCAGGCGGTGAGCTTCTTCTCATCATCGCTCATCACCATCGAGCGGCGCTCGGAGCCCATCATCACCTTGTCCTTGGCTTCCTCAAATTCTGCCATGGAAACAGACCGCCGACCCTTGCGCGCGGCCAGCAGGGCCGCCTCATTCACCAGATTGGCCAGATCCGCCCCGGAAAAGCCGGGTGTGCCGCGGGCGATAATGCGCGGCTGCACATCCTGGGCCAGCGGCGTCTTGCGCATATGAACCTTCAGGATTTTTTCGCGGCCCGCCACATCCGGGTTGGGCACCACCACCTGACGGTCAAAGCGGCCCGGGCGCAGCAGCGCCGGGTCCAGCACATCCGGCCGGTTGGTCGCAGCGATCAGAATAACCCCTTCATTGGCTTCAAAGCCGTCCATCTCAACCAGCATCTGGTTCAGCGTCTGTTCGCGCTCATCATTGCCGCCGCCAAGGCCAGCCCCGCGATGGCGGCCTACGGCATCAATTTCGTCAATAAAGATGATACAAGGGGCGTTTTTCTTGCCCTGTTCAAACATATCGCGCACGCGGCTGGCCCCGACGCCGACAAACATTTCCACAAAATCAGAACCGGAAATGGTGAAGAAAGGCACATTTGCCTCACCAGCAATAGCGCGGGCCAACAGCGTCTTGCCTGTGCCCGGCGGGCCAACCAGCAGCACACCCTTGGGGATTTTGCCGCCCAGACGCTGAAACTTGCCGGGGTCTTTCAGGAATTCGACCACCTCTTCCAGCTCGGTCTTTGCCTCATCAATGCCGGCAACATCCTCAAAAGTGACCCGGCCATGATGTTCAGTCAGCATCTTCGCGCGCGATTTGCCAAAGCCCATCGCCCCGCCGCGCCCGCCACCCTGCATCTGGCGCATGAAGAAAATCCAGACCCCGATAAAGAGCAACATCGGGAACCAGCTGAGCAGCAGCGAGAACAGGCCCGGCATATTGCTTTCATCCGGGCGGGCATCAATACGCACATCCGTGCCTTCCAGCGCGGATACCAGATCCGCCCCTTCCGGCTTGTAGCTGGCGACCAGGCTGCCATCGCGTGTCAGCCCCTTCAGATTCGGGCCTTCAATCATCACCTCAGTGATATTGCCCGACTGGGCCTGGCTGACAAAATCGGAATAGGCAATCTGAGCGGCGGGCTGGGTCTGGCTGCCGCCCTGAAACATATTGAACAGAGCCATCAGCGCGGCGCCAATGATCAGCCAAATCGCGATATTTCGGGTAAAATTTTTCAAGATGCCTATTCCTTTTATCTTGTCTGCCCCGGCTGCCGGCTGTCAGGGCCGGGACGGGTTTTCGCTGAATTCCGGTCCGGTCACCAGTCGGAAAGGATTATCCCCCTTGGCAGAGGGCTTACCTGAACCGCTGCTGGCTGTCTTTCCGGCACGGCAGATTGCCCGGGCCCACAGAGCTGCGATACAAACTCAGGATATATTTGGGGGCCCGTGGCCCCGGCGTCAAGGGGCAAGCCCACCGGAAAACAGCGGCGCGCCGGTGCAGACCAGACACGCAGCTGGTCAAAAAAGGTCGATTTCCGGTCAAGCGCGTCATAGCCAGCCTGTCCCAGAATGGTCCAGCGCACCGGATGGGCTGAGGAAACCAGCCAGCGCCCGTCAAAAACAGCGCGGGCCGGAAGCGGCATTTGCAGCGTTGGAGGCTGGCGGCCAGCCTCTGCCATCAGCCGCAATTCTGAGCCCAGCGGCTGAACCAGACAGTCGGACAGGGTCGCCGCCCGGCCGGTGCGCAGCCCGGCCAGCAAGGCTGTGACCGCCCGCATGGCAGGTGGATGATCCCGCCCCCCAATAACCGGCAGCATAAGGCTTAATAAACGCTGGGCCGCCCGGTCCGGCAAATCCAGAAAGGCGGCCAGCGGCAGGCGCGCCTCCAGCGGCGGGCGCCAGTCAAGGCTATGGGCCAGAAATTCAGCCAGCCCGGCATCCAGACCGGCCTGCAAATGCTGGCTCACCCGGCCAAGCCGGTGCAGCTGCGGGGCCAGCTCCGGGCACGCCGCCAGCAGCTGGCGGGTGCGCACCCGCTCAAACCGGCGATCCTGATTGCTGGGGTCACGGACAGGCCGCAGCCCGGCGCTGTGGCAAAACCCTTCTGTCTCGGCCCGCCCGGCCTGCAAGAGCGGGCGCACAAACAAGGCCCCCTCTGCCCAGCTGGCAACGCCCATGCCCGCCAGCCCGGCCAGCCCGGACCCCTTGGCCAGACGCATGGCAATTGTCTCAGCCTGATCGGCGGCCTGATGGCCGGTCAGCGCCACTGCCCCCTGCTCACGCGCAATCGCCGCCAGCAGCTGGCGCCGCTGCCGCCTCGCCCATTCCTGAACCCCGCTGGACGGAGGCGGGCCAGCCAGCTTTTCGATACGCCAGGCAATCTGGAGGGTGCCCAGCTGGCGGGCGGTCTCGGCTGCTTCCTGTGCGGCTGCCGGGCGCAGCCCGTGATCAATAATGACGGCGCTATGCAGGCAACCGGCGCGTGCCGCCCAGCCCTCGGCCAGCAGCGCAAGCGCCAGCGAATCCGGCCCGCCGGAAACGGCCGAGAGCAAGGCAGACGGGCTCTGCCCCGGCAGACAGGCCAGCCCGGCTCTCAGCCCCTGATCAAATTGTGCCTGGATGCGTGGCTGTTCAGGATTCGCAATTTGCACTGGCATTCAGCTCAGCGAGCCTGCTGACAAAACTTTCCGGCGGGTTATCCAGCAATTGCGGCAGCGAGGCAAAAATAGCGCAAGCCTGCTCGGCTTCCGCAAATTGGGCCACCGCCTCCGCAATCCACAAGGTTGTATCCACCATGCGGGAATCCCCCGGATAGGCCGCGTTGAATTCGGTAAAGCTCATCGCCGCCTTTTCATAGCGCCCGCGCATATATTGCACCCGCCCCAGCCAAAACAGCGCATCTGCCGAGCGGCTATGGTCAGGATGCAGCTGGCGGAATTCATCAAAAGCGGCCTCAGCGGTTTCCAAATCATTCTGCAAGGCCCGGCCCAGCGCAAAGAGATATTGCTCTTCCGGGCTGAGATCCGGCAGCACAACCGGGCCTGCCGGGGCAGCTTCCTGCGGGGCCTCAACCAGATTTTGCCCGGTCGCCATTTGTCCAGCTGAATTTGAGGCAGCCGCGGTCTGGTCAGCGCTCTGCAGCGGAGCCTGACCGGCAGCTTGCGGGGCGGTGCCCTCGGTCAGCCGGGCCGGCTGGTCAGTGACCGCTGCGGCCAGAGAGCCCGTGCTGCTATCTGCCAGCTGGGTCTGGCCCGCCTGTCCGGGCTGTGTGTTGGTGTCGCCGGCAGCTGGCTGCGTGGCCTCTGCTGCTTTTTCTGACTGGACTATCCTTAATTGTTCATCCAGCTCATTCTGGTTGATGGACCAGCTGGTCTCGCCTGTATCCGGGTCCCGCTTCATGCTGACCTGCGGGGCTGCACCGCCTGCTGTGGTATCCTGCTGAACCATGCGATTGGCCGCCCCTTGCGGGTCTGTGCTGAGGGCCAGCAGGGTTTGCAAACGCTTTTCAAGGCGCAGCACCCGAAATTCCAGATCAGAGGAGATTTCCAGCGACCGCTTGAAACGCGATTCCAGCATGGAGATACTGTCTTCCAGACCCGCCAGCTGTTCCAGCAGCTGCCGATTGCCTGCCTGTCTGGCTGAACTGCTCTCCAGAGCGGATGTTGCAATTTTTTCCAGCTCCTGGCGTATGGCCCGCATTTCGGTCTCCAGTGACCCGCGCAAATCACGCATATCATTTTCCAGCCGGTCAAGGCGCAGCTGCTGGCGGGCCAGAAGCCCGTCATCCGCCTGCACGCTCTGGGCCAGGGCAAAGCCAGGCGCAAGGGACATCAAAATACAAAAAACGCAGAGCAAATATTTCATCTTCAAGGCCTGTGGTAAAAAGGGGCTGTTTTTTGGGCCGGTCTGTTTTCGGGCCGGCAGGCCGGCGCGCGGCTGATGACTGAAACTGCCGGAAAGCCGCACACTGGACTGTGAGAGGTTACTGATGATTTACGGCAAAAATGGGGCAAAGAAAAAGGCCTTGCCGGATATGCAAAGCCTTTTTCAATTCTGTTTTTGCAATGCATGACTGCCTTGCCAGCCCGGTTCGGCCAGCCGTCAGTCCAGCACCGTTACCGACCGGCGATTCTTGGCCCAGGCCGCCTCATTGGAGCCGACAGCAGCCGGGCGTTCCTTGCCATAGGAAATCGTCTTGATGCGGGCCGCATTGATACCGCGGGCGACCAGATAGTCGCGCACCACAGAGGCGCGCCGCTCACCAAGGGCGAGGTTGTATTCCCGCGTGCCGCGCTCATCGCAATGCCCTTCGATTGTGATACGCAGGGCCGGGCGGGCGGCCAGGAAGGCGGCCTGACGATCAAGGGTTGCCTGGGATGCGCCGCTCAATTCAGAGGAGTCAAAGCCAAACAGAACCCGGTCCCCGACATTGGCCAGCAATTCAGCTGCACTGGCTACCGCGCCAGGCTGGCTGGTTGAGCCAGAGGCTGTGCTGCCAGAGGCTGTGCTGCCAGAGGCCGTGCTGCCGGACGCTGAGGCAGAGCCGCTGGAAGAGGCTGTGCTGCCCGAAGAGGCCGAGCCGGACGCGCTGGTTGACGCGCTGCCTGTTGATGCAGAAGAGGAGGCTGTGCCGGAGCTGGCGGAACCCGATGCGCTGCCAGAGGCATCCCCGGTTTTCGTCGAAGCGGTCTCGCAGGCGGCCAGCAAAAGGATAGCAGCCCCAAAACCCAGCAGATTTTTCAAAACAGGAAGGTGAAACATCGATAAAACCCCCAATTCAGGTTTAGGTGTCATTTGCCGGTCATGCCTTATCCTATAAAACAGCTTGACCGAAGCTCATCAGAATCACTGCAAAGCAGCAGGGCCTTTCCCCTTTAGCGGGCAAAAAGCCGAAACTCTCGTTAAATCTTGAACCATAACTGACCGGTAAAAGCAAGCATAAATACCAGTTATGCTTTTGAATAATCCTTTTTATAATCCTATTGCAGAAGAGGGACCAGGCCGGATCAGACGCATCTGCCGGTGTGATAACGCGCCGCTCATTAAAGCCTGTTATATCGATGCGGTAGAGATAGGTGGCCCCGCCGGATCCATCCACTTGCGTGGGGTCCTGCTTGAAATAGGCCAAGACCCGGCCATTCGGGGCCCAGGTCGGCGCCTCTACCAGAAAACCGCGCGCCAAAAGCCGCTCGCCAGAGCCATCGGCATTCATCACGCCAATAAAGAACTCCCCGCCCAGCATCTTGGTAAAGGCGATAATATCTCCGCGCGGCGACCAGACCGGCGTTGCATAGCGTCCCTTGTTAAAGCTGATCCGCTTGACGCGGCTGCCATCGGCATTCATCACATAGAGTTGCTGGCTGCCGCCGCGATCCGAATTAAAGACCAGACGCCGCCCGTCTGGTGAATAAGAGGGCGAGGTATCAATCGAGGAGCTGTTGGTCAGCCTGGCCAGCCGCTGGGTGCGCAAATCCATCTCATAGATGTCTGTATTGCCATTGCGCGCCAGGCTCATAATCAGCTTATTGCCATCCGGGCCAAAACGCGGCGCAAAGGTCATGCCGGGAAAGCTGCCCAGCCTCTCGGTGCGCCCGGTTGCCACATCCAGCAAATAGACATTCGGCTCATCATTGAAATAGTTGAGATAGGCAATTTCATGGGCGGTAGGCGAAAAACGCGGGGTCAGCACCAAATCCAGCCCGGAGGTCAGGAATCGGTGATTATGCCCATCCTGATCCATAATGGCCAGCCGCTTGATGCGCCGGTCTTGCGGGCCGGATTCAGACACATAGACAATCTGCGTATCAAAATAGGCGGAATCGCCGGTAAATTCCTCATAGACAAAATCGGCTATCTGGTGCGAGAGGCGACGCAAACCGGAAATATCAGCTGAGCCGCCTCCTTCTGTAATATTGCGCCCGGCAACCACATCCCAGAGCACAAATTCGACCTGCAGGCTGCCTTCTGCATCCTGCCAGGCAGAGCCAATCAGCAGGCCCTTGGCCCCCAGTGGCTCCCAATTTGTGAAATTCGGCTTGATAGCAGGCGAGGAAGGCGGATCGATAAATGCGGCCTGATCAATCGGCGCAAACAGGCCGGAGCTGATCAAATCATCTGAGATGATCTGGGCAATTTCGCGGCCCACCTGGCTTGGGCGGCCATCCTGGCCGGTAAAATCTGCTATCGCTATCGGTATCGGAGCGACCTGCCCCTCGGTGATGTCAAGACGCATGGTCTGGGCGGTGGCCAGCCCGGCCGTTGCCCCGGCAAAAAACACCGCCAGCAGCAGCGCGGCCATGGCGCGGCGCACAGTTCTGAACAGACAGATAACAACTCTCATCTTACCCTTGCCTCATCCTCATTTAAGTCCTTGCTTTGTTATCCTGCGATAAAGCGCGGGTCAAAGCCAAATATAAACTCTTTCCACAAATCAAATTTTTCTGCTGGCAGGGGCAGCGGGCTGCAGTCCAGCACCGCCCGCAAGGCCGCATCAGCTGCCACTTTGAAAAACCGGTCGGAGCGATAGCGCCTCGCATCCTGAATAGAGGCTTCGCGCACGCTGCCGTCGCGTTCAAGCTGAACCAGAATATCAACCTTCAGCCCCTCTGCGCCGGGCGCGGCCACGGGCGGCTGCCAGCATCCGGCAATATGGTTACGCAGCCGATCCAGCTCATTGATGCCCATTTTCTGGGGGCGGACAGGCTGCGGGGCCCGCACCGCCTGTTGCACCGCCTGGCTGACAGTTGCCAAATCGGTTTTCCTGGCCGGTTTTTCATCCGCCCGATCCTTGGCCCGATCCTTGGCCGGGTCTTTTGCCGCCTTTTGCACAGCCTTGCTGAGATCAGCCATATCCGGTTTTTTCTCTGTCTCTGGCTCTGGCTTGGGCTTGCTGGCGGCCTTGGCCAGAGCCTCATTCAGCGTCTGGCTGGCTTTTTTCTTGCGATCATCATCCTCTTGCCGGACCTGGCGTTGAGCTTGCGCCTTGGCCAGATTTTGCAGAACGCCGGTCAGGGCTTCATCGCGCTTTTGCTTTTGCTGGCTTTTTTTGGCCAGCTTGTTTTCCCGCGCCGGCTGCTTTTTCTCTGGCCGTTTCGGCGGTTTCGGCCGCGCCTGCGGGGCGGCAACCCGGGTTGGCTGCGGGGTAGCCGGGCGCGCCTTTGGCCGCGGCACCGGGGCGGCGATTTTCTTGTCCGGCAGGATTTCAGCCTTTGCCGGCGCTTCCGGAGCCGGAGCAGGCGGCGGTGGCGGTGGCGGCGGGGTGGGAGCAGGCGGCGGAGGTGGCGGAGGTGGCGGCGGGGCCGGAGCAGGCGGCGGCGGAGGCGGCGGGGTCAGGCTGCTGGCCTTTTCAATCTTCGGGGCCGGTTTTTCCTCAGCCGGGGCGGCCTGTTTTTCTTCCAACGGCGGGGCGGATTGCAGGTTGGTATCAGGAACGATATCCACCATGTCGATAATCACCAGCGGCTGGGCCAGCGGCTCGCGATCAGACAGGAACGGCCAGCCTATCGCAAAGGCCAGCACGACCAGCAGATGAAACACCGCTGAGAAAGCCAGCGGCCGCGCCATCTCGCGGCGGCTTTCCTCTTGCGGGTTGTTCCAGTCCTGCCAATCCGTCATCTTCTGCCTTTTTTGCTATTCTTGCGGCAATTCAGCGACCAGCGCGACCCGCGCAAAGCCTGCTGACTGAATCCGGCCCATCAGCCCGACAATCTCGCCATATTGCACGCTGCGGTCGCCGCGCACGAAAATCCGCACATCCGGATTGGCTTCGGACACCGCGCGCAGGCGGGCGATGAGCTGATCCGGGGCAATCGCCGCCTCTTGCAAATACAGCTTGCCATCTGCCTGCAGGGAAACCACCAGCGGGGCGGCATTGGCGGAAATCTGCCCGGCCTTGGTTTTCGGCAAATCAACCGGCACGCCGACGGTCAGGAGCGGGGCGGTCACCATAAACACAATCAGCAGAACCAGCATCACATCGACAAAGGGGGTCACATTGATCTCTCCCATCGGACGATAGCGACTGCGGCGGCCAGAGCCAGGTTTTTGTGGCAGGCTGGCTCCCATCTAGCGGCCTCCCTCATCCAGCTGGCGCACCAGCAAGGTGGCAAATTCGGTGCTGAACACTTCCAGCCGGGTCGCCATTTTTTCCAGATCGGCTGAGAATTTATTATAGGCGGTCACCGCCGGTATCGCCGCGGCCAGACCAAGGGCCGTTGCAAACAGCGCCTCAGCAATCCCCGGGGCCACCACAGCCAGGCTGGTATTTTTGGACTCAGCTATCGACTGAAAGGAATTCATAATTCCCCAGACCGTGCCAAACAGCCCAACAAAGGGGGCCACCGATCCGATAGAGGCCAGAAAGCCGGTGCCGCGCTCCATCTTTTCCATCTCACGCGTAATGGTCAGCCCCATTGAGCGTTCAATGCGCGAAAGCAAGGAGGCGCGCAGCTCACCATCGAGGCGGCTGGTAATCCCGCGCGCCGAGGCCCGCCGCCATTCCCGCATCGCTGAGGCAAAAACCCGTGCCTGGGCATTGTCCGGCTCCGCCCCGGTCTCATCATAGAGATCATCCAGCGAGCCGCCTGACCAGAATTGATCCTCAAACAGCGCCGCCCGCTTTTTTTCCCGCCGCAAGCGCATAATCTTGTCAAAAATGATGGCCCAGCACCAGACAGAGGCCGCCACCAGCAACAGCATCACCAGCTTGACCACCGGATCAGCTGCAAAAAACAGCCCCATAATCGTCAGATCAGATGACCCGCTCGCGGTAATTTGTGCTTCTTCCATATTCCCCAATCCTGTTTGTTTGGTTCTGTTTTCTGCCAGCTTTTTTGCCAGCTTTTTTGCCAGCTTTCGCAGCTGCGTGCCCATGGGCTGGCGATTTCGGACAGGCCCCAACCCCTATTCGGATGCCAGCCCTTCCATCACCGCGCGAATCTCGGCCGGCATACGGCACGCACCCTGACCAACGGCTACCCATACCCCTTCTACCAGAAGTCTGGCAAAAATATGGCCATCCTCTGCATTTTCAATTATTTGGCTGATTTCTGCCCGCACCGGGGTTATCCGCCGCAGGGCTGAGCGCACCAAAATCCGGTTGCCCAGCCGCGCCGGAGCCTCATAGGTGATGTTCAGCTGGCGCACAACTATCGTCTGGCCAGCCTGATCCAGCCAGTCTGCCAGCGCAATCCCGTGCAGGCGCAAAAAGGCCGAGCGGCCCCGTTCGGCATAATTCAGATAGGCTGAATGATAGACGATGCCGCCCGCATCCGTATCTTCATATTGGGCCAGCAGCGGATACAGATGGTCACGGCCCTGCATCTGGCCGTCCAGCTGATCCAGAAGCCCGGCAGGCAGAGCTGTTGCCCGGAATGCCGGATTACCGGTCATCAGCTGCGTCTCCGGCGGCCATGTCAAGGGCCAGCTGCTGGGCCCGCATCGCCTCTTGCGGAGGCTCCAGCCCCAGATAATCCCAGCCGGAAACCGACAGCATCCGGCCGCGCGGCGTGCGCATCAACAGCCCCTCTTGCAGCAAATAGGGCTCTATCACCTCTTCCAGCATATCGCGCTGTTCCGCCAGCACCGCGGCCAGCGTATCCACGCCGACCGGGCCGCCCTGATAATTCTCGGCAAGGCTGGAGAGATATTTCTTATCCATCAAATCCAGACCGGCCTTGTCCACCCCCAGACGCAGCAACGCCGCATCTGCCAGCTTGCCGTCAATCACCTCAGCCCCGGCCACCGCCGCGATATCGCGCACCCGCCGCAACAGACGCCCAGCTACCCGCGGCGTACCGCGCGAGCGGCGGGCAATCTCCTCAGCCCCGCTCTTATCCAGCAGCATGGACAGCTTGCTGGCCTGTTTCATCAAAATCTGCATCAGCTCATCTGTGGCATAAAACTGCATCCGCATCTGGATACCAAACCGGTCGCGCAGCGGTGTGGTCAGCAGCCCGGCCCGTGTCGTCGCCCCAACCAGCGTAAAGGGCGGCAGGTCAATACGCACCGAACGCGCAGACGGCCCCTCACCAATGATCAAATCCAGCTGGAAATCCTCCATTGCCGGATAGAGAATTTCCTCAACCGCCGGATTCAGCCGGTGAATTTCATCAATGAACAGCACATCGCGCGGGGCCAGATTGGTCAACAGGGCCGCGAGATCCCCGGCGCGGGCTATGACCGGCCCGGAGGTCGCCCGAAAGCCGACATTCAGCTCACTGGCGATGATCTGGGCCATGGTTGTCTTGCCAAGGCCGGGCGGGCCGTGCAGCAGGCTGTGATCCATCGCTTCCTCGCGGGCGCTGGCCGCCTGGATAAAGGTTTCCAGATTGGCGCGCCCCTCACCCTGGCCGATAAAATCCTCCAGCCTGCGCGGACGCAAGGCCGGATCAGGCTGTTCACTGCCTGCCGGGCTGACCAGCCGATCTGGCATTTCAGGGTCGGTATGCTGCATCGCCTGTTTTCCCCTCGCCTTTCTGTCTCATCCTGTCTTGCTGTCAGCTGCGCCCGCGGCCCAGATCAGCTAGCGCCAGTCGAATCAGCCCGGACAGATCGGGCGGGCTGTCGCCAGCGGCTGCCTGCACCCGGCCAAGGGCTGTAAAGGCTTCTGCACGCCCATAGCCCAGATTAACCAGAGCTGAGAGCGCATCATTGATCTCCGGCTGGCTGTTGGCAAGCACGGCAGTCTGTGTCCCCTCGCCAGCCGCCATCTCCGGGCCGCTCACCGGCAAGCGGCCGGTTTTTTCCGCCAGCTCATTCACAATCCGCTGGGCGAGTTTCGGGCCAATTCCCTCAGCGCGGGCGACCATTGCCTTGTCACCAGCCAAAATCGCCTGATAGAGTTCCTGCGGGCCCAGCACCGAGAGCAGCGCGAGCGCCGCCTTGGCCCCGACCCCCTGAACCGTCTGCACCAGATGAAACGCCTCTTGCTCAGCCGCTTCAGCAAAGCCGAACAGGGTCATCGAATCCTCGCGCACCTGCAAGCTGGTCAGCAAGGTGAGCTGATCCCCCGGCTGGCCTGCTTTTTCCAGCGTCCGGCGCGAGACCGAGACCAGATAGCCCACCCCGCCCACATCCAGAATAAGCGCCTGGCTGTCCAGCCGGACAATCTGGCCCTGCAGCTGTGCGATCATCGCCTGCCTCCTGCTCTTCGCGCGCGAGGGCCGCCTCTATCGCAGCCGCCAGACCGCGACCCGGCTGGCCCCTGTCTGGCTGATCAGCCCCGGCCCCGCCCGCCAGGCCGGAATGATTCAGCGCGGCAATGGCAATCGCCAGCGCATCGGCGGCATCCGCGCCGCGGCTCTGGATACCCAGCAGCCTGTCCACCATCGCCTGCACCTGTTTTTTATCCGCCTTGCCGGTGCCGGTGACCGCTTTTTTCACCTGTCTGGCGGCCACCTCTGCCAGTGACAATCCGGCCCCGGAACAGAGCTGCATGGCCACCCCCCGTGCCATGCCCAGCTTGATGGCAGAGGCCGCCCCGCGGGCCACGAAAATCGATTCAATGGCAGCAGCGTGAGGCTGCCACTGGCTGACCACCTCAGCCAGCCCGTCATGAATTTCACGAAGGCGCAGCGCATCAGAATAAGCCGGGTTGGTCCGCACCGTGCCGTGGGCGACATGATGGAGCTGCTGGCCGGACTGGCTGACCAGCCCCCAGCCGGTGCATTGCAGCCCCGGGTCAATTCCCAGCATCACTCTGCTCACACTCCCGGCCCTCCGGTTTGGTTGCTGCCTGTGCGGGTCAGCCTGGCTGGCGGCAAACGGCCACACTCATCCCAGCCGGGCCAGCACCGCATCATCAATTTCAAAATTGGCGGACACATTTTGCACATCATCATTGTCATCCAGCGCATCCAGCAATTTCAGCAAGGTGCCTGCCTGGGCCTCTTCTGCCTGAACGGTATTCTGGGGCCGCCAGGTCAGCTCAGCCTCTTCGGGTGCGCCGAACCGCTCTTCCAGCGCCTCACGCACGGCAATAAAATCAGCGGGCGAGCTGGTGATCAAATGGCCGCTGGCATCTGATTCAACCTCTTCGGCCCCGGCCTCCAAAGCCGCCTCAAACATGGTGTCGGCATCGGCAACTGAGGCAGGCCAGCTGATCTGTCCTACCTTGTCAAACATAAAACTGACCGAGCCGGTTTCCCCCAGCGAGCCGCCATATTTGGAAAAGGCCGCGCGCACTTCAGAAGCGGTGCGGTTGCGGTTATCTGTCATCGCCTCAACAATAAAGGCGGTGCCGCCCGGCCCATAGCCTTCATAGCGGATTTCCTCATAATTATCGCCTTCACCGCCTTCTGCTTTTTTCAGCACCCGCTCAATATTGTCTTTTGGCATATTGGCGGCGCGGGCGGCGGCCAGCGCGGTGCGCAGGCGCGGATTGGAGGCAGGGTCTGTGCCGGATCGGGCGGCCACAGCCAGCTCTTTAATCAGACGGGTGAAAATCTTGGCGCGTTTTTTATCCTGCGCGCCCTTGCGATGTTTGATATTTGCAAATTTGGAATGACCTGCCATAAATCGGGCTCCGTATGCCTGCTTGCCTTTTCTAATGCCAGTGTTTTGAGCCAGATTTTGGCCCGTTTTCGGGCAGCCGGGACAGCCCCGCCCACCCGGCAGCCTGCTAATCGCCAGACTGCCCGCATCTTCTAGCAGAAATGGGTTTGTTTTGCCAGTCCGGCAAGTGCTGATCCGGCTGGCCCCGGCTTAAGCGCCTGTCTGGCTCAGGCTGCCACCCTGGCGCAGCGGCTGAACCGCAACGGCCAGACCACTGGCCGGGTCCGCCTCAGCCAAAAGTCCGCACAAGGTTGGCGGGCCGCTGGCGACACTCAAGCGGCTGGCAGGCTGGCCCATAAAACGAGCAATCGCAGCGTCCTTGGTCATGCCGATAACAGATTGGTAATCCCCGCACATCCCGCTATCTGTCTGATAGGCTGTTCCCCCCGGCAAGACCCGGTAATCGGCTGTCGGAACATGGGTATGGGTGCCGACCACCATCGTCACCCGCCCATCCAGAAAATGGCCCAGCGCCATTTTTTCCGACGTCGCCTCACCATGCATATCCACCAGAATGAAATCTGCCTCGCGGCCCAGCCGCATCTTGTCCAGCAGCTGGTCAAGCACCCGGAACGCATTGTCATTGTCAGCCATGAATAAATTGGTCTGGATATTGATAACGCCAAGGCGCAGCCCCCCCGCCCCCTCAACAACCACCCGGCCACTGCCCGGAAAGCCCGCCTCCATATTGGCCGGGCGCAACAGCCGCGGCTGGCTGGCGATATAGGGGGCGATTTCTGCCTTGTCCCAGATATGATTGCCGCTGGTCAGCACATCGGCCCCGGCGGCCAGCAAATCCTTGGCAATCGGCGGGGTGACCCCGAAACCGCCCGCGCTATTCTCGCAATTCACAACGATAAAATCAGCTGCCAGCTGCTGGCGCAAATCCGGTAATTGGCCGATCACCGTCTGGCGGGCGGCGCGCCCGACAATATCGCCAAAAAATAATATCCGTGCCAAAACCGCTTCCTCTCAAGCCCATCAGGCCGGACGCCCCGCCCAGCCATCAGGGGTCAAAACCCCATCCAGCCGCCTGTCCAGCGGCCCGGTCGGCACAGTCTGAAGTTGCTGGCCGGCAAAGGCAAGCCCAATATAGAGCGGTTTGTGGCCCGCCGCCGCCAGCACCGCCAGCGTGCGGTCATAAAACCCGCCGCCATAGCCAAGCCGCCCGCCGCCCGCATCAAAAGCCAGCAGCGGGGCCAGAATCAGCTGCGGGATCACAGGCGGGCTGGCCGGGTCCGGCTGGCGCGTGCCATAGGGCCCATCTGTCAGCTGGTCTTCTGAGGCAAAATGATGAAAGCTGAGCGGCTGGCCGGGGGGCGGGGTGGCGGGCAGGCAAATGCGGGCCCCGACCGCGCGCAGGCGGGCCAGCAGCGGGCGCGGATCCAGCTCTGTTCGGATAGGCCAATAGCCAGCGATAACCGGGGCCTGCCGGTCCGCCAGACAGGCGCGCAGCAATTCGGTCTGCTTGGCCAGCTCCCCGGCCGCCTGCGGGGCTGAGTCTGCGGCTTTTTTGCGCTGGGCAGCAGCGGCCTTGCGGGCGGCTTGCTTGGCCTCGTCCAGATTATCCGGCTTTTGCAGCTCTCTTGCCCTCCCACAGCTGGGCCTGCCCACAGCTGGGCCTGTTTGCCTGCACCACATTCAGCCGGTCTCAAACTTCATCCGGCTAAACTCTGAAATGGCTGAAATTCAGGGTGATAGCCAGATCAGCCGCTGGCTTGGTTCATCCTCTGTGACCTGACAAACAGGTGGGCGCCATGATATGCAGGCCGCAGCCTGCACAGGGACAGCTCCCTTCAGAAGATTATGGTCCCAGGGATTGAAACACCTGGCGCACTGTCCAGCTATCACGCCCCTTTCTAGGCTTTTGCGAGCTGGCTGGCAAGCTTCTTCAGCTGGTCCGCCGCCGCCTCTATGCGCTGGGCGAGGGCCTCCTCATCCAGCGTCGGGGCCGGGTTAGCGACCGGAGTAGCGGCTGGGGAATCAGACATCGGGGCAGACGGGGCCGGGCTGCCGGCCTGTGTGGTCTGGTCTGCCAGTATCAGGCTGGCCATGGCCAGCATACGGGCCTCTCCCAGCTGGCCGACGCTGCCCGCCAGCTGCTGCAAGATGGAATCAACGCTGGCCGCCAGCGCCTCAATATGGGCTTCCTGGCCCGGATCGCAGCCCATCTGATAGGGTTGGCCATTCAGCCGGACGGTTACAACAGACTGGCTCATGATGGCTCTTTCTGATCAGGGGGCTGGCTGGCTTGCAACAGGCTGGCGGCGCGTTCCAGATTGGTGCGAATCGCGTCCAGCTCGGCGCGGTCACTTTCTGCCAGCTGGCTGTCTGCGGCCGACAAATCGGCAAGACGGCCCGCCGACAGGGCTGAGTCTGCCGCCGCTGACAAATCAGCCAGAGCCTCCTCCAGCCCGTCCAATGCCTGTTCCAATCTGCTGGCCATGCGGTGTCTGTAACTCCGAAGCTGGTGAAAGCCCGCTGCAAATGGCAGGGGCCTGACCGGATTCAGTGTAGTCCAATTAATCGAAAAGGCAAGGCGCACAATCGCTTGGCCCGGAAACTTCGTCCCCGATCATATAAGGCAATCGCAAATCTGGCCGCGGCGCACGCAACTTCCAATTGACGCGGCGCGCACAAATCAGGCAGATTGCCGGAGATTTTGACGCTATCAGCTGGCAGCTGGAGAGGCTGGCCGCTGGCGGCGAAACGACAAAGACCAATTTTTGAGACAGGGACCATGACCCAGACAGAAAACCGAGCCAAAATGGCTGATGCGATTCGCCTGCTTGCAATGGATGCGGTCGATGCCGCCAATTCCGGCCATCCGGGGATGCCGATGGGCATGGCAGATGCGGCGACCGCGCTGTTCTGTGACCATTTGAAATTTGATGCCAGCCAGCCGGACTGGCCAGACCGGGACCGGTTTGTGCTGTCGGCCGGGCATGGCTCCATGCTGATTTATGCGCTGCTTTATTTGACCGGCTATTCCGATATGACTCTGGATCAGCTGCGCCAGTTCCGCCAGCTGGGCGCGCGCACCGCCGGGCATCCTGAATTTGGCCATGCGGGCGGGATTGAGACAACCACCGGCCCGCTGGGACAGGGCATTGCCAATGCGGTCGGCATGGCGATGGCTGAGCGGCATCTGAACGCCCAATATGGCGATGATCTGGTGGATCATTTCACCTATGCAATCGCCGGGGATGGCTGTTTGATGGAAGGGATCAGCCATGAGGCAGCAGGTCTGGCCGGGCATCTGGGGCTGGGCCGCCTGATTGCGCTGTTTGATGATAATGGCATCTCGATTGACGGGCCGGTCGGCCTGGCCGTTTCTGAGGATGTCCGGACCCGCTTTGCGGCGGCTGGCTGGCAGGTGCTGGCCTGTGATGGGCATGACGGGGCAGCTGTTTCAGCCGCGATTGCTGAGGCCAAGGCCGAAACCGGCAAGCCCAGCCTGATTTGCTGCAAGACGGAAATCGGCTATGGCTCTCCCAACCGCGGTGGCACGGCCAAGGCCCATGGCGCGCCAATGGGGGCTGAGGAAAATGCCCTGACCCGCGAAAAGCTGGGCTGGTCCCATGCCCCTTTTGAGATTCCAGACGCGCTGCTGGCCAGCTGGCGGGCGGTTGGCAAGCAGGGCCAGCAACAGGCCGCCGACTGGCAGGACCGGCTGGCCGCCGCCCAGAACGGGCCGGCTTTTTCTGCTGCCCTGAAAGGTGATTTCAGCAAAGCCGCAAATGAGGCTATCCGCGCCCATAAAAAAGCGCTGGCAGCGAACCCGGTGAAACTGGCCAGCCGGGTGGCCAGCCAGAAAGCGATTGAGGCGCTGCTGCCTGCGGTTCCCAGCCTGTTTGGCGGCTCAGCTGATCTGACCGGCTCCAACAATACCAAGGGCGGCGATCAGGCCATTTTCACCAGAGATACTTACAGCGGCACTTATGTTCATTACGGGGTGCGCGAGCATGGCATGGCAGCTGCGATGAATGGGCTGGCCCTGCATGGCGGGGTGATTCCCTATGGCGGGACTTTTCTGGTCTTTACCGATTATTGCCGCCCGTCCATCCGCCTGTCTGCCTTGATGCAGCAGCGGGTGATTTATGTGATGACGCATGATTCCATCGGGCTGGGAGAGGATGGGCCAACCCATCAGCCGGTTGAACATCTGGCCAGCCTGCGCGCGATTCCCAATTTGCAAGTCTGGCGGCCCGGGGATGTGGTGGAGACCGCAGAAGCCTGGGAGATGGCACTGGCCAGCGAAAAAACCCCGTCGGTGCTGGCGTTGAGCCGTCAGGGGCTGGAGCAGCTGCGTCTGGATGACAGCCCGGAAAACCGGTCTGCCCGTGGCGGCTATATTCTGGCTGAGGCCAGCGCTGATCCGCAGATTGTGCTGATGGCCAGCGGATCAGAGCTGGGCATCGCTGCCGATGCGCGCAGCCAGCTGGAAGCAGACGGGCATCCGACCCGGCTGGTCTCAGTGCCTTGCATGGATGTGCTGCTGGAACAGGGGGCCGATTATCTGGCCAGCCTTATCGGGACAGCAAAGCGGGTGGTGGCTGTTGAGGCGGGCATTGAAATGGGCTGGCAAGCGATAACCGGCCCGAATGGCCGCTTTGTTGGCATGACCGGCTTCGGGGCCTCGGCTCCGGCCGGCGATCTCTACCGGCATTTCGGCATCACCGCAGAGGCGGTGGTCAAGGCCGCGCTGGATTGACAGCGTGCGGCAGATAACAATCTGATGAGGCAGATATGAAACTGAACGGCAATGCAATTCGTCCGGGCAATGTGATCCAGCATAATGGGCGGCTCTGGGCAGCGGTGAAAATCAGCCATGTAAAGCCCGGCAAGGGCGGGGCGTTCGCCCAGGTTGAGCTGCGCGATATTCGTGACGGCACCAAGCTGAATGAACGCTTCCGGGCCTCAGAGACGGTGGAGCGGGTCATTCTGGAAGAGGTGGCCTGCACCTATCTCTATGCTGAGGAGGCGAATTTTATCTTCATGAATAATGAGAATTACGAGCAATTCTCAATCAAGGCCGAGATGATCGGCGAGCCAGCCGCCTTTTTGCAGGATGGGATGCAGGTGACCATGCAAGCCTTTGAGGGTGAGCCGATTTCCGTCTCCCTGCCGGATCAGGCGGTGGTGACGGTGGTTGAGGCGGATGCGGTGGTCAAGGGGCAGACGGCTTCTTCCTCTTTCAAGCCGGCGCTGGCAGATAACGGGGTCAGGGTGATGGTTCCGCCGCATATCGAGGCGGGCACCCGTATCGTTGTCCGCACCGAAGATGCCTCTTATGTAGAGCGGGCCAAGGACTGACCGGCTTTTTTCAATACTGGTTTTACCGATTGGTTTTTACCGGCCCGCCGGGCCGCAGGAGAATAAAGTCATGGCAACCCGTTCTGCCCTTGTCAATGTGATGTTCAAGGCGGCCGACAAGGCCAGCCGCCGCATGATGCGTGATTTCGGCGAGGTGGAAAACCTGCAGGTCAGCCGCAAGGGGGCAGCTGATTTTGTCAGCCAGGCCGATCTGAAGGCTGAGCAGATCATAAAGGCGGAACTGGCGGCTGCCCGTCCGGACTGGAATATGCTGATGGAGGAATCCGGAAAGACCGAAGGGGCCGACAAGGATGCCCCCTGCTGGATTGTGGACCCGATTGACGGAACCACGAATTTCCTGCATGGCATCCCGCATTTCGCCATTTCCATCGCCGTGATGGAACAGGGCAAGATTACCACCGGGGCTGTGTTTGATCCCGTGCGGGATGAGTTTTTTCACGCAGAACAGGGTATCGGGGCCTATCTGAATGGGCGGCGTATCCGGGTCGCTGGCAGGCGGCGCATGGACGAGGCGCTGTTTGCCACCGGCATCCCCTTTCTGGGCCGCGGGGATGAGGCAGAGGACCCGGCCTATGCGGCTGGCATGATGCGGGTGGCGCGGGCCAGCAGCGGGGTGCGCCGGTTCGGCGCGGCGGCCCTTGATATGGCCTGGGTAGCGGCAGGCCGCTATGACGGGTTCTGGGAGCGCGGGCTGAATATCTGGGACATCGCAGCCGGCTTCATTCTGGTGCGCGAGGCAGGCGGCTTTGTCTCTGATTTTGCCGCCCGTGACCGGGCGCTGGAAAGCGGCGATGTGGTGACGGCCAATGGCACGCTGCATGGCCCCTTGCTGAAATTGCTGCGCGGCTGACCGGCCAAAAACCCGCAACACTCCTCCCCTTTGTGCAAGCAGGCGGGCGGGCTCAGAACGGGTTGGCCCGGCCAGTCTGGCTGATTCTGGGCAGCCAGCTGGGGCCGGGGACGCGCCTCATCCAGACCATAGGCAGAGCGGATGCGGGCAATTTCCGCGGCCAGAGCCGCCCCATCATCATAAAACTCCTGAAAGACTGAAACACGCAGCTGATAGCCAGAGGCCGTCTCCTTTTCCCTCAAGCCAGAGCCGACCGCTTCCGGGTCATGCGCCATCATTTTGGCCAGATAAAAGGACACCCCGGCCGGGTTGCGATGTTTGCATAGGCTTGCACAGCGGCTGATTCATGCGCCGCAGAGCCCGGCTGAGCGCGACCACCTCCGGCAATGTTTGCGGATAGGCAGGTTGTTTGCCGAGCCTCTTATATAAATCCAGCAGCAAAATATACTCATCCCGGCTCCAGCGCGTTTTGGCCATCACCTGCCCTCCTTTATGAGGCAGCAGTTTAGCAAAGCAACCTTAAAAAAAGGTTACCGCCCCTCCCCCTCATGGCCCCGAAAAACGCCGGGGTCATTTCCCCCCTTTCCCCCTTGCCATAATCCTGCCATGCTTTGCGGGCAGGGATAGAGGATGGGACAAACGGGTGTGAGGAACAGGGACGGGGACAATGACAGATCCAAGGGTTTTTCTGATCAGGATGGGTGTTGTGGTGCTGGTGGTGTTGGGGCTGGCCGGCCTGTTCTGGCAGCAGCTGGTCGCCGCCTTTATGGGCAATCCGTTCCTGAACGGGGTGATTGTGGCGACCGGCCTGATTGGCATTATCTATAATTTCCGCCAGGTTTTACGGCTCAGCCCGGAGGCGGCCTGGCTGGCCAATATCCAGCGCACGAAAAAGCTGAACCCGAATGGCCGCAAGCCGGTGGTGCTGGCAACGGTGAATGTGATGCTGGCGGATTCGCGCAGCGACCGCCAGCTCTCGGCGCTGTCCCTGCGCTCGGTGCTGGATGGGGTGGCGGCCCGCCTTGATGAGGGGCGCGAGATTTCCCGCTATATGATTGGGCTGTTGATTTTCCTCGGCCTGCTGGGCACTTTTTGGGGGCTGCTCCAGACCATTGCCGCTGTCGGCGGGGTGGTTGAGGGGCTGGATATGAATTCAGCTGATCTGAACCAGATGATGCAGCAGCTGCGCGGCGGGCTGGATGCGCCGCTGGCTGGCATGGCAACCGCTTTTTCCTCCTCACTCTTCGGGCTGGCAGGCAGCCTGCTGCTGGGCTTTCTGGATTTGCAGCTGGGTCAGGCGATGGGGCGTTTTTTCAATGAGGTGGAAGATTGGCTCTCCGCCTTTGCCCGCTATAATGATATTTCCGAGAGCGGCAGCACGGGTGGATCGCCAGCCCTGGCAGCTGGCCTGTCTGAGGAAGGGGCGCGGGCGATGCTGGCCCTGGCCCAGTCGATGGAGCAATCTGAGGCAGACCGGCAAAAGACGACGGCCCAGCTCAGCCAGCTGAATGTGACATTGGCCAGCCTGGCTGAACAGATTGGCGATGACCGCCGCCTGCGCGAGCAGCTGGCCCAGCTGGGGGCGCGCATTGAAACCCTGTCCGAAACGCTGGCCAGCGCGCATGGCAAGCTCTCGGACGGGCTGACAGCCGAAATCCGCGCTCTGTCCAAAGCCGTCATGCAGGCAGCTGACAGCAACCGGAAAGGCAAGGGCTGATGGCACTCTCCCGCCTTGGAACCAGAGGCCGCCCGGCCGACGTGACCTGGCCCGGCTTTGTCGATGCGCTGGCCAGCCTGCTGATGGTTTTTGTCTTTGTGCTGATGGTTTTTGTGCTGATTCAGGCGAACCTGTCCTGGCGCGTATCGGGTCAGGATGCCTCGCTC
Source organism: Alphaproteobacteria bacterium (assembly GCA_038131695.1). GTDB lineage: Bacteria > Pseudomonadota > Alphaproteobacteria > Puniceispirillales > Puniceispirillaceae > JADHLK01. Next base: position 4,646 of record JAYPQA010000028.1, on the reverse strand, counting down.
TCCCGGCTGCGCGCTGAATTGTCGGCGCTGACCGGGCTGCTTAATCTGGAGCGTGAAGAAAATGCCGCCCTCAGCAGTGAGCTGGCCGCCCTCGGTCTGGAAATGGAAGAGCTGGGCGAAAAACGCGATGCGCTGGCCGCTGAGCTGGCCGGGCTGCGGGCCAGTTTGCTGGCCAGCCAGCAGGAAAAGGACAGCCTGACCGAACAGCTGGCCAGCATGACCGGCGAACGGGACGGGCTGGCAAATGATCTGGAGGCGATGCGCGGCACAGCGGACGGTCTGCGCCAGAGGCTGGCAGAGATGCAGACCAGCCTGGCCGAACAGCAGGCTGAAATTGATGCGAAAACCACTCTGCTTGCCCAGCGCGCCCAGCTGATTGCGAGCCAGCAGGACAGCTTGCAGGAAAATCAGCAGGCGCTGGCCTCTGCCAATAATGCAACGCTGGAAGCCAAGGCAGAGATTGACCGGCTGATCGCGGCTAGCCTGGCGCTCCGTAACGAGCTGGAGGCCTTGCAGCGGCTGTTGGCTGAAAAGGAAAAACAGGCGGCAGAGGACAAGGTTGCGCTGGCCGCGCTGGGGGAAAAGCTGAATGCTGCGCTGGCCAACCGGGTGCAGGAATTACAGCTGATCCGCTCAGAATTCTTTGCCCAGCTGCGCGATATCCTCTCGCAGCGCACCGATATACAGATTGTCGGCGACCGGTTTGTCTTTCAATCCGAAGTGCTGTTCGCCCCGGGTCAGGCGCGCATCAACCCGGCTGGCCAGGCCCAGCTGGCCGATATTGGCGCGGCCTTGCTGGATATTGCCGGGGAAATCCCGCAAAGCGTGCCCTGGGTGCTGCAGGTGGATGGCCATACCGATACCGTGCCGGTCAGCGGGCGCTATACCGATAATTGGGACCTGTCCACCGAGCGGGCCATGTCGGTGGTGCGTTTCCTGATCGATCAAGGCGTGCCGGCGAACCGGCTGGCCGCGACCGGCTATGGTGAGTTTCAGCCGATTGACCAGGCAGATACGCTGGCCGCCCGCCAGAAAAATCGCCGCATTGAACTAAAATTGACCCAGAGGCTGGCCAATGCCAGCCCGCCGCGCTAGGGCGCTGGGCATCGCCCTTCTTGCCGGAGGATTGCTTGTCTTTCCGGCCGGTCTGGCCCGGCCTGCTGAGATTGACTGGCAGCTGGCCAGCCGCCCTGCCGAAACCGCCCGGGCTGCAACAGAACAGCGCGCCGGGTTGGCCGCCTTCTTGGCCAGCGATCCCTATCCCGGCGGCACGGCCGCCCGCCAAAGCGAACCGGATATAGCAGAACGCCAGTCCCTGCAGCTGCTTTTCGGCGCTATTCTGGCGCGGTTGCAAAATGGCCTTCCGGCACAGGGCACAGATGGCGATCAGCTGCCGGGCAGTTCCTTGCCGGGAAGCCAGGCGGCTTTGCCACCCGGCGCGCATCACCAGCTGGCTCTCTGGCTGGCCAAGGCCGGGCCGATTGACCTGCAACGGGTGATCCTGACCAATGCTGGCCCGCCCAGGCTGGATGGGGCGGCGGTCTATATCAAGCCTGTGACAGAACAGCGGCCGGGCGGGCTGTTCACCGCCCTGTCCATCTGGAAGCTGCAGGATGTGAGCCTGCCTGCGGACAGCCGTCTGGTCTGGCAGCTGGAACAAAATCTGATGCTGCAGCAACCGGCAGGCTGGCAGACCCACAAGACCAGCGGGCGGGCCATCCTGAACCTTGCTTCCGGGATGTTTCAGCTGAGCGGGGAGAGCAGCGACGGGGCCACCCGCTTTGATCTGGCAAGCCCCCTATCAGCAGACAAGACCGCCTTGCTGGAGGCCAGCGGCACCCTCACCTTGCCGAGCGGAACAAAACCGCTGGCCGGGCTGGCTGAGTGGATTCTGACCGGGGCCAAGGCTGATTTTATGGCCGGGCAATTTGCCGCCAGTGACAATCAGAGTGCGATTCATTATTACGGCCCGCGCTTGCCCTGATACGCCTTTTTTCTCAGCCAACCGGCTGGTGAAACTGGCGCAGCGCAAGGTCCCGGTAAAGCGGCTCATCTGCCAGCAATTCCTCATGCGTGCCGCTGGCGATGATACGGCCCTGATCCAGCAGGATAATCCGATCGGCATCCAGAACTGTCGCCAGCCTGTGGGCGATGACCAGCGAGGTGCGCCCCTGCATCAGGCTGGCCAGAGCTGATTGCACCGCCGCCTCAGAAACAGAATCCAGCGCGCTGGTCGCCTCATCCAGAAGCAGCACTGAGGGGTTGCGCAAAATCGCCCGCGCAATGGCCAGGCGCTGGCGCTGGCCGCCGGACAGGCGCACGCCCTTTTCCCCGACCGGCGTATCAAACTGATCTGGCAGGGCCTGAATGAAATCAAGTGCCTCGGCCAGCCTGGCCGCCTCCGTGATGGCCGCCTCTCCGGCCTCTGGCACGCCAAAGGCGATATTCTCGCGCACGCTGGCGGAAAACAGCGCCGGGTCCTGGGGAACAATGGCGATATGGCTGCGCAAATGATCCAGCCCCAGCTGGCGAATATCGAGCCCGCCCAGACGGATCCGGCCGGATTGCGGCTCATAAAAACGCAGCAAAAGATGAAACAGGGTGGATTTGCCGGCCCCGCTCGGCCCAACCAGAGCGACACGCTCACCAGCGGCTATCTGAAAGTCTATAGCGCTCAAGGCAGGCTGATCCGGGCGCGCCGGATAGGTAAAGCTGAGGCCCGCAAAATCAATATCAAGGGCGGCGCCGGTCGGCAGGGTCTGCTGGTCGGCCAGCGGCGGCTCCTCTACCCGGTCGGTCACCGCCAGCAGCTGGGCGATCCGATCTGCGGCCCCGGCCGCGCGCTGGAGATCACCGCCCAATTCTGAGAGCGCCCCGGTCGCGCTGGCCACCAGAAAGGCATAAAAGACAAAGGCCGAGAGATCGCCCGGGCTGATCAGCCCCTGTTGCAGATCGCGCCCGCCAATCCACAGGATCGCCGCCACCCCGCTGACCACCAGAAAAATCACAATCGCTGCCAGAATGCCGCGCAGCCGCACCCGTGCCAGTGCTGCCTCCAATGCCGCGCCAAGAGCCTGGTTATAGCGGCCTATCACCTGTTCATTCTGGCCAAAGGCGTGCACGGTGCGAATGCCGCTCAGCGCCTCTTCTGCCTGCACCGATACATCCCCCAGCCTGTCCTGGGCCAGCCGTGAGGCGCGCCGCAAGCGCCGCCCCATAACGATCAGCGGCACCACCACCAGCGGCACAATCACCGCCACCACCAAAGACATTTTCGGGCTGGACAGAACCACCAGCACCAGCCCGCCCGTCAGCAAGATGACATTGCGCACCGCCATTGACAGGGCTGAAGCCAGAACCGCCTGAACCACGGCGGTATCGGTGGACAGCCGGGCCAGCACATCACCGGTGCGCGCCGCTTCAAACCAGCTGGCAGACAGGCCCATCACCTGGGCAAACAGGGTGCGGCGAATATCGGCCATCATCTGCTCCCCCACCCGGTTGATCAGGCTGGCCCGAAAATAGCTGCCCGTGGCCAGCACCGCCGCAAGGGCCAGCGCGATCATCACCGCCTTGGCCAGCAGCAGCGGGTCGTCTCCGCCCAGCCCCTCATCCACCAGATAGGCCAGCCCCGCCCCATTGACAGCATCGCCCCGGACACCATCAAAAGCGCGCCTATCGCCGCCAGAATCTGCATCCGATAGGGACGGGCAAAAGGCAAAAAGGCACGCAGGCTGGCCAGCGGCACCTTCTGGCTGGTTTCCGGCAGGGCTTTAATGAGGTCAGATTTTCGCATCCCGGCTCCATCCAGAGGCTTGATTTCTTGTCTCAAGAGGGGTATAGCATTGCCGACTTGTGAAATTAAGAGGCGATTTGCGCCGAATAGTCAGCCAGCAGGCACCAAGGCCGAAAAAGGCTGGCAGGAGACAGGCAGATGAAAAAAGATATTCACCCGGAATACCATGAAATCACCCTGGTGATGACAGATGGCAGCGAGCGCAAGACCCGCTCAACCTGGGGCAAGGACGGCGATGTGATGCGCCTTAGCATTGATACGCTGAACCATCCGGCCTGGACAGGCCAGCAGCGCGTTCTGGGTGCTGAGGGTCAGGTGGCCCGCTTTAATAAGCGCTTTTCCGGGCTGGGCATGAAATAACTTTCCGGCCTTTTAACGGAACGGCAAAACCGGCCCTCGCAGGCCGGTTTTTTATGGCCCGCCCCCTGATTCCTGCCCCTTGATCTCTTTCTGGCGGCTTCTTATATGCAGATTAAGAGAAAAAGGCCCGATACGCCAACAGACCCGGCAGGCCATTTTGGCTGGCGGGTGGCGGGGCGGGCCGCACCGATCTGTCTTTGCCTGCCAGGCCGCCGCAAGGGGCCATCATAAGGGGGCTGCAAGACAGTAACACCTTGCTTAGACCTTAAGGAGGCCAAAAAATGACACGACTTGATCTCACCCCGTTTTACCGCAGCGCCATCGGCTTTGACCGGATGGCCAATCTGGTGGACAGCCTGTTTCAGACCGCCGATAGCAGCCAGTCCAACTGGCCGCCCTATAATATTGAAAAAATCGGCGAGACAGATTACCGCATCACCATGGCTGTGGCCGGATTTGCCGAGGCGGGACCTGAACTCACCACGCATGA
>JAYPQA010000027.1:0-45848 GCA_038131695.1 Alphaproteobacteria bacterium | reverse complement strand
AACTGGCCAGCCATTCGGCCAATGTCGGGGATGCCAAAACGCTGGTCATTCATCCAGCCAGCACCACCCATTCACATATTGATGCTGAAGCCATGCGGCAGGGCGTGGCTGAGCGATGATATGATCCGGCCTGTCGGTCGGTCTGGAAGCGATAGAGGATATCAAGGACGATTTCCAGCAAGCCTTGCGGGCCGCTGCCAAAGCCATGGCGCAAGCGAAAGGCTGACCAATTATGCGTATCGATTTTCACAGCAATCGTCCATATCGCAACCTGCGGCCGCAGCCGACTAAGCCCCCGGCTCTTGGCGAATGTTGCACAGCAGCGGCCAGAGTCAGCACCTGGCTGGGCGTGGTGAGCCGCTGGCTGGCCTATCAAGTGACATTCTGTTTATGCGCCTGATTTTCCTGGCCATGGATTGTCCGGCGGGGACCCGCTGGCCTTCTATTGAGGAGATGGCCGATGGGATCGCCGGGCTGGCCGCTGAGCTGGGCTTGGCACAGCTTATTCTGACCGGCCATCCCAGGAAGGTTCGCTGCTTCAAGAGGCTGCCGGCAAGATGCCGGAGATTTGGCGCGGCCAGCGCGGAGCGCAGCTCTCAATCCCGGTCACAGCCTGCTGAAACAGCCAAACAGACCCGCAAAATGGCCGCCCGATGATGACTGGAAGTTGGGGCCATGGTCATGCGCGGCTGCATGACGCTGCGCCAGTCTGGCCTGTTTGCATCTGGGCTTCAGCCGCCAGCTGATGGCTGCCAATAATCCGGCAGCTCTGGGCATTGATTTGGCTGCCTGCCAAGCCTATCAGGGCGGGGCGGAGGCCGCCGCCTGGATATACCAGCTTTGGTCATTCTTGGCCGAAAAAGAGATCGGATGACTCACGGTCAAGGCAGGGCGGGCAATGGCCGCAGCACTGGGCCAGTCGCAGCTGATAGAGCTGGCCGAGGCTGGCCATATGCTGCCGCCGGAAAGGCCGCAGGAAATCAACCGGGCTGTCGCCGGTTTCATGGACCAGCTGTTTCAAAAAAGGGGTGAGGCGTGACAGCAAAAAGTGACTTTTCAAAAATTGCCGTGCTGGGGGGCTGGCACTATGGGCAGCGGCATTGCTGCCCAGATTGCCAATGCCGGGCTGGAGGTGCTGCTGCTGGATTTGCCTGCTGGCCCGGGCATGGATAAATCCCCGGCTGAGCGGGCGATATAGACAGGCTGCTGGCCAGCGAGCGCCACAGCTGATCAACGGGCGATTTTGCCGGGCGGATCACCCCGGTTCCTATCGAAGAGGATTTTGACCAGCTGGCGGCCTGTGTGATCGATCATTGAGGCGGTGGTTGAACAGCTGGATTTTAAAAACCCTTTATCACGGCTGGGCTGTTATTCGGGAAGACTGTATTATCACCTCAAACACCTCTACCATTCCGGTTCGGCTGACCGGATTACCCAGCGGATTTCCCGCCAACGCCGTTTTGCCATCACCCATTATTTTAACCCGGTGCGGTTCATGCGCCTGCTGGAGCTGGTGCGCGGCGAGAAAACAGACCCGGAGGTGATCGACAGGCTGGCCCGCTTCAATGATCAGATTCTGGGGCAAGGGGGTGGTGAAATGCGCCGATACGCCGGGCTTTCTGGGCAACCGGGTGGGCGTGTTTGCCTTGCAGGCCGGGCTGCATGAAGCCTTGCAAATGGGTGTTGCGATAGAGGCAGCAGATGCGCTGTTCAGCCGCCCGATGGGGATTCCGAAAACCGGCATTTTTGGCCTGTATGATCTGATCGGCATTGATCTGATGTCAGATGTGGCCACCTCTTGCCTCTATTCTGCCGAGAAGAAGATGCGTTTCAGGCGTCGGCCAGGACCTGGCCCTGATGCGCGCCATGATCGCCGATGGCTTTACCGGCAATAAAGGCAAGGGCGGCTTTTACCGGGAGACAGAAGGCGGCCGGCAAGTGCGGGTCACAGAGGGCGGCGCAGATGGCAGCAGCTGGCGCCCGGTCAGCCCGGCCCTGCCGGATTTGGCGATCAAGGCCGCCGCGGCCCAGGCCAGACAGCAAGAGCCGCTGCAGCTGCTGCTGGCATGATCCTCGGATCAACCTTTGGCCGTCTTTTGCAGCGGGATGCTGGCCCGGGTTTTGCCTATGCGGCCAGCCTCTGGGCGAGGTGACAGACAATCCCGCAAGATTTGATGATGCGATGAAGCTGGGTTTAACTGGCAACGCGGCCCGTTTGAGATGATCGATGCACCGGCCCGGACGCGCCTGGCAGCGATTGCGACAGAAGCCGGGCTGGAACTTTGCCTGCCTGTATCAGCAAAGAGGCCGGGCCTTCTATCGGGCCAATCAGGGGCAGCTGGAAATCCGCCAGCATAGCGGCCTCTACCAGCCTGCGATTCTGCCCGAAGGGGCCTTTCGCCTGCAGATGGCGCGCCAGGCGATGCAGCCCATCCTGTCCACCCATGCGGCCAGCCTCTGCGCTGAGGGTTTGCGCTGGTGGAATTTCATTCCAAGGCCAATGCGCTGACAGCGGAGTCCATGCAGATTGTGCAGGCCGCGGCAAGCGATCACGGGCGCGGTATCCTGATCCATAATGATGCCCAGCATTTTTCTGCCGGGGTGGATCTGAATGCGTTTCGCGCGCTTATTGAGGCTGGTGACTGGGCCGGCATTGACAGTTTCCTCAATGATTTCCAGCAGGCTGTTCTGGCTCTGAAATATGCGCCTGTGCCGGTGGTCGGGGCCCCGTCCGGGCTGGCGCTGGGCGGCGGGTTTGAGGTGCTGGCCCATTGTGACCGGCTGGCAGTGCATGGCAATTCAACGCTGGGGCTGGTGGAATCAGGTGTTGGGCTGTTACCCGGCGGCGGCGGGGTAAAAGAGAGCTTTTTGCGCTGGCTGGCGGCCGGGGCTGACACGGACAAGGCCGCCTGGAATTGCTGGAAACAAATCGGCTATGGGTTTGTTGGAACCGCCCCGATGCAGGCGGCGCGCTGGCAGTATTTTCTGCCCGGCCGCGATATTCAGGTGATGAACAAGGATCGCTTGTTTGAGGCGGCAAAGGGGCTGATAGCAGAGATGCAGGACAGCTATCGCCCGCCTGAGCCGGTGCGGGCCCAGCTGGGCAGCCCGGAATTGAGCGAAAAAATGCAAGCCTTTATGGATGCAGGCGTGGCGCGCGGCGATTTTACCGCCCATAACCGCACCGTTGCGATGATGATCAGCACGATCCCGGTGCGCCAGCCGGGCGATGCGCCGGAGGTGAGCGAGCAGGATTTGATGGATCGCGAGCGGGCCGGCTTTGTCAAGCTGGCCCAGACGGCCCAGACACATCAGCTGATCTGTGCCATGCTGGACGGGCCAGCCAGCAACGCTGAAGAGGGCTAGCCCTCGCGCAGGGCGGCGCGCAGTTCAAATTTCTGAATCTTGCCGGTCGCGGTTTTCGGCAATTCGCCAAACAGAACTTTTTTCGGCATTTTGAAACCGGCCAGATGCGCGCGGCAGAATTCCAGAATCTCTGCCTCTCCGGCCTCTGCGCCGTCTTTCAGCTCAATAAAGGCACAGGGGCTTTCGCCCCATTTTTCATCCGGCATCGCCACCACAGCGGCAAAGCCGACCGCCGGATGCCGGTAAAGCACGCCTTCCAGCTCTACAGATGAGATATTCTCACCGCCGGATATAATAATATCCTTCAGCCGGTCCTTGACCTCTATATGACCGTCCGGGTGGCGCACCGCCAGATCGCCAGAGCGAAAATAGCCGCCTGCCATGCTCGCCTCGGTCGCCGCGGCATTTTTGTGATAGCCTTTCATCACCGTATTGGACCGGATAACCGCCTCGCCCAGCGTTTCCCCATCTGCCGGCACAGGCTGGCCGGTATTGGTATCCAGAACTTCCAGCCCTTCTGTATGCGGGAAACAGACCCCCTGACGGGCCTTGATCGCGGCGCGCGCGGCAAAATCAAGCTGATCCCAGTCGCGCAGCCAGGCACTTTGCACCGTATGGCCAAAGGTTTCCGTCAGCCCATAGACCTGCATAACCTCAAAGCCAAGGGCCTCGGTCTTTTCCAGAATAGCGGCCGGGGGTGGGGCGCCGGCTGTCATCACCTTGACCGGCCAGTCCGGCTTTTTGCGAATCGCCGGGTCTGCATTGACCAGCATCCCCAGAATAATCGGCGCGCCCCCGAAATGGTCAATCCGGTAGCGATGCAGCAGATCAAAAATCACCTCCGCATTCAGCGTTCTGGTCAGCACCGCCCGGCCGGCCAGCAAGGCCAGCATCCAGGCGTGCCCCCAGCCATTGCAATGAAACATCGGCACTGTATAGAGATAGGTCGGATGCGCTGGCACATCCCAGGCCGGCACCGTGCCCATCGCCATCAGATAGGCCCCACGATGATGATAGACCACCCCCTTGGGCCGCCCGCTGGTCCCGGAGGTGTAATTCAGGCACATGGCCTGCCATTCATCAGCTGGCAGCTGCCAGTCAAAATCCGGATCACCGGTTGCCAGAAACGCCTCATAATCCAGGCTGCCCAGCCGTGCCCCGGCCGCCGAGGCGGGCTCTTGCTGATCGACAATATCAATCACCGGAATATCCGGGCGGGCCGATTTTGCCAGGGCCGGGCCAACCCGGTCTGCAAAGGCTGCATCGCTTATCAGAAGCTGGCTGTCAGCATGGTCGAGAATATAGCTGATGGTTTCGGTGTCGAGCCGGATATTGACCGTATTCAGCACCGCCCCGGCCATCGCAACCCCGAACTGGGCTTCAAACATTTCCGGCGTGTTGGCCGCGATCAGGGTCACCACCCCGCCCGGGCGCACCCCGGCTTTTTGCAGCGCGCTGGCCAGCCGCACCGCACGTTCGTAGCATTCTGCCCAGCTGGCCTGCCTGTCGCCATAAATCCAGGCATCATAGCTGCCGAATATGGTCGCGGCACGGCGCAGGAAGCTGAGCGGGGAAAGCGGCACAAAATTGGCAGGCCGCGGGTCCATAAACCCTGATTGATGCTGTCCAGATTTTCGGTCATCTGCTGCTCCGGCAAACAAGAAAGGTTGGTCTCAATCAGACAGGAAAACGCCCGGTGTTTTCAAGCAAGGCCCAAAAAACCAGAAAAACCGGGCTGTTTCGCCAGATATGGGCGCACAAGGGGGCAAGGCGAAAAACAGATGAAATTCGCTGAACCCTTGCTATAGTGCTGGGGAAACCAGCTCTCCTTTCCAGCAAAACAGGCAGCAAGCCAATGGCGCATCTTATCTTTATCCTGAACGGCCCCAATCTGAACCTGCTTGGCACCCGCGAGCCGCATATCTATGGCTCCGAAACGCTGGCCGATATTGAGGCAAAATGCCGGGCGGCGGCAGCTGCGGATACTGAAATTGACTTCCGCCAGACCAATCATGAAGGCACCTTTCTGGACTGGGTGCATGAGGCGCGCGAAAAGGCGGCGGCTATTGTCATTAATCCCGGCGCCTTTACCCATACTTCCAGGCGTTGCTGGATGCGCTGAAATCTTTTGACGGGCCGGTTCTGGAATTGCATATCAGCAATATTCACCAGCGCGAGAGCTTCCGCCACACCTCTCTTGTCAGCCTGCGGGCCGACGGGGTGGTCGCCGGCTTTGGCACAGATGGCTATGTTGCCGGGCTGGCGCGGGCGGAAAATCTGCTGCGGGCCTAGTTATCGGGGCCGGTTGATCCAAACCAGCTGATCAGTGGTTATTGCGCGGAATCGCGTCTCCGATTGAGCGAAACCCCTCGGCATCCTTCAGAACCATCCCCTCTGAAAACGGACGCACCTGCTGGCGGAAAATAGCCTGCCAGGGCGACCGGCTGTCTGGATAGGGGAAGCCGCCCTGCTCAGCCAGCGCGGCGGCCCGCCGGGCCAGCTCCTCTGCTTCGACCAGCATATCAGCCCGGCATTGATTCAAATCAATACGCAGCCTGTCGCCGGTTTCCAGCAAGGCCAGACCGCCGCCTGCTGCTGCTTCCGGGGAGGCGTTGAGAATAGAGGCCGAGCCAGAAGTGCCGGATTGCCGCCCATCGCCGATACAGGCCAGCGCCGTGATGCCCTTTTTAATCAGATAGGCAGGCGGGCGCATATTCACCACCTCAGCCCCGCCCGGATAGCCAATCGGCCCAGTCCCGCGCATCACCAGAATAGCCTGCTCATCAATCTTCAGGGCCGGATCATCAATACGGGCGCGAAAATCCTCCGGCCCGTCAAAGACCATCGCCCAGCCCTCAAAGGCGTTTGGGTCTTCTGGATTGGACAAATAACGCTGGCGGAATTCTGCAGAAATGACAGATGTTTTCATAATCGCAGAATCAAACAGATTGCCGCTGAGATTCAAAAAACCGGCCGCCTGTTTGAGCGGCTGGTCAAGCGGGCGGATCACTGACTTATCCAGAATCTCAGCAGCCCGGCAATTCTCTTCCAGGCTCTTGCCATTGGCCGTGATTGCCCCTGGATGCGGCAAAAGCCCGCCGGTTATCAGGGCCTTGAGCACGGCCGGCACCCCGCCGGCCCGGTGAAAATCCTCGCCCAGATACTCTCCGGCCGGCTGCATATTGACCAGCAGCGGCACCTGATGGCCCAGCCTCTGCCAATCCTCATTATCCAGCGCAACCCCCAGATGGCGGGCGACCGCGTTCAGATGGATGGGCGCATTGGTGGAGCCGCCCAGGGCAGAACAGGCAACAACCGCATTTTCAAAAGCCTGGCGTGTCATGATGCTGGATGGGCGCTGATCCTCCCAGACCATGTCAACGATACGCAGGCCGGTGGCATAGGCTGTCTGGCCGCGCTGGCGATGCGGGGCCGGTATCGCAGCCGATCCGGGAAGCTGCATCCCCAGCACCTCTGCCAGCGAATTCATTGTTGAGGCCGTGCCCATCGTATTGCAATAGCCGACAGACGGGGCAGAAGAGGCGATCAGCTCGGCAAATTCAGTATCATCTATCTTGCCAGCCGCCTTCAGCTGGCGGGCGTGCCAGACAATCGTGCCGGACCCGGACCGCTTGCCATCCAGCCAGCCATTGAGCATCGGCCCCACAGACAGGGCTATCGCCGGAATATTCACGCTCGCAGCAGCCATCAACAGGGCCGGGGTCGTCTTGTCGCAGCCAATCATCAGCACCACCCCGTCAATCGGATAGCCGCAGAGCGATTCTACCAGGCTGAGATAGGCCAGATTGCGATCCAGCATGGCAGTGGGCCGCTTGCTGGTTTCCTGTATCGGATGCACCGGCACCTCCAGCGCGGTTCCGCCCGCAGCCGTGATACCATCGCGCACCCGCTTGGCCAGCTCTATATGATGGCGGTTACACGGGCTGAGATCAGAGCCGGTCTGGGCAATCGCGATAATCGGCTTGTCGCCGGCCAGCTCCTCGCGGGTCAGGCCAAAATTCAGATAGCGCTCGGTATAGTTGGCGGTATGATCCACATCCTCTTGATTGCCAAACCATTGGCGCGAGCGTAAGGTTTCAACTTCCCGTTTTTTGCCTTTCACAGTCTGTCTCCCTGTCGTCAGCCTGATTGCCAGCCTTTCGCATATCCGGGATGAGGGTAACAGCAAAATCTTGCAGACAGGTAAAAAATCATCCTTCGTGTCAGAATAACCAGCCGGGCTGGCTGGAAATAGAATGATAGCCCTGAAACTGCACAACGCCCTCATAGCCAAGATTGCGGCCAATCCCGCTATCCTTAAAGCCGCCGAACGGGCCGCGGAAATCCTGGGCTGCCGGGCCATGCCCATTCAGATAGGTATAGCCAGCCTCCAGCTGGCGGGCCAGCCGAACCGCCCGATCCCGATCTTCAGTCCAGACAGAGGAGCAAAGCCCAAAATTGGAATCATTGGCCAGATGCACAGCCTCAGTCTCACTATCAAAGGGCATGATCGGCAAGGCGGGGCCGAACTGTTCCTCACGCACAATTTCCAGCCGGTGATCCGGGTTATAGACCAGCGTTGGTTTTTGAAAATAGCCGCGTCGGTATAAATCTTCATCCGGCACCTGGCCGCATTCGCGCAGCTCCGCCCCGGAAGCGCGCGCCTCAGCAATCATATTCTGGACGACCTGCTGCTGTTTTTTATTATTCAGCGGCCCCATTGTTGTCTCTGGCAACAGACCGTCGCCAACCACCACCTTCTCACAGGCGGCTGTCAGCCCGTCCACCACCTCATCATAGCGCGAGCGATGCACATAAAGCCGCTTGAGGGCCATGCAAATCTGGCCGCTCGACATAAAGGCGCCCAGATACATATTCTTGAAAACCGTCTCATCAAGATGCGCATCTGCACAGACAATCGCCGCATCATTGCCGCCCAGCTCCAGCGTGACCGGAGTCAAATTCTGCGAGGCCATCTGCATGACATGGCGGCCAATATCCACCGAACCGGTGAAATTGACAAACCGCACCAGCGGATGCGAGACCAGCGCATCCCCGATCTCACCCGCGCTGCCAGTCACAATATTGACCACCCCAGGCGGCAGCATGGAAGCGATTTTATGCAAGGTCATGCTGGGAGCGAGGGCCGAGGAATGCGACGGTTTAACCACCACCGTATTACCAGCCATCAAGGCTTGCGGCAATTTCGCCCCCAAAATGGAGAGCGGCCAGTTCCAGGGAACGATCAGCGTGGCAACGCCGCGCGGCTGGCGGGTGATGATGGTATCAAAGGGTGGGCCATGTTCAATCTCATCAGCAGCCAGCCGATCGGCATAATCTGCTGTCAGGCGAAACCGGTCGCCCAGCCGCGACATTTCCAGCAGCGTTTCAAAGATAATCTTGCCATGTTCGCGGCAAAACAGGCGCGAGCGATAATCCACATCCTCCTGATCCGAGACCAGATAATCGGCGATTTCATGCAGCTTGGCCGCCCGTTCCGCATAGCTGGTCTGGGACCAGGCCGGAAAGGCCGCATGGGCGGCGCGCACCGCCTCGTCAACATCCTTTACCGAAGCTTTGGCAGCATAGCCAACCAGCTCATCCGGGCGGGCCGGATTATAGAGATCATAAGTGCGCCCGCCTTCGGCAGCGCGCACGACCCCATCAATATAAATGCCGGTGGTAACAGCTGTGTCGATATTTTTGGATGCAAACATGGTGCTCTCCTGCCTGTATCATGCCGTTGATGTTGCCTGCCTAGTCCTTATCATTGCTTTCTGGCTTTTTGCCCTCACCGGTCAGGCCGGCCATTCCCCCTTCCAGACTCACACCCAGCTCCTCGCCAATCTTGCGCAAGCCCGGCAGCTGAACCGCCATATCCATGATTGAATCCAGCGCCTGATTGACCGGAGGCTTGTCGGTCCCACCTGCCTCAGCGGACGCACCGCCAGCTGGCCGGCCAAGTGCACCGCCGGTAATATGATGGATCTTAATGGAGTCGATTTTCTCCGCTGGCTTGACCATCTGCTCAACAATGCGCGGCAGAGCCTCCAGCCGGGCCTTGTCACGATTAAGGTCAATCATATCAGGGCTCATGACATTCTCAGCCTCCACCGCAGCCTTTTTGCCTGCCGCCTTCACTGCCAGCTCTTCAGCCATGGTGCTGAGCCGGATTTTCTCAGCCTCTGCTTCTGATTTCGTTGCTTTCAGGCGGGCTTCGGCCAGCTGCACCAGAGTGGTGGCTTCTGTCTCAGCCGCGCTGCGCTTGCGCAACCCATGCACCTTGCCCTCTTTTTCCGCTGCGATAATATCCAGAGCCTTGCCGCGTTCTGCCGCCGCCAGGGCCCGCGCACTCTCCACCTCTTCGGCGGCCTTTGCCGCTTCTGCCCGGGCCAGGCTGGCAGCCGCTTCTGCCTTTGCCTCGTCCTGGCTGTGCTGGTTGAGCTTGATAGCGCTGTCCTGCTCTGCGGTCTGCAGGGCCAAACGCTGGGCTATCTCAGCTTTGCGTATTTCCTCTTCTCGCTGAATATCGCTGGCGCGAATGGTTTTTTCCATATTGATTTTGGCAGCATTGGAGGCAATTTCAGCCTGCGCCTTGGTCGCCGCAATCTCTGCCAGCTGCGCCGCACGCAGGCTTTCCAGCTTCTGCGCCTGACTTATCTGGGCTTCTTGTTCCTCGAGATTGATCTCCAGCGTGCGCTTGGCGGCCTCCATCGCTGAGCGTTTCACCGAAACTTCGGCATCGGCATCAATGGTGGCGCGTTCCTTTTTGGAATTGGCAATCACCTCAGCCAGCTTGCGCATACCCACCGCGTTAAAGGCGTTATTTTCATCCAGCGATTTGAACGGGGTCTGGTCCAGCGCGGTCAGCGAAACCGATTCCAGCTCCAGACCATTGCGGCGTATTTCATCGCTCAGCGCATTTTTGACATCCTTGACAAACGCGCCGCGCCCCTCATGCAGCTCATCCATGGTGAGCTGGGCCGCCACCGAACGCAAAGTATCGATCAGCTTGCCCTCAATCAAATCGCGCAGCTTGTCCGCATCAAAAATACGGTTGCCCAGCGTTTGCGAGGCGCGGGCGATGGATTCTTCAGTCGGCTCAACAGAAACATAAAATTCTGCGCCCACATCAACGCGCAGCCGGTCCTTGGTGATCAGGGCCTGATCACCATGCCGCCTGACCTCCAGCCGGATGGTCTGCATATTTACCCGGCTGACCCGGTGGAAATAGGGCAGAACAATCACCCCGCCATCCAGCACAACCTTGCGGCCCCCAAGACCGGTTCGCACCAGTGCTATTTCCCGCGAGGCACGCTCATAAAGCCATGCCGCGACCACAACCAGAACGGCAATGACGACAATGGCAAGAAGAATAATCGATGTAGCGGACATCTTAATCTCTCCCTTTCATTAAAAATTATGCATGGTCTGGTAGATATGCCCGGACATACCCCCATCCAGCATCAGGTTGGTTCCACGGAACCAATGTGTCATGTCAGACAGCATGAAACAGACAACCGGGGCCACATCATCTGGTCGGCCAACCCGGTCATTGAGGTTCAAATCCTCTTCCGCCCGCTTGCCCAGCGTCTTGGCAAAATCATCCAGAATAGGCGTTTCCACCGGCCCCGGGCTGATCGCATTGAGCCGAATCCCGCGATCGCGCCAGGTCCAGCGATTTTTCATTGTCCAGACAACCAATGCTTCCTTGCTGAAGAAATAGCTGCGGCCTCCTTCATTGCTGATTTGATGTTCCTGCAGAAAGCGCTCCACATCTTCAAATTCCAGATGTTCTGAGGCTTTGATAGCCGGCATGGATTGCTGCCAGCCAAACCCGGCCAGCGAGGCCAAATTGACGATAGAGGCATTGTCTTTCAGCTTCGGGATCATCAGCTGGGTAAAATATTTCAGACCGACGAGATTTACCTTCAGCACCAGATCAGCCGGAGCGGTTGGCGGCAGGCCGGCAATATTGGCCAGCCCGTCTATGCGATCTGGCAAGGCTTTGACCAGAGCCTGTATCGTGCGCCTGTCTGACATATCTGCCAGATAAAGCTCATCGACAAAATCCTCAGTCTTGTTGCGGTCAACCCCTATAACATCACCGCCCAGCTGTTTGATAAGGCTGGCTGTCTCGCGCCCGATGCCCGATGACACGCCGGTTACGACAATCACCTTGTTGCGGAGCAGCTTGCCATAGGTCCAGTCACGATTTGCCCAGTTGGTATCGGTCATGCTCTTGTCTCCTGCCTCATCAGCTTCAAAAATATCAGGCTAGAATACGGGCGGGAATTTGCGCCCGCCCCGGTCCAGGGTTACCCAACGCGTTTCTGTAAAGGTCTCGGTTGACCAGCGCCCGCCATGGCGGCCCACCCCGGAGGATTTTGATCCCCCGAACGGCACATGCGGCTCATCATTCACTGAACTGCAGTTAATGTGGCACATTCCGGTTTCCAATGCCTCAGCAATAGCCAGCCCGCGCGCCTCATTGCGGGTAATCACACCAGAAGACAGGCCATATTCGCTGTCATTGGCGATTGCGACCGCCTCAGCATCCTCACGGAACGGGATCACCGGCACGACCGGGCCAAATGTTTCTTCGGCGTAGATTTTCATATCCGGGGTCACACCGGTCAGGATAGTCGGTTCAACAAAGCGGCCCTCAACCTTGCCGCCCAGCACCGCCTTGGCCCCCTTGGCCAGCGCATCCTCTATCTGCTCCTTGACCTTGCCAGCTTGCTTGTCATTGATCAGCGGGCCTATTACATGGCCATTATCAGCCAACGGATCACCAACCTTCAGCTTGCCGGCGCGGGCGATGAAAGCCTGCAGGAAATCATCATAGATTTGTTCTTGAACCAGAATCTTTTCCACTGACATACAAATTTGGCCCTGATGCATGAAGCTGCCGAAATTGGCAGCGGATGTCGCGCGTTCCATATCGGCATCTTCACAAATGATCAGCGCATCCTTGCCACCCAGCTCAACGCAGCATTTTTTCAAATGCGCGCCAGCCTTGGCCGCGATGATCCGGCCCACCGGGGTGGAACCAGTGAAGCTGATACCCTTGACCAGTGGATTTTCGATCAGCTCATCGCCAACCGCTGCCACATTGTCGCGTGAGCAGCTAACCACATTCAGCACCCCGGCTGGCACGCCGGCTGCTTCAAAAATCTCGGCAAAAATAAGGCCGCCTGTATAGGGGGTTTCCTCTGACGGTTTCAGCACCACACAATTCCCCGCCGCAATAGGAAAGGCGAGGCCCCGCGCAGTCAACAAGGTCGGGAAATTCCACGGCGAAATGACCGTAACCACGCCCATTGGCCGACGGGTTGCCATAGAGATTTTGTGATAGTCAGAGGGCATCACCTCGCCAATGGCGTTATAATTCATCGCAGCCGCTGCCCGGAATACCTCCGGGACATAGCCGGACTCAAACATACCCTTGCCAAACCAGCCTCCACCCTCACCTTGCAGGGCTTGCACCAAATCATCGCGGCGGCGTTCAAATTCATCGGCGATCTTCAGCATATAATGGGCCCGCTCGCTATAGCTGAGACCCGCCCATTGACGAAAGGCACTTTGGGCTGAATCAATGGCCCGGCGGGCCATTTGCACATCGCCATCTGCTACCTCTGCCCAGACTGAGCCATCTGCCGGATTCAGGTCAGCAAATTTGCTGCTGGTCGCCACCCATGACCCACCAATATACAAATTATCAATAGTCCGTGCCATTTAAGCCTCCCTAGCCTTGGTTAGAACGCCGTTACCATCCCTTTTGAAAATTTCTACCCGCGCCTTTTTGAAAACCGGAATTTCCGGCAAGGGGCCGCGCTCCCGCCGCGGCGCCGGGCCTGATTGCAGGCTGGGGCCAGCTGACGGCTGGCCAGATGACCCGCTGCGGGCCTTTTCTGCAGCTGTCTCAAAATCACTGAGCAAATCCGCAATTGCCGAATCAGCAGGGCTGGCCGAAACCGCAGAAGGCCCGGCGGGCGGGCGGACAGGCGAGGCGGACGGCGGAGCGGCATCCGGCGGGGCTGTTGATGGGGTGATGGTAACGGTGCGTGGGGGCGCGGCGGCCTTTGCAGCTTGGCGCACCGGCACAGAATTGGACGGGGCTGCGGCCTCACTGGCGCGCGCCAGCAGCTGATTCAAATCTGCTCCGCCCAGAAGCTGATCAGCCCGCTCTGCGCCGCCCGCCAGCCCGGCTGGTTTGATAAACAGTTTTGCTGAGCTGCTTGCGGCAGGGTTGCTGGCTTGCGCGGCCGGTTTTGAGGCAGATGATCCGGGCGCTGGGGAATTTTGGGACGGGGCCACAGGCATTGTCGGTGATGCAGCAGCGGTTTGGGCGGCAGCAGCTGGCTTTGCCGGGCGCATAGCTGGCCGTGGGCTGGTGGTTTTGCCTCCGCCGCCAAGATAGGCGGCCTGAACAGCCGGATCAGAGGCCAGGCTGGCCGCGTCATTTTCACCAACCAGCTGGCCATTTTCGATCAGATAGCCCCGATCAGCAATCGACAAGGATAGTTTCGCATTTTGCTCGACGACCAGCACACCAATACCGGTCTCACGGATTTTGCCCAGCGCCTGAAACAACTCACGGCTAAGCAGCGGCGACAGCCCCAGCGAGGGTTCATCCAGCATCAGGATAGACGGATCCGACATCAAGGCCCGCCCGATAGCCACCATCTGCTGCTCACCGCCGGACATGGTGCGGGCAATCTGGCGGCGGCGTTCACGCAATTTTGGAAACAGCGCCAGCACCTGATCCAGATTGGCCATCTGCTTGTCGCGCGCGCGCGCATTAAAGGCCCCAAGGCGCAGATTTTCCTCAACGCTCAGATCACCAAAAATCGCGCGCCCCTCTGGAACCAGGGCAATACCGGCGGTGACGATCTCATCCGGGCTCATCCCCAGCAGCGTGTCGCCCTTAAAGGAAATATCACCGGCAACATGACCCTTGCTGAGGCCGGCAATAGCGCGCAACAGCGACGATTTACCAGCCCCATTCGCCCCCAGAATGACCACCACCTCGCCTATATCGGTCTTTATTGTGATGTCCCGGACCGCTTGATGCTGGCCATAGCTGATCGCAAGATTTTTCACCGAGAGCATTATATATCCTCCCCCAGATAGACTTTGATGACTTCTGGATCAGACAGCACTTCTTGGGGGCGCCCTTCGGCAATTTTTGCCCCTGCTGCCATGACCAGACAGCGATCACACAAAGATCGGATGGCATCCATGACATGCTCAACCAAAATGATGGTGATGCCATCTTCTCTCAGCGAGTGGATCAGATCGATACCCTGTTGCAATTCGGTCGGGTTGAGACCGGCCAGCCATTCATCCAGCAGCAGCACCTCAGGCTTTGCAGCCAGCGCCCGGGCCAGCTCCAGCCGTTTCTGGTCAATATAGGTCAGCGCCGTTGCCGGCACATTCTGCTGGCCGCCCAGCCCAACCCGCTCAAGCAGCTTGCTGGCTTCATGGCGGGCTTGCTCTCCCCACAGCCGCTGATGCCCGAAAACCATGCCAGCCATGGCATTTTCCAGCAAGCTGAGCGATGGCAGCACCCGCACCAGCTGAAAGGTGCGGGCGATACCGCGCCGGTTTATTTCATGGGCAGGCAGGCGGGAAATATAGCGGCCATTCAGGCTGATGGTCCCTTCATTGAGAGCCAGCGCACCGGAAATCAAATTCATCATCGTGGTCTTTCCAGACCCGTTCGGCCCGATAATGCCCATCACCTCATTTCGGCTGACATCAAAAGACAGGTTGTTCACCGCAATCAAACCGCCAAAACGCTTGGTCACATTCTGGACAGCCAGAACCAGATTGGTATCTACCATGTTGACTGCCTCCTTTTTGCCCAGAGCTGTTCCAGCCGGCCCAGCACGCCTTGCGGCAGGAAATAGACAATCACCAGAAACGCGATACCCAAAACCAGCGTCGAATAATTGGAATAATTAGCGTTGATATATTCCTGTAACAGCGCAAATGGTATCACCCCGACTATCGGTCCCCATAGCCGGCCTGTCCCGCCCAGCAGGGCCATGATCACAACGATGAAGGACAGCTCCGGCGAAAACACGCCATTGGGCTCAATATAGGTATAGCGCGGGGCGATCAGGGCCCCGACAAGAGAGGCGACAAAGCCTGAAAAAGTAAATAAAATCACCTTGGAAAACGCGGTATTGATGCCGACATGGCGGGCGACCGTTTCATCATTGCCGATAATCCGCATGGCAAATCCAAGGCGCGAGCGGGCAATCCACCAGCCTGCCAGATAGACAAAGGCCGCGACCAAAACCAAATGCAGATAAATATCAACCTCACCCAAATCAGTCAGCACATAAAGACCGCGCGAACCGGTAAAGTTATTCTGTATCCAGGAAACCAGCGTGCGGATCATCTCTGCCAGACCCAGAGTGAAAATCACAAAATACACCCCAGACAGGCGCAAGGTGGCCAGACCCACCAAAAAAGCCAGCACTGTTCCGGCCAGTGAGGCAATCACCACCATGGTCCAATAATCAACATTATAATCAGACATTCCAGTGCCAACCAGAAAACCGCCAACGCCAAAAAACGCCGCCGTCGCCAGCGATATGTAATGGGTCGGCCCGGAAAACAGGGCCCAGCTGGTAGACAGCACGGTGAACATCGCAATGGTCAGCGCAATGGACATCCAATAGCCATTGGCCACCAGCGGCACGCAGGCAGCCAGCGCCAGCAAAATCGCGCCCCAGACAAGCTGTTTTACATCTGCGCTGGTCATGAGGGTTTCCTCCCGAACAGCCCTTGCGGACGAAACAGCAATATCAGAACAAAAATCGCATAGGCCGCGGCTAGCGTCAGCCCCGGATCAATCAGCCGGGCAACAGCGGTTTCCACCAACCCCAAAATCAGCGCCGCTACTATCGCACCGCGAATATCACCCACCCCGCCCATAATGATGATGATCAGGGCCTTCATCGTAAAGACCACGCCTACGGACGCATCAAGGGTGATAAAGGTTGAGATCAGCGTTCCGCCCATGGTCGTGACAGCTCCGCCAAGAGCAAAGGCAATCGCTGAGAGCTGCGGAACATTGATCCCCACCAGACCGCTGGCCTCGGTGCTGACCGAGACTGCCCGCACAGCCATGCCAGCGCGGGTGAAATAGAGCCAAAGCCATAAGGCAGCCCCAATCAACACAGCAAAACAAAAGGCAACAATGCGGTTAAGGGCAAAGGTCTCGCCCAAAATCTCAAACGGTTCTGCCAGATAGGAATAAGTAAAATATTCCCCATGAATCGATACCATCACGCCGACCAGCGCAAAGGCCATCCCGAAGGTGGCCAAAATCGAATCAACCTCCAGCTGGCCCTGGTTTTTCGCCCGCCGAACCAGCGGACGCAGCAAAAAGCGATAAATCAGCCAATTTCCAAAAAAAGAAAGCGGGGCCACAATCAGCATCGTCAAAATCGGGCTGATAGCATCCGCAATAAAAATCCAAAACGCCGCCAAAGCGCCCAGCACAATCATCTCGCCATTGGCCAGATTCATGATGCGGGCCACCCCATATTGCAGATTAAGCCCAAAGGCAATCAGCGCATAGGTACCGCCAAGCAGCAATCCGGTAATGAGAATATCCATAGCAAGTCACCCGACTGGATATAGATGATTGGGAAGAAAAAAAGCTGGACAGGCCTTTCCCTGTCCAGCTTGCTTTGCCGAAAAAGGCTTTAGTTCCAGCCATCCTTTGCGATGACCGGGGCCGCCCCGTCCATCTGCGAGGATTTGACACCGCGGAACTTGCCATCCTGCCACTGGCCGACAGTCCAGAAGCGGTTGGAAATCTGATCCTCAAAGGAGATCGGACCCATGATTGTATCAAAGCTGTTGGCCTTGATGTAATCAATCACCGCCTGGCGGTCGAGGGTGCCAGCCCCTTCGATAGCCTGACCCAGGATTTGCAGGGATACATAGGTATTGGCAGACGCCCACCCATCTGCATCCTTGCCGGTAATATCCTTATGGGCCTTGAAATAGGCCTGAATATCCGGGGAATCCTGATTAACACCACCGGCCCCAAAGACACCATTAATCTTTGAGCCAAACTTGCCAACAAAGGCCGGGAAGCAGGTTGCCACAGCTGTGTAATACATTTTCACATCCAAATTCTGGATGATGGCCTGCTCAGTCAGAGCGAATGTGTCTGGCGGATAGGACCAGGCGACAAACGCATCCGGGTTGCTTTCCTTTGCCCCTTTGATGATCGGAGACAGATCCGGCGTGCCCAGCGGATAGGATTTGTCATAGACAATGTCAAATCCGGCTTCCTTCAGGCGCGGGCGGGCCGCTTCAGCCAGCTCAATACCAAACGCATCAGCCACATTCACCATCGCCACACGGTTGCCGATTGTGCCGGCAGCCCGCATATCCTTGAGAATATCAACCACTGATTCAGAAAAAGAGGTGGTGTTACCCAGCGTGAAAAACAGGTTTGAATAGCGGGCGGTCAGCTCTGGCATCTTGTCAGAAATCGCCGACACCGCAATATGCGGATAGTTATATTTCGCATAAATAGGAGCCGCAGCCAGATTAAAGCCCGTCCCGTAAGGGGCGACAATGAAATCAACCTTGTCCACCTCTGCCAGGCGCTGGGCGGCCTTGATATGTTCCGCCGGGTTGGTCTTGTCATCATATTCGATGATCTCAACCATCATTTTCTTGCCGCCGACAGACAGGCCGCCAGCAGCGTTCACCTGCTTTGACCATAATTCAACATTCGGCCACTGCGTTACGACCGCACCCCCGCCAAGGGCTCCGGTCTTGGGCGCAACCGCGCCGATCTTGATGACATCAGCTGCCTGAGCTGAAACAGCCAACATAGAGGCCGTCAAGCCAATAGCGGCTGATTTGAAGATTTTTGTCAGTTTCATGGATACCCTCCCAGAATATCAATCTGCTTATGTGACGAACCGGCCCCTTCTATCGATACCGCGTAACATAATCTGTCATGCAGCAGCAATAAACTGTTTTGGAACCGCGACCGCCCCTCCAAAGGATAAAATTCCCTAATCTACAGAAGGTAGGGCGGAAGCAAGGCAGTGACAAGATGGAAATGATTTTTTCATTTATGAATACTTTTATTTACTATATTGAATACAAAATTTGATTTTTTTTTCATTTTTATAAGTAATTATGATATAAATGAATACATTATTTATTTATATGAATACATTTTTGAAAGCCTTTTTGAAACGACTCAGCCCTGGAGATACAAAATGTCTGATTCCCGGACGCTGCCTGAACTGAACCCTGATCAAAAAAGCGATGACCGAATCACCGATATTCTGCGCGATATGATCGCCAATGGCCGATTTGAAGAAAGTGACAAGCTCACCGAGAGTGGCTTGAGCCGGATGCTGGGTTTGTCACGCACTCCGGTTCGCGCGGCTCTCAAGGTGCTGGCAGCAGAGGGAGTGCTGTCCAAATTGCCGGGGCGTGGCTATCACTTGCGAAAATTTTCCGAGCATGACCGCTCGCACGCGCTGGCGGTGCGGGCCATATTGGAGGGGCTGGCTGCCGAGAGGCTGGCGACTATTGGCCTGGATGATCAAAACAGGCAGCGGCTGGAAAAATCACTGACCATGACGGAAACAGTGGTGCGGCGCGGCATTCTCGACGATGAATCTGTAGAGGCTTTTGCCGTTGCCAATATGATCTTCCACCGCACCATCATGTCTGCTTCCGGCAATCCGTTTATCCTGGATTGTATTAGCCGTTTGGCGGTCTTGCCAAATGCCCAGCTGGGTGCGGTGCACCCGCTGGCAGTTGCCTACCCTTCTATGGAAAGATTGGCGGTCTCTCACCAGCAACATATCATCATCACCCAGGCGATTGAGAAAAAAGAGGCAGGCCGGGCCTTTGCCATGATGCGCGAACATATCGGCTATTCAGATGAATATCATCAGCTGTTCGGGGGCAACCAGCTGGCTGCCCCGCCGCATTAGCGACATTTGTCACAGGTCAATTTCCAGCAGCCCATCCTTTTCTGCGGCCCGCGACTGGCACAGAATCAGGCTGGTTTCGCGCTGGCGGGCAGAGAGCACAAAATCGCGATGCTCCACCTCTCCGGACAGCAGGTCGCATTTGCACACCCCGCACAGCCCGTCCGAACATTTGACATCCACCGCCACCCCGGCTGCCAGCAGCGCATCTGTCGGCCGCTGCTCAGCTGCCACCTCTATCAGCTGGCCAGAGCGAGCCAGCTTCAGACGGAAGGGATGATTCTCCAGCTCTGGCATCTCCGGCACGGAGAAATATTCCCGATGCCGGTTATCCTCAGCAAAGCCGGCCTCTGCGGCGGCCTTGTCCACCGCCTCCATATAGGCATCCGGCCCGCAGCTATAAATATGCCAGCCAGCCTCTGGCGGGCCGGAGCGGCGGAAAATCGCGGCAAAATCAGCGCGGCTCCCCTCAGCCGAAATATGCAGATGCACCCGATCTGCAAAGGGGCTGTCTTGCAGCCGGTCCAGAAAGGCGGCGGCGGCCCGGTCGGGGACCGAATAATGCAGGTCAAACGGGCGGCCCTGGCGGTGCAGCTCATGGGCAAAGGCAATCATCGGCGTAACCCCAATGCCGCCACCCATCAAAAAAGCATGGCTGGCCCGGTCATCCAGTTCAAAATGATTGATCGGCGGTGAGGCAAAAATCCGGCGCCCCTCGCTGAATATCCGGTGCATCAGCGCAGAGCCGCCCCGCCCGTCATCCTCTCGCAGCACGGCGATTTCATAGACCGACCTGTCTGCCGGATCGCCGCACATGGAATATTGCCGCAGAAATTCCGGGGCCACCACAATATCAAGATGTGCCCCGCCGCGCCAGGCTGGCAAATCTGCCCCATCGGGCCGCCGCAATTCATAGCTGGTGATTTTGTCAGACAGTTTGGTGACCTGGGTCACCTGCAAAGCCAGAACCGGGGCCTCAGCTGGCGGCTGGAAGCGATGCAGCCTGCTCTCATCTCCTTCAGCCAGCCTTTTTTGATGCTCGGCTGCGCTGATCATGGACTGATAGGCCGCAATGCCGGCCTCGCGATCCATCGGGAAAGGCCAGGGCCAGGGATGCGGGGCCAGCGGGGCCGGATAGACGGCCAGCGTCTGGTCTGCGTAATCCAGCTTCAGCTGCGGGCTGATCCCGCGCTTGTTGACTGGCGCATCTGGCGGGCGATAGCTGCCATCTTCAGAAATGCCAATATCCCACCACCATTTTTTCACCTCATTCAGATTGCCGCGGCCCGCCTTGTCATCCAGCCAGGCCAGCATTTTGGCAGCTTGCGGCAAATTTGAGGCGGCCCAGCGAAACGGGGCTTCGGCAAACAGGCCTTCCAGATTCCACGGACAGGTTTTCATGCAACGCCCGCACATCGCCCCGCCCGGCGTGGTGATGCGATAGCTGGTGCATTTCTGGCTGTCTGATTTCCAAATCTCATAGCCATTGAACATCAGCTTCGGGCCAGCCGTGATCGCCCCAGACGGGCATTCGCGCGCGCATTTATTACAATTTTCACAGAAATTCTGCAGGCCGAAATCGATCGGCTGGTCATGCGCCATCGGCATATCTGTTGTCACCACCCCGGATTTCAGGCGCGGGCCCAGAAACGGATGCAGAATCACCTCGCCAATACGGCTAACCTCTCCCAGCCCCGACAAGAGCAAGAGCGGCGGCTGCAACACCTCACCATCCATCACCGTATGGGCCTTGGCCTGATAGCCAAGGGTGCGCAGCTGGCGGGCGATCACCCCGCCCAGCAAGGCAAAGCGCAAATAGGCCCGCATCGATTGAGCGACCGAGATCCAGTCATCACCAGACGCCCCTTCCATCGTCTCAAAGCCCTGATCAACCACCATTGAAATGGCCTGATCATGGGTCGGTATGATCGCTTCTCCCCTGGCATCATGGCTATACCAGGCCCAGTCCGGGCAGCGGGAGAGGCCGACCGCATCCACCCCCAGAAAATAGCTGGCGGCCTTGATATTGGCTGCGTTTTCCGCCGCATCACCGGGGCGCGGGCCAGCCGGGTCCGGCTCGCCATCCTGCAAGAGCACAAAAGCGCCCAGAACCCGCCTCTGGGCAGAACCGGTAGGGGATTTGCGCACATAAAACCCGCCAGCCGCCGCTTTTTGATTGGTTTCCCCCATATCGCCAAATTGCGCGCGTGCAAACATATCAGCGCGTTTGGGCACGCGCGGAATATGCGCCTCATCAATATAGGTGGTGGGTTTTGCAACCCGCTTGATCCGCTCCATCGGAAACGGGCTATCCTGATAATCGCGCTTGGCAAAGGGGTCTTTGTTGAAGGCGGATTTTGCCGCATGGCTGCCCAGCTTCCAATGCAGGCCGGTCAGCTCAGAGCTGGGCTGGGCCTCTCTAGGAGCGAGCGGCAGATCCGGCTCTATCTCCATATCGGTGGTCACCGCCGCCAGCCCGAACCGCCTGTCCAGCCAGGGCAGGCTCAGCCCGTCTGCCTCTGCCCAGCCCAGCCCGGCCGCAACCGCCAGCTGATGCAAATCAATATCTGTTGCGTTCAGGGTATGTGCCTTGGCATCAAAGCCGAGCAGGCGGATATAATTGGCAATCACCACAGCTGTCTCAGACGCCAGCAAGCTGGCGCGCTGAGCCTGGGCATCCTGTAGCCAGGCCGTGCCCGGCTCCCCGGGGCGCGGATCGCGCCGATATTCATAGATAAAAACCAGCGCGCGCTGATGATGGCCGACGGCGCGCGGCGGGGTGGCTGCTGTCTCCTTCAGCTCGGCCATGGTGTGATCAATGCCGGCAGCCAATGTCTTGGTCTGGCGGGTGGTCAGCTGTTCAGCCAGCCGGGCAGTCCCGGGATTATGGCGCGGCTGATCCAGCCAGGCACTGTCCGGGATCGGCCCGGCCCCGACCATTGAGGCATCGGCAAAATAGCCAAAGCCTCTCAAATGTGCTGTCCGCTCTGCCGGATCATCGGGTATCTCGGCGCGTGCCTGATTGACCAGCCCATCGCGCAGCAAATCCAGCATGGTCTGGTGATCGGCCATCGCATTGACCAGGTCAAAGGGCCGCTCAGGGCGGGAAAAGCTGATTTCCGGCATGGTGAGGCTGGCAATAGCCGGCATTTGGCGGGTGCGAGCCAGCCGGTCCAGCGCATAGGGCCCGGCATGGGCCGGGCGGCTGCGGGTAGAAAATATCCGGTGCGACATCATCCAGATTGGCTCCTTTGGCTAACTGGCAATCCAAACCAGCTTTCCAGAGCAGGCCGGATTTGTCCAGCCTCTATCGCGGCGAGGCAGGCCGTTTCAAATGCTCAAGCCGCCATCGACCATATGCAGCGTTCCGGTGGCAAAACTGCTGAGATCAGAAGCGAGATAAAGGGCTGCATTGGCAATCTCTTCTGCACTGCCATGGCGGCCCAGCGGGATGATGCTGTTGAAAAACTCTGTGCCGTCCCGACCAGTTGCAGCCGTAAAGCCATCTTCCACGGCTTTTTGAAAGCTGTTATCGAGCGGCCCTGGATGCAGGCTGTTCACCCGAATAGCGCGCGGGGCCAGCTCCTTGGCCAGACAGCGCATCAGGCCTATTTGCGCGTGCTTGGCGGTGATATAGCCATGCACACCCGCATCACCTGTTACCCCGGCAACACTGGAGGTAATGATAATACTGCCGCCATCGCGCATATGCGGGACAAGAGTCTGGCAGGCCAGAAAGGCCCCGCGCACATGAACGGCCAGCACCTGATCAAAAACATCCAGCGGATAGTCGGCGATCGGCTGCACTGTGCCGAAATTGCCAGCATTGCTGACCAGCACATCAAGCGGGCCAAACCGGTCGATTGCTGCCTTGGCATAAGCCCGGCTGGCTGCTGGGTCAGACACATCTGCTGCCAGACACAATATCCGGTCAGCCGCGTGATCCAGCCTCAATTCCCCCAAATCAGGGGCTTTCAGATCAACCAGCACACAAGCAGC
This sequence comes from Alphaproteobacteria bacterium, assembly GCA_038131695.1. Classification (GTDB taxonomy): domain Bacteria; phylum Pseudomonadota; class Alphaproteobacteria; order Puniceispirillales; family Puniceispirillaceae; genus JADHLK01. Next base: position 22,485 of record JAYPQA010000027.1, on the reverse strand, counting down.
CCCGCTGGCCAGAAACCGCTTGGCCATCGCCGTGCCGACTGACCCGCCGCCCCCGGTTATCAGACAAACCTTGCCAGCCAGCAAATCATCCACAAGCTGCTCCTGTCTGGTTGTTACCGGCTGGCATCAATGACCGGGTTGCGCATCACGCCAATCGATTCCACGCCATATTCTATCACATCTCCCGGCCACATCCATTCCTGCGGATCACGCCCGGCCCCGACCCCGGCCGGCGTGCCGGTTGCAATCACATCGCCCGGCTCCAGCGTGAAGCCGGTTGACAGATCGGCTATCAGCTGCGGGATATTGAACAGCATGAATTTGGTATTGGCCCTTTGTTTTTCCTCACCATTCTTGGTCAGCCACAAATCCAGATTATGCGGGTCCTTAATTTCATCAGCTGTCACAATCGCCGGGCCAAAGGGCGCATAGCTGTCCATGCCCTTGGAAATAATCCATTGGCCAGCGCGCCGGTTATCCCGGGCCGACACATCCAGCATCACCGAATAGCCAAACACATGATCCATCGCGTCTTCTTCGCTGACATGGCTGGCGGTCTTGCCGATAATCACCGCCAGCTCCACCTCCCAATCCAGCTGCTGGGTCATCTTGCCATCATGGCGGATAGGCGCGTTCGGCCCGATAATCGCGGTGGGCGGCTTGGAAAACACCACCGGCTTTTCCGGCAATTTGGAATCGGTATCCAGCGCGCGGGCGCTTTCGGCAACATGTTCTGTATAATTCAGCCCAATGCCAAAGATATTCTTGCGGGTGCGCGGGATTGGGGCGAGCAGCTCCACATTCGAGAGATCCGTGCTGGTGCCAATCGGCCAGTTGCCTTCCTGCTGCTGCAAAAGGGCCGCTATCGCCGCCCAATCAGCTGATCCCATATCGATAAAATCCAGCATCTGCCCGGGCAGCGGCCTGTCAAGGGCATCCCCAAGGGCCTCTATATCAACCACCAAATCCCCAATGACAGCCCCCAGCCAGCCCGGCCCATCCGGTTCTGTGCGACAGGTTACCAGTCTCATTTTGAACTCCCCTTTACTGATTACCCCAGCCTGCTTTAATCAGGCCTGACCGGTAATTTCCTGATGCCCGTTATTTTCCGGGTAGGCTTCCTCACGATAGAATTTCAGCTTTTCCATCACCGGAAAATCATTGAACTGAAACAGCACCGCATCATCTGTTGCCGACCCGTTTGCATGTTCATGCCAGAGCCAGGGCGGCACACAGAAAATATCCTTTTCCTGCCAGTCATAGCGCACCCCGCCAATGACCGAGCTGCCGCTGCCCTTGGCAACATGATAGATGACATTGCCGGTATGGCGATGCGCCTTGGTCTGTTCTCCTGCGCGCAACAGCTGCATGGCCGCGCCCATGGTGGCCATCGGATGGCCGCCGGTTGCCGGGTTGACAAAGCGCATGATCACCCCGTCAAACGGATCGCCATCTGTTACGGCTGCGTAATTTTGCAGCCCCTCATAAGTCTTGTCCCAGGTATATTTCATCAAGGGCGAATAAAAAGCCCCCCATTCCTCTTTGACCGGCAACAGGCCGGGATTGCCCCAGATCGCCGGGCTGGCATCCCAGGGCAGGTTGGATTTTTGGAAATTATCCGGATGCACGGCATAGAAATTAGCCTCCAGCGCATTGGTCAGGGGAATATCCAGCCCATCCTGCCACATGGAGGTTTCGCCATCCTCCAGCACCCCATGTTCATGCCAGGTGCCGTTTGGCGTGATCACAAAATCGCGCGCGCCCAGCGTTATCCGATGCCCGTGCACTACGGTAAAGGCCCGCGCCCCTTCCATGATAAAGCGCAAGGCGCTGGCCGCATGGCTGTGGGCTGAGGCGATTTCCCCCGGCCGCATCACCTGAATGCCGGAAAACAGCCAGCCACAACAGGCCGATACCTCACGCCGCTTGGGGTTGCGCAAATAGACCACCCGCCGGCCAGCATCTTCCGGACGCACCAGATCAAGGGCGGCCAGCACCTTTGGCCGCAAATCGCGCGAACGCCAGATGGTCGGGGCGGAGCTGGGGGTCGGCTCCCAGGGCTCAATATCATTGGCCACCGTCCAGAGCGCGCCGGTTTCTAGCCCGGCCAATTCCTCATAATAGGCATCGAGGGCCGCATTATCCTTGACCCGCGCGCCCCAGCTGATCATCGCGCTTATCCTGGCTTGTCGTATCCTTGCTCATCCCTGCCCCCGTTCTTTTCAGTCGTCCTTGCTCATCCCTGCCATGCCGGGCGTTTCGGCAAATTCCTCAACCGGGGTTCGCGCTGTCCGGTCAACACGCAGCTGGAAAATGTCAAACCTGTTATAATGGCCGGTAATGTCATGCATCTGTTTGGGCTGGATACAGCGGGCCAGATCAATCTCGCCATAGACGATCCCTTCCTCATCCGTCAGCCCGTCATCCAGCGCTCGCCCATCTGGCCCGATAATGCCGGACCAGGCACTGGATTTGCGCTCCAGCAGCTGGCGCGCTTCCGGGCGCAGGGCTTCCAGCTCAGCTATCATCGCCTCAGAAATGGTAGAGGTGGCGACTACGGTAAAGAGCTTGCCTTCAAAGGAATGGGCCTGGCCGCGAATACGAATAGCCTCTGCCATGTCATAATCAGCCGGGGCCACCGGCAAGGAAATATAAGAGGCCGCGTGCACCAGCTCACCAGCGGCCAGCAGGCTGAAGCGGGCCAGCGTATTGGTATTTTCCCCGCAGGCCAGCCCGCCCAGCGGGCCAATCTCGGTATCATAGACAGTCAGGCTGGAGCCATCCCCGCCGGTCCAGGTCAGCTTTTCCGCCCAGGTCGGAACCAGCTTTCGGTGCCGCCCCAAAATACCGCCATCCGGCCCGATAAAGACCAGCGTGTTGTAAAGCACCCCCAGCGAATGGGTGCTGCGCTCATTGATGCCGATGACAATATGGGCCCTGGCGGCGGCCGCCGCCTCGCAGATCAGGGCCATCTCCGGCCCGTCCAGAAAGACCGAGGCCCGCACCAGCCGCTCAAACCAGGCACTGCCGGTCACCGGGTCGGTGATCCAGTTCCAATAGGGATAGCCGGGCAGGAACACTTCGGGAAAGACGATCAGCCGCGCCCCCTTGCCCGCCGCCTGTTTGATCAGGCTGGCCGCTTTTTCAGCTGTCGCCTGTGCATCCAGCCAGACCGGGGCAGCCTGTACCGCAGCAGCGGTGAATTTTGGAAATTCCATTCCTGCCAGCGTCACTGCTGTCTCTCCCGTGCGTTGAAACCCATAGCAGAATGTCAGTTGACCATAGTCAGACCGGCCCTGTCAAAGCCTGCTTGCCGCGTGGGCCAGAGGCGATCACTTGCGATGATCATAGCCGCTTTCGATCAGCTGCTTGATCAGGCGCACCTCAACCGCGTGCAGGGCTTTGAGATCCTCCCAGCGCGCATCCTCCATATCCCGGCTTCGCAGCGCCACCAGCAGCAAATCCGCCGCATCCGCCGGGCCGCCTGAATCGCTGGCGGGCAGGATACGGGCAAAAATCCGGCGCGCCAGCCTATCCGGCTCCTTGCCCAGCAGATAATCGACCAGCCCGGTCTTCTGATCCGCCACAATTCGCAAGCAGATTTGCCCGCCATTAAACAGCGAGGTTCCCCGCACCAGACCATCTGCAGCGATTTCTGTCTGCCAGGTGCCAAAAGACCAGAGATCCAGCCGGGCCGGATCAGACATGAAATCAAACAGCTGGTCCGGCGGGCAGTGAATACGGATATGGGCGGTATCTGATGTCACCTGCCTCACCCTTGTCCTGTTTCATCGGCGCGCACCACCACCAATATCACCACCTCATCCTCAACCCCGGTATTCAGATAGGCGTGGGCCATCGACCCTTCAAAATAGCAGCTGTCACCGGCATTCAGGATAGCCGGGGTATAAAGTTCGGAATGCAGGCTGAGCGTGCCGGACAGGACAAAGACAAATTCCTCTCCGGCATGGGCTTGCAGCCCGCCAGTTTGCGCCAGCGTGCGGGCCGTCACATGATTGATCGCAGGCAGCATCTGCTTGCTGGATATATCAGAATGCAGCAATTCGGACGCATAGCGGGCCAGCGGATGCAGCCCCGCCTCTCCCTTGCGGATGATCGAGCGCATCCCCTTCATCAGCGGCGCGGCATCATGGCGGAAGAAATCAGCCATATCGACACCGAATAGCTGGGCCATGACAAACAGATGCTCAGCGCTGACCCCGGTCTGGCCATTTTCGATTCTGGAGAGGGTCGCCTCGGAAATGCCGCATTCACCGGCGACCTGCAGCAAGGTCAGGCCGCGCTTTTTGCGCAAGGCGCTGATTCGCTGGCCAACCGGCTGGCGGTCGGCTGCCGGGTTGCGCGGGGTTTTCTGGCCAGACTCCTGTTTGCCGGAGCTTTCAGTCTCAATAGGAAGGTGTGTTTGTCTGGCTGTCATCTGTCTGTTATCCGCCTGCTGTCATCGCACCCTCTTCATACGGACACTTTCTGGAAGCGATCATCGCGCCAGCTTTCGGCTTCCAGAATGCGCCGCAGCCGCTGCACCGTCTCCCAGATATCCTCATAGCGCAAATACAAGGAACCAAGGCCAAATCGCAGCGCATCCGGCTTTCTGAAAGAGCCCACCACCCCGGCATCCAGCAACGCCTCACAGAGCGGGCCGGCTCCTTCATGGGAAAAGCCGATATGGCCGCCGCGCTGATCATACTCTCTGGGGGAATTGACCACGCCCCCCAGCGCGCCACATTCCTGATCCAGCAAATCGATCAGCAAATCGCCCAGCTTCCGGTGCTTGGCCCAGAGCTGTTCCGCCTCTACCTGTTCCCAGATTTCAGCAGCACAGGCGAAAATCTCATTCGCGATCACAGCCGGGGTGCCGGTCGCCTGACGGCCTATCCCCTCGAGCGGCCAATAGGTTTTCGCAAAGGCGAACACATCCCCATGGCCCATCCAGCCGCAAATGCTGGGCCAGGCTTTCTGGCCCTGATCAGGATGCACCCACATATAGGCTGGCCCACCCGGCCCGCCAGAAAGATATTTATAGCCGCAGCCAATCGCAAAATCAGCGCCGCTGCCCATCAAATCAACCGGTATCGCGCCGGTGGAATGGGATAAATCCCAGACTGTCAGCGCATCGACCGCCTGTGCCCGGCGGTTCAGATCGGCCATATCCCAGCGCTCACCGCTGCGATAATCAGCATGGGTCAAATAGATAATGGCGGTGTTTTTGCTGATTCGATCCAGCAGCTCGGCGCGGCTGTCACACACAACCAGCTTGACCGCCCCGTCAAACAGCTTTTCCAATCCCTCAGCCACATAGAGATCAGTGGGGAAATTGCCCCTCTCGGTCAGCAACTCCTCGCCGCTGCCGCGCACCCGCCAAGCATAGCTCAATAATTTGAACAGGTTAACCGTGGTATTGTCGCATACCAGCACATCTTCGGGCCGCGCGCCCATCAGATGCGAGATAGACGCGCCCAGCCCGGTCGGCCTTTCCATCCATTCAAAATGATTCCAGCCCTGGCGGCGCAATTCCACCCAGGCATCACTGCAGAATTTCGCCAGCATCGGCGGAACCGTCTTTGGCATCGCGCCCATGGAATTGGCATCCAGAAAAATAACATCTTTTTCCGGCGGCTGAAAACAGGCCCGAAACGACTTTAGAGGATCCTCTTGATCCCAGGCCTGACAGGCCTCTCTGGTAATTTTGGACGGCACGGTCACTCCCCCGAAATTCACTCTTTTTAGCTTAACATAAATCGCTTTTCTTGCAATAATGAAAAATTTTGCATATTTTTTCAAAGCAGGGTTTTTTCTCCTGCCTTTTAGGATGTATCAGGGGATTGTCAGGCCGTGACAGGAAAATCGCAAGCCAGAACTGATCGTCTGGCCGTCGATATTGGGGGAACTTTCACCGATGTGGTTCTGGAAACCGGGGCGAAGCGTTTCAGCACCAAGGTTCTGACCACCCATCAGGCCCCGGAAAAAGGCGCGCTGGAGGGGATAGGCCAGCTGTTGCAAGAGGCCGGGCGCAGCGCGGCAGATATTGGCCTGTTGATCCACGGCACCACGCTGGCGACCAATGCCCTGATTGAGCGCAAGGGCGCGCGCACCGCGCTGATCACCTCTGAGGGGTTTCGCGATATTCTGGAAATGGGCTTTGAGAAACGCTTTGCCCAATATCATTTGAATGCCAGGCCGCCTGCGCCGCTGGTTCCGCGCCAGCTGCGCCTGGAGGTGGCTGAACGGATCAGTGCTGAGGGACAGATTGTCACCCCGCTGGATGAGGCGCAGCTGGTCCGGCTGGCCGGAGAGCTGAAAAAGGCCGGGGTAGAGGCGGTGGCTGTCGGGTTTTTGCACGCCTATGCCCATGACCGGCATGAAAAGCGGGCCGCCGAGATTCTGGCCGCAGAATTGCCGGATGCCACGATTTGCCTGTCCAGTGAGATTTGCCCGGAAATACGCGAATATGAGCGGTTTTCCACCACCGTTGCCAATGCCTATATCCGGCCCTTAATGTCGGGCTATCTGGGCCGGCTGAAAGAACAGCTGGCCAGGGGCGGTTTTACCTGCCCGACCTATCTGATGATGTCTGGCGGCGGGCTGACCACGCTGGAGCAGGCGGCCCGCATTCCTATCAGGCTGGTTGAATCGGGCCCGGCAGGCGGGGCGATACTGGCAGCTGATATTGCCCGGGCGCGCGGCCTTGACCGGGCGCTGGCCTTTGATATGGGCGGCACGACGGCGAAAATCTGTCTGATTGATGATGGCGAGCCGGATCGCAGCCGCCAGTTTGAAGTGGCCCGATCTTTCCGGGATATGAAAGGCAGCGGCCTGCCGGTGCGTATCCCGGTGATTGAGATGGTTGAAATCGGGGCCGGGGGCGGCTCTATCGCGCGGATTGATGCGATGGGGCAAATCCGCGTTGGCCCGGACAGTGCGGGATCGGACCCGGGCCCGGTTGCCTATCAGCGCGGCGGCACCGCCCCGGCGGTAACCGATGCCAATCTGGTGCTGGGCAAGATCGACCCGCAGGATTTTGCCGGTGGACGCATCCAGCTGGATGCGGCAGCTGCCAGCCGGGCCATTGCCAAGACCATCGGCCAGCCGCTGGGTCTGGAGGGGGTCTGGCCAGCTGTTGGCATTGCCGAGATTGTAGAGGAAAATATGGCCAATGCGGCCCGCGTCCATGCGATTGAGCGGGGCAAGCAATCTTCAGAATATGTGATGATCGCCTTTGGCGGCGGGGCCCCGCTGCACGCGGCCCGGCTGGCCGAAAAGCTGGGGATCGATCAGGTGATTGTGCCGGTCGGGGCCGGGGTGGGATCAGCGATTGGCTTTTTGCGCGCGCCGGTTTCCTTTCAGCTGGTGCGCAGCTGGCGGGTTTTTCTGGATAGCAGCAGGCTGGACGAAATGAACCAGCTGCTCGATTCCATGACCGAAGGAGCGAGCCAAACGGTGCGCAAGGGCGCTGGCGAGGACGCGCTGCAGATCACCCGCCAGCTGGAATTGCGCTATAGCGGGCAGGGCCATGAGCTGGCGGTGGATTTGCCCGGCCGGGCACTGGAGGTAGCCGATCTGGCCGCTATCCGAACCGATTTTGAAACGCTGTATGAAACAGTCTATGGGCTGACCATGCCGGAGCTGGAGATTGAGTGTATTTCCTGGTCTGTCACCGCATCCAACCAGCCAGAGCCGCCCGCCGCTATCGGCCGGGCCCGCCAGCATGGCAAGCCTGTCCCGCAAGGCACGCGCGCCGCCTATGATGGCACGGCCGGCAGCTTATGTGAGCATGATCTCTATCAGCGCAGCCAGCTGGCCATCGGGGATCAGCTATCCGGACCGGCGGTGATAGCCGAGGCGGAGACCAGCACCCTCATCCCGTCCGGCTTTACGGTGGAAATCGATCAGGGCGGGGCCTTGGTGCTGACCCGCAACCAGAAGGAGCCGTCTTGAATGGGCAAGGATAATCTGGCTGAAATTCATCATCAGGTCGCCTGGACCCGCCTTATTTCGGTGGTGGAGGAACAGGCCCAGACCCTGCTGCGGACTGCCTTTGGGTCTGTCGTGCGCGAGGCGGGAGATTTGTCTGCCGGGGTTTATGATACCACCGGGCGGATGCTGGCCCAGGCGGTGACCGGCACGCCCGGCCATGTCAATACAATGGCAATGGCGGTGGCACATTTTCTGGATCGCTTCCCGCCAGAAGATATGCGCCCGGGAGATGTGTTTGTCAGCAATGATCCGTGGATGGGAACCGGCCATCTGTTTGACTTTGTTGTGGTGACCCCGGCCTTTTTGGACGGCAGGCCGGTGGCGCTCTTTGCCTCTACCAGCCATGTGACAGATGTGGGCGGGCGCGGCTTCAGTGCGGATGCCCAGTCGGTTTTTGAAGAAGGCACGCTGATCCCGCATATGCGAATCCGCAAGGCAGGCCAGCTGAATGATGAGCTGATGGCAATCATCGCAGCCAATAGCCGCAATCCGGTTGAGGTGCTGGGTGATATTCGCTCGCTCATCTCCAGCAATGATGTCGGGGTGGAGCGGCTGCTGGATATGCTGGCCGAATTCAGCATGGACGGGCTGGACGGGCTGGCCGCGCATATTCTGTCCAGCTCTCTGGCGGCAACCAAACAGGCCATCAAACAGGTGCCGGACGGCATTTATGAAAGCAGCATGACCATTGATGGCTATGAAAGCCCTATTGTGCTGAAAACGCGCCTTCAGATCAGCGGCGATAAATGTGTGGTGGATTATGCGGGCAGCTCGCCCGCCTCACGCTATGGGATCAATTCGCCGAAATGCTATACAGATGCCTATTCTGTCTATGGGCTGAAATGTATCATTGCCCCGGAAACGCCGAACAATCATGCCTCGCTATCCTGTTTTGAGGTGCGCGCCGAGCCGGGTTCTTGTGTGGACCCGCAGCGCCCCTCACCTGTTACCGCCCGCCATGTGATAGGCCAGATGCTGCCGGATGCGGTCTTTGGCTGTCTGGCACAGGCGCTGCCGGAGGAGACGCCAGCGGAAAGTGCGGGCTCTATCTGGGTGCTGGCAATGAGCGGGGCCGGGCACGCCGCAACAGGGGGCAATAATCAGGCGCGCAGCTTTAATGTGATGAATGTCGGGCTGGGCGGGGTCGGGGCCAGCGCGGCGGCGCGCGGCCTGTCCACAACGGCTTTTCCCTCAGGGGTAGGCGGCATCCCGGTTGAGATCACCGAAACCGAATCGCCGCTGCTGTTCCGGCAAAAAGCCTTCATACCGGATTCAGGCGGGGCCGGGCGCCAGCCGGGCGGCCTGTCGCAGCTGATTGAGATCACCAACACAACAGCGGATGATTTTCTGGTCTCGGCAGCGACCTGGGATCGGCTGAACTGGCCCGCACGCGGGCGCGCTGGCGGTCAGGATGGCCGCAAGGGCAGGGCAAGGCTGGGTTCCGGCCCGCAGCTGAAAGGCAAGACGCTGCACCGGATACCGGCGGGAGACAGCCTGATCGTTGAATTGCCGGGCGGTGGCGGTTTTGGCGATCCCCATGATCGCCCGCCTGAGGAAACCGCCCGCGATCTGGAAGCCGGCCTGATCAGCGCGCAGGCAGCCGGTGATCTCTATGGGCTGAAAAAAGGGCCAAAATAGACAGGCCAAAATTGACAGGCGGCAAACGCCGCTAGCTGGCCGTCCGGCAGCCCCGTATCGCCTCGCTCTCAATCTCAACCAGCGCGCCCGGCACAGCCAGCGGGGCACAAACCGTTGTATTGGCCGGATAACCAGAGCCGATCTTTTCCTTCAGCACGCCAGAGACCGCCATCACATCATCCGGGTTGGGGATATAGACCCGCACCCGCACAATATCAGCGAGGCTGGCCCCAGCCTCATCCAGGGCCTTTTCGATTGTGTTCAGCGCTTGCAGCGTTTGCGCCTCTGCCCCCTCAGCCAGCTGGCCGGTGGCAAAATCAACCCCGACCGTGCCGGAGACAAAAATATGATCTCCTACCACAACAGCGCGGGCATAGCCGGCCATTTCCTCATAGATTGAACCGGAAAAAATATGGGTTTTTGTAGCTGCCATGATGAGGCCTCCTCGCAAGAAAAAAATATCAGCAAAAAAGAAAAGGCAGGAGCACCCGATCAGCCCTCCTGCCTGCCTTGTGTGTGAGGGTCTAGCCGTCCAGCTTCTTGATCAGTGCGGCCACCTCTTCAGTGGTGTAGTAGCCGGTCTCAACATTCTTGTCGCCATCCAGCTTCCAGGTCATTTTCGGTGCCTGCACATTGCCCAGCCCGTCAAAGCTGAGCGCGCCGGTCGCCCCGACATAGCGGATTGACTTGCCCTGTGCGAGCAGCGCCTTGGCCTTTTTCATGCCATCCGGCCCCGGGGTAACCTCAGTCGAACCACCGGTGATTTTGCGAATATTATCGCGGATATTCTCACCTGTAATGGTATTAGAGGCTTCCATCGCCAGCAGCACGACATTCACCGCATCATAGACAGAATGCAGACCCGGGCCGTTGGGCGGGCCGTCAAAGCGGGCTTCAAACATCTCATTGAAGCTGGCCACGGACGGCACCCTTGGCTGGGCGCTGTCATAGCCGCGCAGATTTTTCAGATACTGGGTGCCAACGGCGTTGAAATAATCATCCGAACGCAGCGAGTTGTTCACAATCAGATTATCCGTGCCGCCCAGAGACAGCCATTCACGGGTCAGGGTTGCGCCATCAACCGGATAGGCAATCATAAAGACAGAATCCGGATCGCCTTCCAGCGCGCTGGTCACCTCAGCCCGGTAGCTTTGCTGGCTTTCATTATAGGCCACCATCTTGGTGATCGTCCCGCCCAGCTTGACAACATCCTTTGCATATTGCTTGGCCAGACCAACCCCAAAATCATTATTCACATAGATAACAGCGGTTTTCTTGAAGCCGCTATCCGTGGTCAGCAGGGCCCCCATCGCAGACTGGCTGCGGTTGGTGGCATAGGTGCGGAACCAGAAGCCGTCCGTCTTGCCTTCACGGGCCAGGGCGGTAAAGCTCTCAGAGGTGGAGCAGCAGGAAACTTGCGTAACCTTGGACGGCACCGCCACTGAGGTCAGAATCGGCAGGCTGACACCAGAGGAGACCGCCCCGATCAGGGCCTGAACACCTTCCAGCTCAACCAGGCTTTTCGCCGCATCCACGCCGACCGCCGACTGGCCTTGCGTATCGCGCAGCACATATTCGACCTGACAGCCTTTCACGCCGCCTGCCTCATTGAATTGATCCACAGCGAATTGGCCGGTATTGGCAATCCGCTCGCCAACCTGTCCCATCGGCCCGGAGACCGGCAGAACAACACCGAGCTTGATCGGGCAATCAGCTGCCCGGGCCGCCCCGGTTATCATAACAGCAGCAAAAAGCGCTACTGCGAGCAAAGACTTTTTAAACATCGTCTTCATCCTCCTTTTTTGCGGGTTATGCCTTGTTACCTTTCCTGACATCACCCTGGTGAAACCAGTGCCGGCTATCCGGCCCAGTTGGAATGCGCGTATCTGAATATAAAATCCTGTAAGCCATGCAGCCTGTCCAGCTGCCGCCCGCGCCACAGAATCAGCTGTTTGCCGGGCGGGGCCAAAACCCCGAACCCCCGGCCAAAAACCTGTCCGGCGATCGTATCAGCCGCCTGAATGACCGGCAATGCCGTTGCCGCCCGGCTTGCCTGTTCGGCCAGAACCAGCCCCGCCAAATCACGGGCCAGCACATGGGTGGCGGCCAGCCCCCGCCCATTGCAGGCGACCCCGGCCCAGCCGGCCGGGCCCAGCTGGCGTATTACCGGCATAAAGCCCGGCGTGACAGCTGCCTCACCTGTCCAGAGAAATTCCGCCTGCGGGCGTTCGGCCAGCCCCAGATAGCGGGCCAGCCGCCCCAGCATCCGGCGCGCCATCGCCTGCATGGTCTCCCAGGGCCAGACAGCCATGCCGCCCGTAATCAGCCGGTTTTCTGCATCCAGACGGAAAGTGAAAATATCGCGCCTTGTATCAGAGACGGGCTGGCGATCCGGGGCCAGCCTGTCTGCATCGCGCGCAGCCAGCGGATAGGTGGCCAGCTGCACAATTTGCAAGCCCAGCGGCTTCGGCCCCAGCTGGCTGGCCAGCGGCCCGCTGGCCAGATTGGCACAGACCACCAGCTTTTTTGCCTGTATCTGTGTCTGCCCGGCTGAGACCTGCCAGCTGCCATTTTGCCAGACCAGCTGATCCACCGGCAGATTGGCAAAAATGCGGCCACCCAGCCCCTGCACCGCATTCGCCAGCCCATAAAGATAGCGCAGCGGATGCAGCGCCCCGCCAGAGCGATCTATCCAGCCAGCCGCAAAACAGCTGGTCCCGGTGATCTGGCTGACCGCCTGCCTGTCCAGCCAGTCCACTTGCTGGCCAAGCGCCTGCCATTGGCGGAAGCGCTGATAGAGCCTGTCCTGATGATGGGCAAAGGCGGTTGGCTGAACCCAGCCGCTGGCAACGGCGGCGCAATCTATCTGGTATTTTGCGGCCAAATCGAAAATACCGCGCCCGGCCTGACCCACAGCGCGGGCCAGATGTTGGCCGGCCTCTTCTCCCAGCCGGGCGACCAGCGCGTCCGGGTCAAGCTGGGCCAGATTGGGAACCACAAAACCGGCATTGCGGCCAGAGGCCGCCGCCCCCGGCTCAGCCGCATCCAGCACCGCCACCGCAACCCCCTGTTCCGCCAGCAGCAGGGCCGTGGTCATGCCAGCCAGCCCGCCGCCAATGATACAGACATCGGCCTGCTCCAGCGCAGCCGGCCTGTCCCATTGCCGGGCTGGGCGCGCTGTCTGCTGCCATAAGGACAGGTTAGAGCTGGGCATGGCGTGAGACATGAACTTCCTCTCCGATCAGGCCTTTCGGGCGGAACAGCAGGGTCAGAACCAGAATGAGGCCGATCAAAATCGCCTGCAAGGCCCCGCCCTGGGCCTGGATTTCCGGCGGCACAACACGCGAGACAAGAAAGCCGCTTCCGACCCAGACACCCCAGACCAGAACAGCCCCGACCAACGCCCCGCGATTATTCGCGCTGCCGCCCACAATCAGCATCGTCCATATCTGGAAAGTGACAATAGGCAGGAAATCTGACGGGCTGACATAGCCGATAAAACCGACATAAAGCGCCCCGCACAGCCCCATCAGCATACAGCCCAGCACAAAGGATTCCAGCCGCACGCGCGCCGGGTTCTTGCCCAGCGAGGCGGCGGCTTCCTCATCCTCGCGAATGGCTTTCAACATCCGCCCCCAGGGGGATTGCACAATCCTCTCCAGCGCGACAAAGGCCACCAAAGCCGCCACCGCGACAATCAGCAGATAAAATACATTCTGCATCAAAACTGACTCGCTGAGCCCGCGGGCCGGATTCGGAATCCCTATCAGCCCCAGCGTGCCGCCTGTAACCGATTCCCAATTCAGACAGACCAGATGGATGGTCACCGCAATGCCAAAGGTCGCGACAGCCAGATATTCATGGCGCAGCCGCAGCGTCATCAAGCCGATAATCCAGGCAGCCAGCCCGGCCGCCAGCATCGCCCCGGCCAGCCCTATGACAAAGGGAAGTTCGAACCCGCCCAGCACTTCCGGGCGCGACGGGCCGGTCAGAATCGCCATGACATAGCCGCCAACCGCGATAAAACCAGCGACCCCGGCATTGAACAGGCCGGTATAGCCCCATTGCAGATTGAGGCCCAGCACCGCGATGCCAAAGGTCAGCGCGAGGATCAGGAAAAAGACCAGATAAGAGACAAAACCTATCATTTGCGCTCTCCAAACATACCGTCAGGGCGGAAATATAAAATCACCAATATCAGCAGGAACGGAACAGCCGGCTTGAAGGTTGACGGGATCACCATGACCGAGAGATTTTCCGACAGCCCGACTATCAGCCCGCCCAGAACCGCGCCATATAGGCTGCCGGCCCCGCCCAGAATCGCGGCTGCAAAGAGCGGCAGAATCAGGCTGAAGCCCAGCTCCGGGCGCAGCTGCACGGTCAGCCCGTAAAGCACCCCGGAAATCGCCGCCCCGCTGGCCCCGATAACCCAAACCCAGATGATAATCCAATCCACATTGACCCCGGTGATGCGGGCCAGTTCCGGATTTTCTGCCACGCCGCGCATGGCAATGCCGGTGCGGCTGCGGGTCAGGAACAGATGCAGGAACACCACCACCAAAATCGTCAGCCCCAGCAAAAACACCTGATCCGGCATCACCCGCGCCCCGCCGGGTATCAGAATGGCAAATTGCAGCTCATTGGAATAATAGATCGGATCATGCCCCCAAAAGAGCAGCACCAGATGGCGCAGCAGCAGGGCAATCCCGAAACTGGCAAAGACCAGCGTCATATGGCCAGCCGTGCGGGCCAGCCGGCGAAAGACCAGATAATGCAGCAGCACCGCCAGCAAGGAGGTGGCCAGCGCGGACCCCAGCATCGCAAACAGCATCGGCCAGCCAAAGGAAAACGGGCCGATATTGCTGGCTGACAAATCAGCAAAACTGCCTGCAAAAGCCAGGAAAATCAGCGCCAGATAACCGCCCCAGGTCAATAATTCAGAATGCGAGAAATTGGCAAAGCGCAAAATCTTCATGGTAAAGCTGAGGCCAATCGCCCCCAGCGCGACAATCGCCCCGGACAGGATGCCATCTGCCAAATGCTGCATAAACATCAGCCTTTCGCCCCCTTCTTGCTGGTTTTGCGAGCCGCTTTTTTTGCCGCTTTTTTCACCGGTTTTTGCCCCGCTTTTTTGGCTGCCTTTTTTGCCTTTGTGCGCTGGCCAAGGAAAATCTGCCCGACCTTGGCATCGGCCAGCAGATCGGCGGCCGGGCCAGATAACCGGTTCTGCCCCTCGGCCAGCACAAAGCCGGTATCTGATATTTTCAGCGCGGCCCGGGCATTTTGCTCAACCATCAAAATAGCCGCCCCATCTGCGGCCAGCGCGCGCACCAGCTGGAATAATTCAGCTGCCGCCATCGGGGACAGCCCGGCGGTCGGCTCATCCAGCAGAATCAGCCGCGGGCGCATGATCAGCACGCGCGCCACCGCCAATATCTGGCGTTGCCCGCCGGACAGGGTCGCCGCCTTGTCATGCCGCTTCTCGCCCAGCATCGGATAGCGTTGGTAAATCTCCTTGATGCGGGCCAGCGCCTCTGCCCGGTTCAGGCCGATACCGCCCAGAACCAGATTTTCCTGTATCGTCAGGCTGGCAAAGACATTGCCTGTCTGCGGCACAAAGCCGGCCCCCAGCCTGGCCAGCTGATGGGCGGGCTGGCCGGTAATTTCCCGGTCATCCAGCAGAACCGTGCCGGCGCTGATCGCAACCAGACCGGCAACCGCCTTGATCAGCGTGGATTTGCCTGCCCCGTTCGGGCCGATAATGGTGGCCACCTCGCCTGCCTTGACCGCGACCTCCACCCCATGCAGGATCGGCAGGTCCGGGCGATAGCCAGCGACTATCCCGGACGCGCTCAAAACCGGTTTTTGTGTCTGCCGACTCATTGCGGGTCTCCCAGATAGGCATCCAGAACGGCGCGATCCCTTTGCGCCGCTTCCGCCCGGCCGCTGAAAATCAGCTGCCCCTGGGCCATGACAAAGACCGGATCGCACAAGGACATCACCATATCCATATTATGTTCGATAATCAGAAAGCTGTAGCCGCGCGCATTGAGCTGTTCAATCTTGTCAATAATCGTGTCCAGCAAGGCCGGATTCACCCCGGCCGCCGGTTCATCCAGCAGGATAATTTTCGGATCCGACATCAGAACGCGGGCCAGCTCCAGCAATTTCATCTGCCCGCCGGACAGCGTATTGGCCAGATCAGCGCGCACCCGCTCCAGCCCGCAAAAGGCGATCACTTCCAGCGCCTTTTCACGCACCGCCCGCTCCTCGGCCGCCACCCGGCCAGCGGCCACCCAATTCTGCCAGAACTGTTCTCCGGACTGGCTGGCAGGCACCATCATCACATTTTCCAGCACGCTCATCTCAGCAAAGGGGCGCGGTATCTGAAAGCTGCGCGCCAGCCCGCTGGCAAAACCCCGGTGCGGCGGCTGGCCGGTTATATCCTGCCCGTCCAGCAGCACCTGGCCTGCATCCGGGCCCAGCAGCCCGGCCAGCATATTGAACAAGGTCGTCTTGCCAGCCCCGTTTGGCCCAATCAGCCCGCCAATCGCACCGCGCGGCAGTGAGAAGCTGACATTCTCAACCGCTGCAAAACCGCCAAAATGCTTGGCCAGCCCGGTCAGCTGCAGCAAGGGGGAGATACCCGAACGGGTCATTATACCGGCTCCTTTTCGGCGGCCAGTGACTGATCGCCCTGATTGAGATTATATTTCATAATGCGGCCATGCAGACCTGTCGCGATCCCGCTCCAGCCCATAGACCGGGCCAGACGGGCCGGTTGCCTGGGCCAGCACGGCAGCCAGAGCGGCGCGATCCTCACTATCCAGCGCGATGGCAAAGGCGCGCAGCGTCTTGTCCAGCCGATCAGCATAGCGCGCGCCAATAATCGCCGCGCTGACTGCTGCCTCATCCAGCATCGCCCGGATGGTGACAGAGGCAATATCAGCCCCATGCTTGCCAGCCAGCCGGTTCAGCGCCTCCAGCAGCGTCTGGAACAGATCCCAACCGCCAAATTCTTCTATAATCAGGCGATATTTGATCAAAGAGCGGTTGGCAAATTGAAAGCCGGGATCGGGCTGGCCCAGCCAGCTTTCCGCAAAAAAGCCGCCAGCCAGCACCCCATAGGCCAGAAGATGGGTTTGCTGGGCGGCCGCAATCTCCTGCCATGTCATTGAAGGGGCCTGCGATCCAGCAGCGAGAATTGCACCTGGGCAGAGGTGATCGGGGCAATGCGGCCCAGAGCCGCCAGATGCGCCCCGTCAAAATTGGTCACCCCCAGCCGGTCTATCTTGCCGTCCCGGCGCAGCTCATCCAGCCAGCCTATCGCCTCCTGCCAGCCTGGCTGATCAGTATCCCACCAATGAAACTGGACCAGATCAAGCCGCTCCCGGCCCAGCCGGTGCAGCGAGCGATCAATGGTGCTGGCCAGATCAGATTTCTGCAAGCGGCCCAGCAAGGCAATATCCGGCACGCATTTAGTATGGATTTTCACCGAAGCCGCCGCGGCGGCCCCGCGCCTGTTTCCCAGCTCCGCCAGAAACCGGCCCAGCATTTCCTCAACCCCGGTATAGATATCGGCGCAATCATAGGCCAGAAATCCGGCATCAAAAAAAGCCAGCATATCCTCTATCGCGCGGGCCGGCTCAACCGGGCCATGATCGCCGGCCAGCTGCCAGCCGCCCTTTATCAGGCGCGAAATCCGATAGCCCTCAGCCAAATCAATCTGCGGCAAGCTGTTCAAAGCTCACTCTCCTTGCCAGGCAATGGCACCCGGGTGGTTTCGGCATGGCTGAAGCGGCGCTTCTGTTGCCGGGTAATGCGAAAAAGCGCGCCACAATGCGGGTCGGGACAGGCAATATCGGTATCTGTGGTCATCCAGTCATGGGGATGGGTCTGGCGCTGCTTGGCGGGCAAGAGCGGCAACAAAGCGGCCAGCGGATAGAGCGGAAAGCGCTGGCGGCCCTCTGGCGGAAAGATCAGCATCTCCC
The DNA here is from genome assembly GCA_038131695.1 of Alphaproteobacteria bacterium. GTDB lineage: Bacteria > Pseudomonadota > Alphaproteobacteria > Puniceispirillales > Puniceispirillaceae > JADHLK01. The sequence goes on along the minus strand of JAYPQA010000027.1, from coordinate 4,861 downwards.
CTTGCAGATAGAAAATATCGCCCAGCTGATGATCACAGACCATCGGCTTGTCACCGGCCACAACTTCTATCTTCAGATCATATAGTTCAAAAGAATCATCCCGAGAATCATCCCGAGAATCATTCCGAGAGCCGTCCCGGCCAGCAATTTGGCTGCCATCTGTTCCTGCCAAATTCTTTCCCCCCAAATCTGACCTTTTGATTGATGTTACTTGATTTGCGGCGCGTGTAAAATGTAAATTTACAAGTTTTTTCATTTTTGCAAGTTTTTGGTTTGGCGCATCTCTTAAAATATTCTAGACTAGTCCTCTGCGGGCTTGAATGCCTGAGTTTACTGAGAGAAAGAGGGGGTAGAATGATGCGAATTCTGCAAATCACCGCAATTATGCTGGCAGCTGTCATGATCATGACCGGGCTGGCACGGGCAGAAACTTTGGAAGTTGGTGCCTATCCGACCAACCCGCCTTGGGAATATAAGAATGATCAAAATGAATTTGTCGGCTTTGAGGTTGATTTGGTCAAAGAGATCGCCAGCCGGATCAATGTCGATCTCAATATCCAGAATCTGGGCTTTCAGGCGCTTTTTGCAGCGACCAGTTCCGGTCGGATAGATATGGCTATTTCCACCATCACCATCACCAATGAGCGGTTGCAGAACCAAGCCTTCACGCAAGGCTATTTTGATTCGGACATGGCGCTGGTTGCCCGCACGGGCGGGCCGAATAGCGAGCAGGCCTTGAAGGGCAAGGTGGTCGGGGCGCTGGCCAGTTCAACCGGGGAAAAATGGGCCAAGGCAAATCAGGCAAAGCTCGGCTTTTCTGATTACCGGTCCTATCCTGATTATCAGGGCCTGCTGCTGGATGTGCAAAATGGCCGTCTGGATGCCGGTGTCTCTGATTATCTGGGTCTGGAATATGCCACAGCTAATATGAATGGTGTTGGCGTTACGCACCGGATTGTGACCGGCGACCGCTACGGGATTATGATGCCTAAAGGCTCCCCCTGGCTGGAGAAGGTCAATGCCGCCATCTCAGATATCAAGCGGGATGGCACGCTGGCAAAAATCCATGAAAAATGGCTGGAGACAAAGCCCGGTTCCGGCACATCTACGGTGACCGTGCTGCCGATACCAAAGGCGATGTAAGGCCAGCTGGTCACTGACTGGCAGACAAGATAACACCAGGCTGGCCGGATTTTTCTGCCAGCCTGTTTTTTCTGGTTCTTATTGTTTGGTCATTTTTATCTGGCCGTTTTGGCCAAAGGCGGCAAGGCTGTCATATAAGAGAGCTGGGAGCAGATGGATTTTATTGATACTTTTTTTAACTGGCCGGTGATTGTGCGCACCTGGCCCTTATTGCTGGCAGGGGTCGGCAATACGGTGCTGCTGTCGCTGACCACCATTATCGGGGGCGGAATTGGCGGGGTTGCTGTTTGTCTGGTGCGCCTCTATGCGCCGCGGCCGCTAAATTGGCTGGCCATCGCCTTTATCGATCTGTTCCGTGCGATACCGATATTGGTTCTGCTGATACTGGTCTATTATGCGCTGCCCTTCATGGGGATCAGGCTGGACAGTTTTGCCTCAGCCGCGCTGGCGCTGGGGCTGGTCTTTTCCGCCTTTACCGCAGAGGTGGTGCGCGCCGGCATTTTGGCGATACCGGCGGGCCAGTTAGAGGCGGCAAAATCCATCGGCCTGCCCTTTTGGGTGACCATGCGGCGGGTTATTCTGCCGCAGGCCTTGCGCGTTGCGCTGCCGCCGCATACATCTAATTGTGTGGCGATTGCCAAGGACACCTCGCTGGCCTCGGTTGTTGCGATGCCGGATTTGCTGAAACAGGCAACCGATGCCCAGGCGCTGGTGGCCAACCCCTCCCCGCTGATAGCCGCCGCCTTGCTGTATCTGTGTTTTTTGCTTCCCGCCGTCCGGCTGGTGGCGTTGCTTGAGGAAAAATTCAAACAGGAGCGGAGATGACAAGCCCCTTGCCGAACCCCGGCGCATGAAGTCTGAGCGAAGTAGCAATCTATTCGGTATCGCGCTGATGGTCGGCGGCATGGTCGGCTTGTCGCTGGGTGATTTGTTCCTAAAACTATCAGCCCGCTCGCTGCCGGTTGGTGAGGTGATGCTGTTCATGGGGCTGGGCAGCGGGGCGATTTATCTGGCTCTGGTTCTGGCCGCCCGCGAGGGGGTTTGGCATCGGGTGCTGGCCAGCAGGCTGTTCTGGCTGCGTATCGGGGGAGAGATGGTCTCCGGGCTTGGCCTGTTTCTGGCTCTGGCGCTGACCCCGCTATCGCTGGTGGCTGCAATTTTGCAGATGCTGCCGCTGGTAACAACGCTGGGAGCAGCCTTGTTTCTGGCAGAGCGCGTCGGCCCGCACCGTATTGGCTCCGTGCTGGCTGGCTTTGCCGGGGTGATGCTGATCATCCGCCCGGGCAGTGCTGATTTTGATATTGGCAGCCTGTTTGCCGTGCTGGCGGTTCTGGGCATGGCCCTGCGCGATATTGTGACCCGCAAGATTGCCCGTCTGGGCGGCCCGCAGCCTGTTTCCTCGCGCCAGCTGAGCTTTTATTCCTCGCTCGGCATTTCGGTGACCGGGGCCGGAATGCTGGCGATCTCTGGCGGGGCAGCGATGCCGCACCTATCTGCCAGCCTGTCTCTGGCGGCCATGGTGGTTTCCGCCTCTATCGGCTATTTCATGGTCACCCATGCGACCCGTATCGCTGAGCTGTCCGTGGTCAGCCCCTACCGGTATTCGCGGCTGCTCTTTTCGCTGCTGATAGGCGGGCTGGTCTTGCAAGAGGTGATTGATCCGGCGATGCTGGCCGGTTCCGCCCTGGTGATTCTGGCCGGTATCTATATCTGGTTCCGCGAAACGCGCATCAGCCGCCAAAACCGCTCAGCTGTCTGAGGCCAGCATGGCAGTTGCAACAATCTGGAAAATGCAGCCCTCCGGCAAGCTGGCCTGATGGGCATGGCGGGCCGGGCGATGCGCCGGATCGGGCCAGATTTTCTCCCAAATCGGATTGACCAGCGCCCGGTATTTCTTGTCGGTGAAATACAAATCCGCCTTGACCACATCATGCGGCGTGGCCCCGGCCTCTGCCAGAATCGCATGGAATTGATCAAAGGCCATTTCTATCTGGGTGGCGGGATCAGCCGGGAAAATATCAGTTTCCGGATCGCGCCCGAAAATGCCAGAGGTGATCAGCAGGCCGCGATGCATGGCAGCAGCCGGGATCGGCCCCTCATGCCGGCCTGCCTTTTTTGAATAGATTGCCTTTACCATTTACGCCTTTCCCTGTCTTCTGCCCGATTCAGGCCCGATCAGTTCAGGCCCGATCAGGCCAGCCTTGTGGAGCGCGGACTCTCATCCATCTGGCCAATCAGCAGATGCGCCAGCTGAGCCATCAGCTCGGCCTTTGTGCCAGCATGATCCGGGTCATCAAAAAGGTTATGAAGCTGGCTTGGGGTCTGTCAAACGGTTATAGAGCTCACCCCATTCCAGATCCTTATAGATGGCCAGATGCCATTCCTCGGTGACCAGCACCCGCACGCGGGCCGGTTCCGGAAAGCCCATGCGCCGGCCACTATCATTGAATTCGATCAACAGCCTGTCGCGATGCGGGGCCCCTTCCGTCAGGGTTGGCAGGAAGCTCTTGCCCTGCATCCCGTAATAGGGGAGCATTCCGGACCGTTCCAGAATGGTTGCAGAAATATCCACGGTTGAGGCCAGCTCTTTGGTTTCTCCTGCCTGGCGGCTGGCCGGGTCTGACCAGATCATCGGCACCCGGGTGATGGAATCCTTTGGCCAGGCCCCTTTCAGCAACAAGTTAAAATCGCCCAGATAATCCCCATGATCAGAATTGAAGATGATCACCGTATTGTCATATTGGCCGGTCTGCTTCAGCGTTTCGACAATTTCGCCAATCGCATCGTCGATCATTGTGATCATGCCAGCGCTGAGCGCCATCGCCTCGCGGATATGCTGATCGGTAGCCATAAAGCTGATCTGCTTGATCTTCTGGATCACCCCGGCCTCAAAATCGCTCTTGGCATTTTCCAGCGGCGGCGGCGGATTTGTGTGATCGCTGTAATGCACCGGAATATCGAAATCATCCGGGTCATACATATCCCAATATTTGCCTGGCGGGTTGAACGGGTGATGCGGGTCGGCAAAAGACACAAAGGCGTAAAAGGGATCTGCCTCGGCTGCGCTGGTCTGTATCCAGTCCTTTGCCCGGTCCCGCACCCAGGCGGTGGGATAGCTGTCTTCCGGGATCGGCGTGCGAAAGGCCTGCGGGCAGGTATAGTTATGCGGCAATTCATTCTGGCGATCCACCAGCTGCTGCCAGTCCGGGTGCTTGTCACGAAACCATTGCCGGTAATGCCCGCCTGCCGTATCACCATGTGCGGTCTGCATATCGACATGGTCAAAGCCGTAATAGGGGTGGGAAAGTCAAAGCGGCCCTCAGCATCATAGGTGGCCGGCTCTTCCAGAACATAAGAGCCTTCCTCCGGCTGCCAGGCTTCCTTGATGGGGCCGGTCGCAACCGTGCCGCGATTGAACGGTTCTTGATCGGTAAAGGGCTGGAGATGACTCTTGCCGATGGTGGCGGTGCGCCAGCCGCCTGCTTTCAGCACATCAACAAAACTATTCGCACGATGCGAGAGCAAACAGCCATTATAGCGCAGCCCATGCACGCTGGGATAGCGCCCGGTCATCAGGCTGGCCCGATTCGGCATACAAACAGGAGAGGCAACAAAAAATTGGCTGAACCGGGTGCCGCTGGCTGCCAGCGCATCAATATTGGGCGTGCGCACGATGGGGATGGCCATAACAGCCCAACCAGTCAGCCCGCAGCTGATC
>JAYPQA010000026.1:0-97674 GCA_038131695.1 Alphaproteobacteria bacterium | reverse complement strand
CTCAGCGGCATCGGCACCAATCCCCGCCTAAAAGGCAAGCTAGCTATCGACGGCGGTAATCTGCGGGAGTTTGTGGCCGGCGTAGCCGGCGGCGCAGCCCTGCCCGATGCGCTGGGTAAGTCGTTCAAACTGCTGGCCAACGTGGCGGCAACGCAAAAGCTGGCGGAGGTCACCGGCCTTGGCTTTGAACTGGATGGGTCGAAGGGCACCGGCCGGGTCAGCGTCGAGATGGGCAAGACCATCGATCTGGATGTCGGCATGACCCTCAACAAGTTCGACCTGGACAAGCTTCTGGCCTCGCCGTCGCAGCCGGCCGCAGCGGCGTCCCAGAAACCGGGCGCCCCGAACGCCGCGCCGGGATCGGCCAAACTGAATTTGGGCGCGCGCCCGTCCGCCGCCAAACCCGATACCGCTCCCGCCGGGTTAAAGGCTCTACCGGAAAACCTCAACGCGGCGATTAATTTGGGGATCGAAGCGCTGACCTTTAAGGGACAGGCGATCCGGCAAGCCAAGTTTAATGCCGATCTGTCCCACCAGGAACTGACCCTGAATCAGGTTTCCGCACTGCTGCCGGGCAATTCCGATCTGGCGCTGTTCGGGTTTCTGTCGCAAAAAGGCGGCCAGCCCCAATTTGACGGCTCGGTCGATTTTTCCACCAATGATCTACGGTCACTTCTTTCCTGGGCGGGCGTCAAGGTCGAGGGAGTTGCCAAGGATCATCTCCGGAAACTGTCCGTGGCGGCCAAAATTTCGGGCAAGCCGGATACGGTATCGTTGACCCAAATCCAAACCCAGGCGGACAATACCAAGATTACCGGCGCGGCGACCGTGGCGCTCCGTGCGCGTCCGTCCATCGGCGCCAATATTAATATCGACCGGATTAACCTGGATGCCTATCTGCCTAAAACAACAGGCGCACCCGGCAATGGCGCATCAGCCCCGAATACCGGCCCGGCGCCGACAGGCGGCGCTAATGCGACGGCAGCAGCGGCCGGCAATCCGCTGGCCCCTCTGGCCGTTTTGGGCGATCTGGATTTCAACCTGAAAGCCTCGTTGGGCGCGCTGACCTTTCAGAATCAGCGGGTGAGCGGAATCAGTGTCGACTCCACCCTGGTGAACGGCGATCTGAATTTCAAGGATTGGACGGTTAACAACTTTGCGGGCGTGCAGGCCAAGGTTAAGGGCGGAATCACCGGCCTGAAATCCCAAAAGGGCGCCGCAGACCCGGCGTTCAAGAATTTCAATATTGCGCTTTCGGGTAAGTCCCTGGCCCGGCTGTTTAAGGCCAGCGGGATTACGCCGCCTGTCTCTCCCTCCAAACTGGGTCCCGTTTCTGTGTCCACCACCCTGAACGGCAAGCCGGCCGAGCTGCGCCTGGCGTCCTTGGTCAAGGCCACCGGTGGTGAATTTTCCATGGACGGCGTGGCGTCAGGTCTCTCGGCCCTGCCCTCGTTCAATGGGCAGATTAAATTAACTCATGGCGATTTCGACCGGGTGCTGCGCCTGCTGGATGTGGATTACAAACCGGCGTCCGGCAAGGTGGGCCGCGTCGATATCACGGGCAAGATTGCCGCCAATCCGGCCGGCGTGGCCATGACGAGCTTGTCCGGCGATGCGGCGGGGGTAAAGTTCGCAGGCGATGCCGGCGTACAGTGGCTGGGCGCCCGCCCGGCGATCACCGCCGATCTCAAGACCGGCACCTTGGACATCAACAAGCTCTTGCCGCAGTCGGGCGGATCAAAACCCGCCACAACCCGGTCATCCGCTCCAAGCCGGACATCCGCCCGGACGTCCGCGCGATCAGCCGGTAGCAGCCGCTGGTCAACCGAACCCATCGATCTATCCGCGCTCACCTCATTTGACGCGAATATCGGCCTGACCTCGCCCAAGGTCCTGTACGACAAACTGACCGTCGATAATCTGGTACTGGCCAGTGTGTTGAAGAACGGCATCCTGGATGTACGCCGGCTGACCGGTAACATGTTCGGCGGCGACGTTAAGATGGACGCCAAGGTCATCGCGTCCCGGGGTAGCGGCCAATATCAAACACGTTTCTCGGTTTCCCGGCTCAATATTCCGACCGCTCTCGCCGCTTACGGTAACCGGACCCTGAAAACCGGCACCATGGAACTGGTCGGCGATTTTCGCACCAGCGGGCGTAGCGAAGCGGACATGATTGCCTCGCTGAACGGCAACGGCTCCCTGGCGCTCACCAATATTGATGTCAGTTCCGGCGCCGCCAAGGGCTCGTCCTTTTCCGGCGTCACCGGTCTTCTCGGGTCGCTCTACGGATTTGCCCGCAAGCTTGGCGGCAAGACCGGCCGGGATGTGGCCGATCTGCGAGGAAACTTCCGGGTCGATAAAGGCATCGCCAGCTTTGACGATCTGACCCTGGTCTCCGGGATCGGTAACGGCAGCGCCAAGGGCGTGGTCGATCTGCCCAACTGGCAGGTCAATTCCTCCGGCCAGTTGCAGCTCGCCGACAATTTGGCGTTGCAACTGCTGACCAAATCCACCGGCCCCAGGCTGATCCCGTTTCAGGTAGCGGGCCGGATGGACGCCCCGAATGTGAAGCTGGACACCAGCAGCCTGACCAGCGGCATCCGGGTGCCGGGCATCGTCGACAAGAAGATCGAGAGTCTCAAGAAAAAGAAGGGAGTCGGCAAAATCCTGGAAAACATCTTCCCCGGCGCTCAATCATCTTCCACCACGACGAGCCCGACCACCAACACCGGCGCGCCGCCGCCGCAACAACCGTCACAGCAGGAACCCTCCCAGCCGATTCAACAAAAGACCCGGCCGGAAGACGTGCTTAAAGGAATTTTGCGGGGCCTTACTCGCTGACGTCTTGGCCCATCGCCCAAGCGGTGACCCGGTCAATCCACGCCGGGTTCGGCAAATAGAACAGGCCGTGTCCCCTCGCCCGTCTTCAGGACAAGTTCCAGGAACACCGACTCTTTAGCCTGGTTGATCGCCGCGTCGCAGGACCCTGATATCTCGTCATTAGACTCAAACATGCTGAGAAACCGGCCGCGCAGGTCCGGCCCGATGCGCCGGGCGATCCGCTGAAACTGCCGGCCGAACCGGTCCCCGGCGCCACATCCCGCCAAATTAACGAAATTGATCTTCGGGTTTTTCAGCTGAGAGGACACAATCAAGGTCATCATGCCGCCCTTGGAATGTCCCCCGACAGTGATGTTTCCCGGCGGCACGCCAGCGGCCAAGAGGCGTTTCACTCCGTCCGCGACGCTCTCTGCATAGTCCGGCGGCCGCACCCTGCCCTCGCGAACTTCGCCAATCACGACCAGGCCCTTGGCGCGGAAAGCCGTCAGGATTTCATCATATTCGTATCTTTTCCCATACCGGGGATGGGGCCGGGACTGACCGTGCTCCTCCGGCCAGCCGCCATGCATATAGAAAAGATAGTGTTTGGCGGGATCAATCGTGTCCGGCATCCGGCCCTGAGCCATCCCTGGAGACGCGCCCGCAAACGTGAAGCCGGCAAAAAATAAAATGGAAGCAATAACGCGGGCCAAACCGAACATGATGATCTCCTGAAAGCTATGTTAATCCGGACGACGCAACTCGGTTAAGACATAAACACGCAGGGCGCTCGATAAATTCCCGGTCCGCCCATAATCTATTTCCGCTACCAGCTTGCCGAGGGACAATCTGCGGCGCTTGGCAATGGATTTTAGCTCCCGCCAAAAAGCCTCTTCCAGGGAGACGCTGGTGCGGTGGCCGGACACCAGGACCGAATGCTTGCGGATTTCACTGGGATCGGCGGCCATGGACAGTCACGCCCCTTACGTCAGCCGCCAGGCGGTCAGGGCCGCCACTAACGCCGCGTTAATCAAGCAGGCCACCCCGAACAAATACAGTCCTCGGCCGATGTCTCTGGGAGTGGCCATGGCTGTCCCGTCGCCAACCCAGGATTCACTGATGGTCTCCTGGGCGAACCGCCGGGGACCGGCCAGGGCCAATCCCAAGGCGCCGGCCATGGCCGCCAGCGGCCAGCCGATATTGCGCGACCGGTGCTTGCCCGCGTCGCGAAACATGATCTTGAAGGATTTCCCCGGATTGACCGTGGGCACGAAGAACGACGCCACCAGAACAAACAGCCCGGCCAGAAGCGCCGGCACGAACAACAAGATGTCGTTCATCCGGGCGGCGGTAAATCCGAAGGCGCGGTACTTTGCCGTCCGCCGGCCGATCCGGCTGTCTAAAATCGAAATACCTTTGAACACCAGAAGCCCCGGAAACCCGAACAGCACGTACCAGAATACCGGTCCCAGCACGCCGGCCGCCAGGGTTTCGGCGCAGGATTCGATGCTGGTACGCGCCACATTGTGCGCATCCATTTTCTCGACCGATTCACTGGTCAACGGCGCCAGCGACAAGCGCGCCGTCTCCACCCCGTCGTCCCGGAGCGCCTTGCCGATTTTCCGCACCTGGGCATACGTGCCGCGCTGGTTAATCAGCATCATGATCAGCAGCGTCTCCAGCGCCCAAAACATCGGGATGGTCTGCGACAGGAAGGCCACCGCCAGGCCTGCCGCCACACACAGGATCACCAGCACCAGCGTAAACACGGCGCCGCGCACGGCGCGGTCCGTCTGGGAGCGGGACTCCCTGTTCAGCTTACGGTCACACCAATCCGCATAGCCGCCCAACAGCCGGATCGGATGAAACCGCAAATCCTTCAGGGCGTTCCACTGCCCGGCATAGGCCTCCACCACCATGGCCAAGAGCAGCAGAATAAGCGGATCAAAGCCGCCGGGCCGGTCCATAATTCCAATGAGTCCCATGGCGGCACAATGAAAGGGTTCCGCTTTCCCGTCAATAAGCCGTGCACTCGGGTACATGCTGAGACGATCATGTATCCTCGGCCTTGATCCCGGAGACCCTGCCCCCTAAGAGAAGGCAACAGTTGAGGATTCGTCGTCATGCCCATCCGCAAGGCCTATCTGATTTTAGGTGTGGTCGTCCTGCTGGTCGCCGGCGGGCTTTCGGCTGTCCTGTTGCTGACGGATGGGCCTAAGAGCGCAGGCGATCAGGTCATGGTTACGAACAAAGGCAGCCGGCCGGCGGATACCGCCTCGTCCGCGCCACCCGTGGGTGGTGATTTCACCCTCGTTAATCAGGACGGCAAGCTTGTTTCCAGCACGGACTTTGCCGGTGTTAATCTGCTGATCTTTTTTGGCTACACCCACTGCCCGGATGTCTGTCCGCAGACCTTGTCGACCCTGACCCGCGCCCTGGAACTCATTGGCCAGGACATCGCCAAGGTGCAGCCCATTTTCATCACCGTTGATCCGTTACGCGACACGCCTGAGGTGGTGAAGGACTATATTTCTCACTTTCACCCGAAGCTGATCGGGCTTACCGGAACCGCGCGCCAGGTCAGCGCCGCCATGCGCGCGTACCGAATCTTTGCCACAAAACGAGACCAGGACCGGAAGAGTAAGGACGATTATCTCGTCGATCATACATCTATTACCTATCTGATCGGACCCGATGGGGCCTTCAAGACCTTCTTTTCCTTGGGCGATTCACCCGAGTTCATCGCTGGCAAGTTGCGCCCCCATCTTTAACTGGGCAAGCCGGGTCCGGCCGGTGTAAACAGGACCCATGTCCCCCGGCCCCACATCATCCGATTCCATTGACGCGCCGGACCAGGTTCCATTCTGGAAACGCAAATCCCTGAAGGAGATGGACCTGGACGAATGGGATTCGCTCTGCGACGGCTGCGCTCGCTGTTGTCTCCATAAGTTGGAAGAGGAAGACACCGGCGAGATTTATTACACCAATGTGGCGTGCTCCCTGCTTAATGTCGCCAGCTGCCGGTGTAAGGACTATGTGAACCGCACGCTGCTGATCAACGATTGCGTGGAGCTGACCGCCACCAATCTCAGCGGGCTCAAGTGGCTGCCGCCAACGTGCGCTTACCGGCTACTCTATGAAGGGAAAGATTTGTACTGGTGGCATCCGCTGGTGTCGGGCGATCCCGCGACCGTACACACTGCGGGCATTTCGGTTCGCGGCCGCGCCGTACCCGAAGAAGACGCCGCCGATCTGGAAGATCACATCGTCGACTGGCCGGACGACATCCCTGATAGCCCGAAGCCGAAGGACTAGACGGTATGACGCAACAAACCAAAATGATCGACATCCAGGGCCGCGTGATCCCGGTCCGGCTCCGCCGTAATAATAAGGCCCGGCGGATCATTCTCCGGGTTGATCAGGAAAACGACGGGGCTGTATTGACGCTACCCAGACGGGCGGCGGAAGCGGAAGCCCTGGCGTTATTGAATGAACAATCCGACTGGCTGTTGCGCAAGCTCTCGGAGATTCCACCCCGCATCCCGTTTGCCGATGGAGCGGTCGTACCAATTCTGGGAGAAGAGCACCGGATCCGGCATGCCCCGAACGGCGCCAGGGGTCATTCGAGAGGATGGCGAAATTCTGGTATCCGGCCGGGCGGAACACCTACCCCGGCGGGTCCGCGACTGGATCAAGAAGGAGGCGAAGCAGGCGATCGTGCCCCGGGCCGAGACCTATGCCCGTAGATTGGGCCGGAATTTTGCCCGGATCACGGTCCGCGACACCAAATCCCGATGGGGCAGCTGCGCCGTATCCGGTAATCTGTCGTTCAGCTGGCGGCTGATCATGACCCCTGAATGGGTGCTGGACTATGTCATTGCCCATGAGGTCGCGCATTTGGCCCACATGAACCACGGGCCCTCTTTTTGGCGGACCGTGGCCGGACTGGACGTGGACGCGGACCGGTCGCGGGCCTGGCTCAATCAGGAAAGCGCCCGGCTGCATCGGATCGGATCATAAAAATCGAAGCGCAAGCTTCGGATAGGCGTAAACCTTAGGGCGGTCTAGAGTATGCCCATGAACAAAATCGATCTTACCCAACAACATCCGCACGCGGACACGGTACGCCGGGTCTGCGATCTTATCGACGCTTGCGAAGATGGCGCGCCCACACTTGCCGAACTGGGCCGCGCCGTCGGGATGAGCCCCTATCACCTGCAACGGGTGTTTAAGAAGGCCACCGGCATGTCGCCCCGCGACTATGCGGAATCCCGCCGGGAAACCCGTCTGAAGGCTGAACTTAAAAGCGGCGCCAGCGTCACCGACGCCCTCTACGAAGCCGGGTTCAGCGGCCCCAGCCGGCTGTACGAATCAGCCAAGTCCCGTCTGGGCATGACGCCGGCCAGTTTCGGCAAGGTCGGCAAGGGCGCTGAGATTGCATACGGTTTCGGGCACTGCAGCATCGGCCTCATCCTGGTGGGCGCGACGGCGCACGGTCTGTGTTTCGTCGGCTTCGGCGACAACAAGCAGGACTTAATCGACGAGCTGAGCGGCGACTATCCGGCGGCCCGGCTGCAGGAAAACCCCGGCGAGGTAAAGCGGCTGATCGATATCGTCGCTCTGTTAACGGATCACGGAACGGCGCCCGACATCGACGTTACCCTGGATATCCAGGCGACCGCGTTTCAGCGGCTGGTCTGGGATACGCTCCAGTCAATTCCGGAAGGCCGGACCATGAGCTATGGAGAAATCGCGGGCAAAATAGGCAAACCCAAAGCCGCCCGCGCCGTCGGCCGCGCCTGCGCCACCAATCCCGTATCCATGGTCATTCCCTGCCACCGGGCCGTCGGGTCGAGCGGCAGCCTGACCGGATACCGCTGGGGCACGGCACGAAAAAGCGCCCTGCTCCAATCCGAAGCAGGACGCTCTTCCTAAAGCCTTAAGTCGCGGCGGGTATTACTTCTTGGATACGTGATCCACACCCGCGCCGGCGGCAATCGCACCGCCACACACCAGCAGAGCCGGCGGGAAGAAGGCGATGGCAATACCACAAGCGGCGACACCCGTGCTGGCGCCGGGATTGTCCTTCACCACCTCGACCGATTTGTCCACGGCGGATTCGACCATGCCCTTGTCCTTCATGTCTTTGGAATGGCTGGCGGCAAAGCCCTGCGATACGAAAGACATCACGGCGAGAGCGGCAACCGTCATCGTAGGAAAGCGCATATTCTGTTCTCCGAAATTTTGAATTCAAGTTCTACCAAGAACGCCGGGACACACTATAACCGAAAAGTCCCCGATTGAGCCAACACAAATCAAATTTGTGCATCCATGGTCCGATGCAGCCGGTCAGCCGCCGTTTTGGCAAACCGCACGTGCTGGGTTTTGCGGCGGGCCGCATTCATGGTCTGCACCGGCGCGTCACGCAAAACCGCGGCGTTATAGGCGTCCGCGATCATAATGCCGCAGTCCGGCGGCAGGATTTCCACCGGGAAGCCATTGGCGACGGCAAAAAAAACTGATCCCCAAAGGGCAGGTATTCTGGCCACTTGCTGTCGGTCTTGAAATCGGTGACCGAAGATTTGACCTCGACGATCACGAATCGCCCGCCTTTGTCGAGGCCGATTACATCCACCCGCCGATTGGATTTCAGTTTGAATTCCGTCAGCGGGCTATATCCCAGATTGCGCAGATACCGGCACACGCCGCGCACGATATCGTCGGCGCCAAACGGTCCCAGGATCGGCAGATCCTCCTCAAACTCAAATTTGTTCATGAAAAGTTCTCCCTGATTGCTTTTCTATACGATAGAACAAGCCATGAACGCAAGTTTCCTGGAATCACGGCAAACCATGCCGTACTCTCCGCTCATGACCGGGCCCATTCTCAAACAGGCGCAAAAGACCCTGAGCTGGACGACAGAGGGCCAGGGACTGCACGAGATCACCCGCGAGGTCGCCGGCTGGGCCGAGGGACAGGACATCGATACCGGATTACTCACCCTCTATTGCCGCCACACCTCGGCCTCGTTGGTCATTCAGGAAAATGCCGATCCGGATGTCATGCGGGACCTTGAGAGCTTCTTCAAATCCCTGGTGCCGGAAGATACGTCGCTCTATCGCCATGCCGCGGAAGGCGCCGACGATATGCCCGCCCATATCAAAGGAGCCCTCACCGCCACCTCAATCGGTGTGCCTGTGACGGCCGGCCGTCTGGGCCTTGGCACTTGGCAGGGCATCTATCTGTTCGAACACCGGTTCCGCCCTCACCGGCGGGATATTATCTTGCACCTTCAAGGGTCCTGACGCTTTGACAGACGCCATTCGACAACGGCTAGAAGCCGGATTGCAGCGGCACCAAGCAGGCGATCTGACCGGGGCCGAGGATATTTACCGGGAAGTCCTGAACACCGATCCCGAAAACGCCGACGGCCATCACTTTCTGGGGCTGATCGCCCATCAGCGGGGCGCGCCGGAAAAAGCGATCCAACTGATCGGCAGGGCCGTATCCCTGGCGCCGGACCGCGCCACGTTCCATTTCAATCTGGGCGCCGCCTATCTCACCGCCGGCGATACCGGCCGCGCCCTGACGGCGTATGAAGAGGCGGCGAGGCTGGACCCGGACAATATTTCAGCACTGCAAATCCTTGGCGGTCTGTTGGGACAAGCCGGCCGGTTCGACGCTGCGGAAACCGTCCTGCGCCAGGCCCTGGACAAGAACCCGGATTTCCCGGAAGCCCTGTGCGGGTTGGCGGCCGCCCTAAACGGGCTGAACCGTTGGGCGGAGGCTGCAAGCGCCGCCGAACGGGCGACCGAGCTGGCGCCGGGGATGAGCGAGGCCTGGACCAATCTGGGCAATGCGCTGGAAAAACTGGACCGGGTCCCGGAGGCAGAGACGGCGCACCGGCGAGCCATCGAGGCCGATCCCGCCGCGCCTCTCCCTCCCTATAATCTGGGCAATCTGTTGATCGACAGTTGGCGGACCGTCGATGGGATTCAGTCTTTCCGGAACGCATTGGCGGCCGATCCCGATTACCGTCCCGCCCAAGGCAATCTGTTGCTGAATCTGCTCTATCTGGAAGACCAGACAGAAGAAAGCCTGTTCAGAGAGCATTCCGGCCGAACCTCACATTGGGCCCGGACGAGCAGCCGGTCTGTTGCACGCCAGGGTGATGCTGAGAGGCGGCTTCGGATCGGATATGTTTCCCCAGACTTTCGCACCCATTCCTGCGCCTATTTTCTGGAGCCCCTTCTGTCCGCGCACAATAAGGACGCCGTCGAAGTCTTCGCCTATGCCAATGTGCAACGCCCGGATGACACGACCGCACGCCTGCAGGGCTACATCGATCACTGGCGGGATATCTGGGGCATGTCGGACAAAGTGGCCGCCGGACGGATCGAAGACGATGACATTGATATCCTGGTGGATTTGGCCGGGCACAGTGCAAATGGCCGGCTCGGCATTTTTGCCCAAAGGCCGGCACCGGTTCAGGTCTCCTGGCTGGGCTATCCGGCGACCACCGGCCTGCCGGAGATCGACTACCGGATAACCGACGAAGACGCCGACCCGACCGGCGCTTCCGATCAATGGCATTCGGAAGCGCTGATCCGGCTCGACGGCGGGTTTCACTGTTATCAGGCCCCCGGGAATGCGCCGGACGTGGGCCCCTTGCCATACCGGCACGGCAGCGGCATCACCTTCGGTTCGTTTAACAATTTGTCCAAAATGACGCCGGCGGTCGTCAGAACCTGGGCCGCGATCCTCAACACCGTGGAGGGATCACGGTTGATGCTGAAGGGCCGGATTCTGGGCAACGCCGTCGCCCGGGACCGTATCCTCCAAGCCTTCGCCGGGCACGAGGTCGCCGATGACCGGCTTGTGCTCCACGATTGGATTCCCAGAGACCAGTCGCCCTTATCGCTCTACAACCAAATCGACATCGCCCTGGATACGTTCCCGTACAATGGCACCACCACCAGTTTCGAGGCGTTGTGGATGGGGGTGCCGGTGATTAGTCTCGCCGGCCAGCGCCACGCCGGCCGGGTTGGTTTATCCATACTCAAAAATCTCGGCTTGGCGGAGCTGGTGGCGGGATCAGAGGCGGACTATATCGCAAAAGCGTGTGAACTTGCGGCCGATCCGGATCGATTGGAAACCCTGAGAACCGGGCTGCGGGGCCGTATGATGGGTTCATCATTGTGCGACGCCGGGGGATTTACGGAAAAGCTGGAAACCGCCTACCGGGATATGTGGCGAAAATGGAGCGCCGGCGCCTGATCAGACCGGGCGTACAAAAAATTCACCCATATTGCGGTAATTGCCCGTTGACTCTGGGCCTCGACTTACAAAATCGAAAGAGTATGAGGCAACACCCTTAGAACAGATCCCCTGACGATATTTCATGAACTCCACCGCTGCCGCCCCCGACGACAACGCCGCCCGAGTTGCGGCCGCGCCGGTTACGAAGCTTTGGCGGGTCCTGATCATTGATGAAGACCTTCATGTTCAGGCGGAAGTGCGTCAGGTTCTTCGGGGTCTTAACGTTACCGAAATTCAAAGCGCGACATCGACCCAGCAGGCTCTCTCCGTGCTGAGTCAATTCGCCGCCAACCTGATTATTCTGGAAATTCAGATGAAAGGAGCGGCTGGTCTTAATTTCCTGCGGATGCTGCGCGCCGAGCAAACCATGAACGACAAGAACATGCCCGTCGTTCTGACCGCCCGAAATCTGGATGTGGACATGGCCCAAAAAGCCTGCGACGCCGGCATCCATAATTTCATCCGCAAACCGTTTGCCGCCGAGAACCTGCAGAAGCGTCTGGCCTCAACCATGAAGCAGCCCAAACTTCTGGTGGCCGCCGCCAGTTATTTCGGGCCCGATCGCCGAAATCCGGCCAATCAAAATGGCTATTCGGGCGAAGAACGGCGGGGCAGCGGCAAGGCCCTGCCGGCCGCAGCCACGGCGCGACCCGCCATGCCCCGGAACGCCGGCAAACGGGCTCAACTGTTTTCTGACAAACCATCCGCCAGCGAAACGGGCGCAGCACCGCAGGTCCAGCAACCGGCCGGCAAGACTGTGCTATTGGCCGATTCGGCGCCCCCGAAAAAAGCCGAGACGGAAAAGGTGCCAGTGATCGACGAAACGCCAGCGGCTAAGCCAAAGCCGGCTCCGGTCGAAACCGCGCCGCCCGCCGCAAAACCCGAAACCCGGCAAAGTGCGCAGATTGAGACCGCCGCCCCGCCAAAACCGGCCAGCAGCAAGGAAAGCTGGCAAGACGCACTGGGGGAAGCCGCCGAGAAGAAGGCGGAAGCCAACAAGGATTTGGGCATTGATATCGCCGCTGTGGTATCCGATCACGAGACCTGGCTTGCCTCCAAGGGGGCTCAGGGAGATAAAGCCAATTTGCAGAAGGGTGAACTGGCGGGCGCCGATCTGTCGGGCGCTAACCTGGCCAGCGCCAATATGCGTGAGGCCAATCTGGAAGGCGCAAACCTGTCCAATGCCAATCTGTTGGATGTGGATTTACGCGGCGCAAACGTCTGTGCGGCGCAATTGAAGGAAGCCACGCTGGACAATGCAAAGCTCCGCCACGCGGAAATGAAGGGCGCTATCCTGCAGGAAGCCGGTTTGAAAGGCGCCGATCTGGCGGGCGCAAACCTACGCGGTGCGGATTTGACCGGCGCGGATTTCAAGGGCGCCAACTTTCTGAGCACCGATATCCGGGGCGCCAAGCTGAAGGGTGCGAACCTGACCCAGAAACAAATCGATCAGGCGCGGGGTGACGAGAAAACCGAATTGCCCCCGGGCCTCTATCAAAAAGGAAAAGTAGGCGCGCGCCTATTCGGCGGCCGAATTTCCGGCATGCACCCAGGAAGCGTGGCGCTGGACGGTCTTGCTCTTTTGCCATTCGTCCAACATGTCGGGCGCTGTAGACCGCAGTTTTTCCATCATTTCCGGAGTTTCGGTCCGCAAGGTCAGTTCCAGCCGATGGCCGCTCGGATCATGGAAATAGATGGACCGGCAGAATCCGTGATCGGTGGGGCCGATGACATCGACCCCGGCATCGACCAGCGCCTGCTTCCGCGCCAGCAATTCTTCCTCGGTTCCGACGACCAGCGCCAGATGCTGCACCCAATCGGGCGTGTTCGGGTCCTTTTGCGCCGGCGGGGATTCCGGCACTTCAAAAAAAGCGACACAGCTGCCGTCGGCCATGGCGAAGAAAATGTGCATATACGGACATTTTTCGCCGGTTGAGGGCACGGTTTCCTCGGAGACCGCAGCATAGTACTCGAGCCCCAAAAGCTTGGTATAGAATTCCGCCGTCTCGCCCGCGTCGGTACAACGGTACGCGACATGATGCAGCATTTGAACAGCCATTGAAGCCTCCTTCCCGAATTATGTCTCGGCCTAATCCTACGCCCTGGGGACCCCATGACGCAAGAAAGCGCTCGTTCGGGCCTTGAGTCCGGGCCCAACGCCTTCTACCAATAGGATCAAATGACCGATCGCATCGAAATATCCCGTGAACTTGTACAATCCGGCGAACTGGAACGCATCGTCAAGGAATACGAGCAACAGGGCCTGTTCACGCTTATGGACCCGGCGGAACGGGACGCAACACGCCATCGACTATTAGAAGAACGGCCGAAAGACGAAGACGTCTGGCTATTCGCCTACGGCTCGCTGATCTGGAACCCGACCATTGAATTTTTGGAAAAGCGGCCGGGTGTGCTCAACGGCTATCACCGGAGTTTTTGCCTGAAGACCTTGATGGGCCGGGGCACGCCTGAGAATCCGGGCCTCACCCTGGCGCTGGAACCGGGCGGGGAATGCTGCGGCATCCTGTTCCGGGTGGGTGCGAAGACCCGGGAACAGGAACTGAAGATCGTCTGGGGCCGGGAAATGCTGTCCGGTGCCTACATGCCCCAATGGGTTGATGTGGAAACCGATCATGGGACGGTGCGGGCCATCGCTTTCACCATGAACCATGAGTATCACAACTACACCGGCCCCCTGCCCGAAGACGAGATCGTTGAAACCATGGCGACCGCCCACGGCCCGCTCGGCGGCTGTTGGGAGTATTTGTTTCAAACCTGCGACCATTTGGCCGATAATGATCTCTATGATGAGCATCTGATGCGGCTCAAGGAAAAAACCTTGGCCCATCCGGGGTTCATCGGCAGAAACCAGACAGACTAGGACCAAACAGGCTAGGACGGGGAAAAATGGCAGGGGCAAATCCCATCGACGGATTTCAAATCGACCCGGCGGATATCAACTATATCGGCCGGGACCTGCAACGGCCCGAATGTATCCTCGCCAAGCCCGACGGCACCTTATGGGCGGCCGATGCCAGAGGCGGTGTGGTCAAGCTGAGCCCCGACGGCAGCCAGGAAATAATCACCCAGAACCATGGTGCGGCGTTCTCGGACGCGGCGGACGAGGAATCCCGCTTCACCGAGGGCACCCTGCCCAACGGCTTGGCCTTCGGCAAACAGGGTCAGATTTATATTTCGAACTTCGGCACGGATGTGCTGGAGGTGATGGAACCCGACGGCAACACCACGCTGATGTACGACACAATCGACGGGAAACCCATCGGCAAAGTGAACTTCGTTCTGCGGGATTCCAAGGACCGGCTCTGGCTGACCATCTCCACCCGTATCAAGAACTGGATGGAAGCGGTCAGTCCCAACGTGGCCGACGGCTATATCGCGCTCGCCGATGAAAGCGGTCTGCATGTTGTCGCCGACGGTTTCGCCTTCACCAATGAAGTGCGGCTCGACGCCAAGGAAGAGTATCTCTACATCGTCGAGACCTGCGGCCAGCGGATCTCCCGCATGAAGGTGGCGCCCGACGGATCGCTGTCAAACCGGGAGGTCTATGGCCCGTCAAAGCTGGGGCATGGCGGCTGCCCCGACGGCATCGCCTTTGACGCCTATGGCAACCTGTGGGGAACGCTGATCTTTTCTGACCAGATTTTCGCCATCACCCCGGAGGGTGAGTACCGGACCATCCTGGACGACGATAACCTGGCGGCGACCGAAGCCTTCGAAGCCGCGTTCGCCGCCGACCAGGTGAGCGCGGATCATATGCTGGCCGCCGGCGGCACCATCGCCACCTGGTTTGCCAGCGTGACGTTTGGCGGACCTGATTTGAAAACCTGCTATATCGGCAGCTTGCGCGGCAATCGTATACCCTATTTCACGTCACCCGTCGCCGGCCTGCCGATGGCGCACTGGAACGATTAGGACCGCGCCGTGACCGACGCTCTTTATCAGATGACGGCGGAATACAATCCGGTGCACGACCGGATATCGTTCCGCGTTAGTACCCAAAAGCGCTTCGAATACCGGGTGTGGCTGACCCGGCGGCTGGTCAAGACGCTGTGGGGCGTCGCGGTGAAATCCTTCGAGGCGGAAGTGGTCGCCGAGGTCAAAACCCCGGCCCAGGAACAGCCAAGGGTCAAACAGGCGGTCATGTCCATGAAGCACCAGGAAGCGGTGCAGGCCAGCGACTTCACCAAAAAGCATGACACCCAGACCAAGCCCCCGCCCGAGGTGGCGCGGCCCTTACTGGCGATTTCGGCGGAGATCGGCAAAACGCCGGAAGGGGTGATCCGGCTAATTTTCCATACCGCGGAACGCAAGGACGTGAACCTCAATTTGAATGAGGAAATGCTCCACGCAGTGTGTCATATTCTCCAACAGGCGGCGGACAAGGCCGGCTGGGATTTACAGCTGAGCGTCGGCGACGCCGGCGGGGTTGTTACCGCCAACGCCAACGTGCTGAACTAAGCAACTGAACGGATAACCGGGGTGAGACCGTGGATAAAGACATCGAAAAAAATCTGGAAGCCGTCAACGCGTTGATCGACGCGGTTATGGATTTCGCGGTGACCTACGGGTTCCAAATCCTGGGCGCCCTGGTGTTCCTGCTGATCGGCCTAAAAGTCGCCGGCTGGATCGGCGCCCGGGTCGGCCGCTTCGCCGAATCCAAGGACGTTGATCCGACCCTGTCGCGGTTTATCGGCAACGTGGTGAAAATCATCGTCGTCGGTTTTGTCATTGTCATTACCTTGGGGAACTTCGGTGTCTCCATCGCGCCGCTGATCGCCCTGGCCGGTGCGTCCGCCTTTGGCGCAACCATGGCGCTGCAGGGCCCGCTGTCCAACTATGGCGCGGGCATGTCGATTATCCTGGGACGCAGTTTCGCCGTCGGCAACACGATCAGCGTGGGTAAAGTCTCCGGCGTGGTTGAGGACATCACCCTCGCCGCCACCGTTCTGGTGGGCGAAGACGGTGAAACCATCACCATCCCCAATAAGGAAATCGTCGGTCAGGTAATCGTTAATTCCCAGGAAAAACGGATCGTCGAGACCCGGATCGCCATCGGCTATGGGGAAGACACGGACAAGGCCATTGCTACACTGCGGGACGCCGTCGCCGGAATTCCCGAACTGGCCGGGGAACCCGGTCCGCAAATCGGTGTGCATGACTTTACCTATGGCGGTGTAATTATCGGCCTCCGGTTCTGGGTGCCGACCCAGCACTATTTCCAGCAGCGCTACCGGATCAACGGTGCCTTGCTGCAGTCTCTGCGACAGGCGGGCATCGCCCTGATGCCTGCAACCGGGATCGCCGTGGCGGCGCAGCCACTCACAGCCGATCACGAGGACAATGCCCCGCCGCCGCCGGTGCCCACCAGCTAGAATTTCACTTAAGGCTTTTTACGCGCCGCAGTGACCGCCGTTAGATGCTCTTTCGGCGGCACGATGTCGGTCACCAGATCACGGATCAGCCGCTTATTGGCCAGCGGTTCCACGGTCATCGGTTCCGCCGACAGCCGCGCGGTGCAGGCGTAGTCGACCTTGCCATCTACCAGCACCATACATTCCTTGCAGGCATTGGCATTGACGCAGGCGTAGCGGATGGCGAGGCTGGGATCCACGTCCTGGCGGATCCAGATTAGTGCATCCAGTACCGAGGCGCCCGGCTCATACGGCACCTGGAATTCGTCGAACCGGGGCTTGTCTTCCGGGCCGCCGCGCCGGACGCGGAGGGTCATCACCTGTTTTTCGATCTCGCTCATGACCGCACCACCGGGGCCGTCTCGGCCGCCACATGTCCGTCTTTGAGGTTTAGAACCTGGGTCAGTTCCTGCGCCGGATCGGTGGCCGGGAAATCCTCCCGCCAATGGGCGCCCCGGCTTTCGGTTCTTTGCAGGGCCGCCGCTGTGACGGCTTCGGCGGTCAGCAGCGACGAGCGGAGATCGTACCAGCCCCGCAAGCTGAGGTCGAACCCGTCCCCGGCCCCCGCCGGCGCGGCGTCCAACGCCGTCCGCATATCGGTAATCCGTTTGAGGGCTGAACCCAGACTATCTGCCGTTCGGATCAAGCCGACGCTATCCCACATGAGTTCCCGAAGCTCCGTCGCCATGCCGTGAAATTCCGGTCCCGGTTCCGTCTGCGAGCCGTTGCCCCGATGCGCGGCAAGCTGATCCAGGATCGGCTTGGCCACCGCCGCGTCCCATCCGTGCGGTTTGCCGGAGAGTGCGCCTGCGGCGAAGCGCCCGGCCCGTTCGCCAAACACGAAGGCTTCGGGGATGGCATTACCGGATAACCTATTGGCCCCATTGGCCCCGCCCACCGCTTCACCGGCGGCATAAAGGCCGGGCACGCGGGTGGCCATCGTCTCGTCCACCCGGATGCCGCCCATATGGTAATGGGCGATGGGCGACACTTCGATCGCCTGACTGGTGAGATCGATCCCGTTGGTCAGCAGCCGGTCGATCACCGGACCGAACGCCGCCCGCAGATCAGCTTCCGGCACATGCTCAAACGAAAGCCAGGCCCCGCCATGGGGTGAGCCCCGGCCGGCCGCCGCCTCCTGCACGATGGCGAACGACGTGATGTCCCGGGGGGCGGTATAAGTGCCGGAATCCTCCGCACCGTAGTTATGGATGAATTCCTCCATCCGGCCGTTCAGCAATCGGCCACCAAGCTTATAGCGGAACGGGTCCCACATAATCGGGTCCATGCCGACCAGACGCGGGGCCAGATGGCCGATGGGAAAGAACTGGACGAATTCCATGTCCACCAGCTCCGCCCCGGCACGCAGCGCCAGCGCATAGGAATCACCGCCCATATTGGCCGAGGCGCTGTTCCGCCGGTAGATGCCGGTGAGCCCGCCGCCGGCCAGCACCACCGCCTTGGCGGCCAGGGTGACCGTCGCGCCGTCTTCCTGGTTATAGCCCACGGCGCCGACAACCGCGCCGTCGCGGACCACCAGATCGACAATGCCGACCCCGCTGATCCGGGCGATCCTGTCATCCTGCGCCACCTGTCCCCGGAGACAGCGGGCCACCGCCGGGCCGGTGTTCAAAAAATCCACATAGACGCAGCGGGGCACGGAGTGGCCGGGTGCGGTCACCTGTTTCATGTGCCCGTCTTCGCGCGCCCAGCCCACCTTCCAGCTGTCCATTTCCCAAATTCGCGCGACCGCCTCTTCACACAGGATGGCGGCCAGGGTTTCATTACAGAGCCCCCGGCCCGCACTCAGCGTGTCGGCCAGATGATCCTGCCAGGTATCCGGCGCCTGTTCGCCGACGGCGGCGGCAACTGTCATTTGCGCCATGATGGTGGCGCCGCCCCGGCCGATCAGGTTCTTGTCCACCAGGATCACATCCGCACCGTTCCGCGCCGCCGATACGGCTGCGTACATGCCCGCAGCGCCCGCGCCGACCACCAACACGTCGGTTTCGAGATGGATAGGCTCTGCCGTCATCAAACCGGCTTCGGTCCTTCGGTGCCTTTGATTTGGATGCGATAGCCGGACCGGGTATGGGGGAAATAATCCCAGATCGCCTGATGCTGGCTCGCCCGATTGTCCCAGAAGGCGATGGAGTTCGCCCGCCATTTGAAGCGCACCTGGAAATCCGGCCGCGCATTGTGCTCGAACAGGAAGCCCAGCAGCGCCGCGCTTTCCTTGGCGGACAGTTCGTTGATATGGGTGGTGAAACCGGGGTTCACATAAATCAGCTTGCGGCCGGTTCCGGGATGGGTGGTGATCACCGGATGCACCGCCTTGGGATAGTCGATGCCCGGCTTCGGGTCGAACATGATCGCCCCGTCATGAGTGGCGGTCAGCCCTTCCAGAAAGGACTGCATCGCCGGGGACAGCCCGTCATAGGCCGCGTACATGCTGGCGAACAGCGTGTCGCCGCCGCCGTCCGGGGGGACAATGTGCTGGTGCAGGATGCTGCCCATGGGCGGAATGTCCGCGCAGGACTGATCGGTGTGCCAGGATTCCCCGGACACCCGCTTGGAATGTTCGTTGAAATGCTGATGGCGGATTTCCGGATGGCCCTCGACCATGCCGGACGCCGTGCCCTTGCCGCCCACATGCACGTGCAGCTCACCGAAATAGGCCGCCAGGCGCGCATGCGCGTCAAAATCAATGGGCTGATCGTGGAAGAACAGAACCAGATGCCGGATCAGCGCCGAATGAAGTTCGTCGATTTGCCGGTTGGTCAGCGGTTCCTGCAGATCAATGCCCGACACCTCCGCCCCGATATGAGGGGACAGGGGCGTGACCGTGATTGTGTCATAAGCCGGAGCCGTCTGCGTATCCATGGGCCGATTTTACGCATATTAGACCCGCCGGGAAAAGCCCCGCCGCGGCTATCCCTGCGTGATGGGAATATGTCCAGGCTGGGCGCGGACCCGGTCGAGCCAGGCGGTGATCGCCGGATAACCACTAAGATCGAAACCGCCTTCATCCGCCACATGGGTATAACCGAACAGCGCAATATAGGCGATGGAATAGCCGCCGGCGAAAAAGTCACGGGCCGAGAGATGCCGCTCCATCACGCCCAGCACATGCGCGCCCTTTACCTGCAGGCCCGGCAATTCCGCCCGGCGCGGGCTGTCGTCCGCCGTGTGTTGCAGGATATAGCGCGACACCGCGATGGCCGGCTCGTGGCTATATTGTTCGAAGAACATCCATTGCAGCACGTGCGCCCTGGCAAAGGACTCATCCGGCAGATACGGGGTCCCGGCGGCGAAATAATTCAGGATCGCGCCCGATTCAAACAGTGCCCGGCCGTCATCCAGCACCACCGCCGGTATCTTGCCGTTGGGGTTCACCGCCAGGAATTCCGGCGTATGGGTCTCATTGGCATCGATGTCCAGCTCCACCCGCCTGTAGGCAAGGCCCAGATGGCTGAGCAGCAGGCGCACCTTGTAGCCGTTGCCGGAGGAGAGATAGTCGTACAGGGTGATCATCGGGGCGGTTCCATCACAGTCACAAAATTGTCCCAATTCGCCGGTTTGATGCGGCGATGATTTGGGGTACCTTGATATCACACCAGGATAATCTTGATCAGGGATAATCAGAGCAGAGGGAATGACGGCCGGTTTTCGTGAAATGTGTCTGGGGTTGGCGGCGGCCGTGATATGGGCCGGGCCGGCGTTCGCGCAGTCCACCGCCCCGCCGGAAATTCCCCCCGATATCCAACAGGAAGTGCAGCAGGCCCTGGAAAACGATCCCGAATACCAGGAAACCCAAAAGTTCCTGGATCAGGCGCAAAACCAGGTGGCCAAGGTGCGGGCCGAAACCGACGCAAGGGCCAAGGAGATCGAGGCCCTGGCCGTCCGGGTCGGCGACATCATCTCCAATATCGGCGCCACCAGCGAGGATAATTCGAACCTCCGTTCCGAAATTTCCGTGCTGGGCGATCTTCTGAAACTGGAACGGCAGACCACCGGCGCGCTCCGCGAGGACCTGAAACCGGCCAACCACAAGCTGGATGAGGCGCGGCTGGAGCGGCTCAAATCCGACCGCAAGAAAGACCAGACCATCCAAGAGCTGCGGGAGGAAAACGCCAAGGCCCTGAAGCGCCTCAACGAGGCGGTGGAGACCATTGCCGATCAGGCCAAGACCAATCAGGTGCTGGCCTCCGATCTGGAAGAGGCCAAGAAAGAAATGGACCGGCTGGACAAGGAAGTCGATCTCCTGAAGAAAAACCGCTACCGCCCGCGCCGCCGCACCACCACCCGCTGATTTTTTTTGACGGCGGTTGTTGTTTACGACCGGGATCGGCGCTGCCTGGATATTGGAATTTAATTCTATAGTCCATTTTCTGTGCCGGAGACCCCATATGCCCAAGACCTCTTTTCCGCAACCCCTGCCCCTGCGAGAGCAGGAACGCCGCGCCCGCGCCATCCACCATTTTGCCGATCTGGACATCCCGCCCGTGAAAGCGGTGGAGTTGGGCGACAAAAAACTGACCGACGGATTGGACGCCCTCTCCCGGAAAGCGGCGGCTCAAAAAAGGTCCGGTCCCCTCGATCTACGCGGAAGACTGGCCAGCGCCGCCGCCGCCGGCCAGTTCGGCGATAAGCGGCTCGGCCATTTGACCGAAGGCGAGATCGTGGTGCCCCGCTCCGTGCTAGGCGATGAGCTCCGCGCCAAACTGGCCCAGCCCTTCCGGGACGCCGGCGCGGAACCCGGCCGCTACATCGTCGGCGGGCCGGACGATTCCATCAACCCCGCCACCGGCCAGCCGGAATTTTATTGGCGCTCGGAAAAAGACCTCAACGATTTTGAAACCGGCGACGGCGAGGAAGACGAGCGGGACAGCAACGAGGGTGATCCGGAGGACGGCGTGACCGACGGTTCCGAAATCAGGGACACAACCCAGATCGAACGCGAGAACGAAGACGGCAGCACGGCCACGGTTCCTCTTGATTTGCTCTCACGGATGTCGCGGGAAGAATTGGAGGGACTAGGCATCACGCCGGAAACCACAATCTGGCATAAGCTCTTCATCAAACCTCAGGACTGGTACAATAAATCGCAAAAGAAGTTTGACGATGCGACGGGCTATGAACGCCATCAGCCTAAACACTACCCTCAGGGAACCAGATAAGCACGTTGAGCCATAATCAACTATAGTGATAGAATATTTTTTCTCTTATTAATTGAAATATAGCTTTCGAATGACTCGCGTTCACGCCGCCCTTTTCACATTGCTCATCGCCTTCTTTGCCGACGACTACGTCAAAATCCGGCTACGTGACGACCCCGATGTCTGGATCGTCTATATGGTGGACTGGATGCACCGGCTGCTCGTGCTTTTGTTGATTTTTGGCCTGCCGGTCTTCAAAGACTTTCTGCATACCGCCCCGCAGACCCTCGCCAAACTGCCCCGGCGCTATGGGTTCCACGAACTCCTGTTACCCGGCATCGGCCTGGCGATGGTGTTAATTTTTCTGGATCTGTTTTTGAACAACACCCTGGCCCCTTGGGTGGACGAAAACTTTCCGAGCTGGTTTCTGTTTGCGTTTCCAAAAGTCGAAAACACGGCCTTGTGGGTTATCGATCTGACCATCGGATTGGTGTTGGTCGCGATTTCCGAGGAACTCGTGTTCCGGCGGATGGCGGCTAATTTTTTGGAACGTCTTAATGTTTCCAAACCGCTGATCATCCTCAGTTCGGCGGCGATCTTTTCCACCATTCACTGGATGACGGGTCCGCACCACATTGCCACCACATTTGTCATCGGTGTGGCGCTGATGATGATCTACCTGAGATGGCGAAGTTTCTGGCTGGTGGTCTTCCACCACTATTGCATCAATTTTGTCGTCTTTTATATCAAGAGCCGGCCCTACCTGTTCCCCGACCCGCCCCTGTTCGGCTAGCCGGCGCATCAATCATCAATAATCGTAAGTGTGATCCGCGGCGGTGCTCAGCCCATCCGCTTGGCTTCTTCCAGGGCGTTCTTAAGGCGGGTCATTTGTTTGAGAACGTCCATCCGTTCTTCGAGGGAATTCTCCAGAGCCAGAATCGTCTCTTGCTCGCCGGTGGCGGCATTGCGTTTTTCCAGGGCGGCGGTGAATTCCTTCAGCACGCTTTTGATCTCTGAGCTTCCCATGCCGGCGGCGTCATGTGATGCGCCGCTCTCGGAAAAAGTATATCCGCTGCCCGGCAAATGAAAAGCGGAGAATCCGTAGCGTCTTAAGAGGCACGCTTAACAGGCACGGACCGGTGCCTAGCTTCCCGAAGACGTGACATGGCGGCGATTGCAGGGTCGCACCAAATCTGGTTCACTTGCCTCAATCCCGGCGCGTTGGCGCGGGATCCATCAACCAAACTGACAGGATAAAACCATGGCAGAAAAACTCGGACCCGGAGACGCTTTCCCCGCGATGAGCCTCAACCTTGTGGGCGGCGGTTCCATTAATCTGCCCGGTGATCTGGACGGACGGTTTAACATCGTTCTGTTCTACCGGGGACATTGGTGACCTTATTGCCGGCGGCAGTTGGCCGCCTTCGAAGCGCATAAGGACACGTTCGCCAATCTTGGCGTAAAGATCATCGCCGCCAGTGTCGATACGGGCGACGATTCAAAGGTGGTGGCGGATGAGGTTTCCTTCCCCGTCGCCGAAGGGGTCACCCGCGCCCAGGCCGAACAGCTCGGCTCCTGGTACGGCGACGCCCGGCATCCGGAAATGATCCAGCCGTCCGAATTCATGCTGAAGCAGGACGGTACCGTGCAGATGTCGTCCTACAGCTCCGGCCCGCTCGCGCGGATGGATGCGGAAGACGTGATCAAGGTGGTGAACTTCCTGGATAATCTGGCCAAAGGCTAGACCGGAGACACGTGCGACAAACAGCAAGGCCCGGACTCTCGTCCGGGCCTTGCGCCGTTTAACAGGGAGTGTCGCTTATTGGATTAAGCGGCTTTTTTATCGTCCGCGCCCAACAGCTTTTTCGCCGTGTCGGCGATGCTCTTGGCCGGGCCTTTCTTGATGTCGATGGAACGCGGTTTCAGCGCTTCCGGAATTTCCCGCTCCAGATCAACGACCAGCAGGCCGTTCTCCAGATTGGCGCTGACCACTTTCACATGGTCGGCGAGTTCGAACTTACGCTCGAAGGCGCGGTTGGCGATGCCCCGGTGCAGGTACGTCACCTCGTTTTTGTCGTCGCCGGTCTTACCGGTGATCACGAGAGAGTTCTGAGACTGCACGATCTCCAAATCGGCTTCGCCGAACCCGGCGACGGCCATGGAAATCCGGTAGGCGTTTTCGCCAATGGCTTCGATATTGTAGGGCGGATAGCCGTTGGAGTGTTCGACGCGATTACTCACGGCGTCCAAGAGCTGCTCGAGCCGATCAAAGCCGACGGAATGGCGGAAAAGGGGGGAAAAATCATACGTGCGCATAGCATATCCTCCAAAAAGCGATATGAAGTTTACGGAACCCGCCACCATGGCCAGGACCCTAGAGTAGCTTGCCCCGAACCCTTAACAGGCATTCGGGTACACGGCTGATTTAGTCCACTAAATCACCGTTGCAAGCCCACAGATGTAATTTTTTTGAGTGTTAAAAACGCCTGTTTTCCGGCGTTTTTGAAGAATATTCGTTACTGTTGGGCGGGGCGGTCTTGCCGATAGGTATCTTGATGCTGGTGGCGATGATGGTCTTGCCGCTGCCGGTTTTTCTGCTGGACCTGTTTTTTGTATCGAATATTCTGGTGTCGCTGCTGATTTTGATGGTGGCGATGCATACCTACCGGCCGCTGGATTTTTCCAGCTTCCCCAGCTTGCTGCTGATCGCAACGGTGCTGCGGCTGGCCTTGAATGTGGCCTCTACCCGCGTTGTGCTGTCTGAAGGCCATACCGGCACAGATGCCGCTGGCCAGGTGATTGAGGCCTTTGGCGATTTTGTCATTGCCGGTAATTTCACGGTGGGTATTTTTGTCTTTGTTATTCTGGTGATCATCAATTTGCTGGTCATTACCAGAGGGGCGGGCCGGGTCTCCGAAGTGTCTGCCCGCTTTACGCTGGATGCGATGCCGGGCAAGCAGATGGCGATTGATGCCGATTTGAATGCCGGGGTGCTGACCAATGAAGAGGCGATGCAGCGGCGCGAGGATATTTCGGCTGAAGCTGATTTCTATGGCGCGATGGATGGTGCGTCCAAATTCGTCAAGGGCGATGCGATTGCCGGTATCCTGATTCTGGTGATCAATATTGTGGGCGGTCTGATTATCGGCCTCGCCCAGCATGATATGGCAATCGAGGATGCGGCAGCGACCTATATCTTGCTGTCAGTCGGTGATGGTCTGGTGGCCCAGATACCGTCGCTGCTGCTGGCAATTTCCACCGCGATTATTGTGACCCGTGTCTCCTCTACCCAGGATATGGCCTCGCATATTGGCAAGCAGGTCAGCCTGTCACGGGCCTGGTTGCCGGTGGCCGGGGTGCTGTTGCTGATCGGCTTTGTGCCGGGGATGCCCAATATCCTGTTTTTGCTGGCCGCGCTGCTGGCTGCTGGTATTGGCTGGTGGACGCTGCGGCGCGAGCAGGGCCAGGGGGCCGGAGAGGCAGACCCGGCGCAGCTTGAAGCCGCCGAGGACAGCCCGGCTGATCAGATTGAATTGAGAGAGATTGCGGATAATTCGCCTATTTCCATCCAGCTGGGTTATGGGCTGGTGGAAATGGTGGATGCGGAAAAGGGCGGCCCGCTGACCAGCCGGGTGACCGGCATACGCCGTCAGGTATCAAAGGCGCTCGGCTTTGTGCTGCCTGCGGTGCGTATCCGTGATGATGTCGCGCTGGAGGCCAATGCCTATCGCATACGGGTTGGTCATATTATCGTTGGTGAGGATCAGATTTACCCGGATCGCAAGCTGGCCATTGCCGGGGATGGCAGCCGGGTGAAGCTGGAGGGGATTGCCTGCAAAGACCCCAGCTTTGGCATGGAGGCAGTCTGGATCAGTGACCGCCAGCAGGCCGAGGCAGAGGCCAATGGCTATGTCGTGGTGGCCCCGGAATCGGTGCTGGCCACGCATCTCTCGCAGCTGCTCTATAAATATTCCGGCGATTTGATAGGCCAGGATGATGTGCAGAGCCTGCTGGATAATCTGGCAGAAACCTCTCCCAATCTGGTGCAGTCTGTGGTTCCCAAACTGATCCCCCTGCATAATTTGACCGGCATTTTGCGCCTGCTGCTGGAAGAGC
Source organism: Alphaproteobacteria bacterium (assembly GCA_038131695.1). Taxonomy (GTDB): domain Bacteria; phylum Pseudomonadota; class Alphaproteobacteria; order Puniceispirillales; family Puniceispirillaceae; genus JADHLK01. The sequence continues at coordinate 71,825 of JAYPQA010000026.1, read as the reverse complement.
GCGTGCCGATCAGCGATCTGCGGCAGATTCTGGAGACAATTTCCAGCCTGGCCAGCCGCAATCTGGGGATGCAGGATATGGCCGAAGCCCTGCGCCCGGCGCTGGCGGGCCTGCTGATCCAGCAGGTGGCCCCGCTGAACCAGCCACTGCCGGTGATAACGCTGGCGTCCGAATTGGAGCAGATGCTGATCAATATGGCCCGCCAGAGCGGGGAGGAAGGGCTGGTTCTGGATAACAGCCTGGCCCGCCAGATGCTGCAGAAGATTGCTGAGGTCAATGACACGCTGACGGCTGAGAACAAACAGGCGGTGATGGTTGTATCCCCGGCTATCCGGCGGGCACTGTTTGCCATTATCCGCCAGCATATCGATGATATGATCGTGCTGGCCTTTACCGAATTGCCGGAAAGCCGGCGCATTGAAGTTGTCGCCACCATCAGCGGCGAGACTGAAGCATAAGGGACAGAGCTGGCCTGCAACCGGCCAGCCAATTTGAACAGGAAGGGCAAAATCATGACCACAATCACCGTTGCAGCCTCTGATTCCGCAAGTGCGATGGAGCAGATCGCTGAGCAGCTTGGCAAGGATGCCTATATTCTGGATACAGCCAAGGAAAACGGGCTGGTCCGGATTGTGGCGACCAATGATCCGGCCAGCGCGCGCAAAAAGCCGGTCGCCGAGAGCCGCAAGCCAAATTTTGCCCCGATCTTTGAAGCCAAGATGCTGGCCGAGCTGCCAGAGGCTGGCTTGCATTCCGTGCTGCATGACACAGAGGGCACAGCCGCCCCTGACGCCGGCCGGAGACGCCGATGATCCGGCCCAGCCGGAAGCGGGCGGGCTGATTGGCCTGCGCTCGGAGCTGCGCCTGCTGCGCGAGATGCTGGATGGGATGATGATCACCTCGGTTGACGGGCTGGATGCCACACATGGACACAGCCTGCCAGTGCAGCTACGCCAAAACGGCTTTAGCAGCCAGCTGATCTCTGACCTGCGCGAGGTCTGGCAAAATCAAGAGGCTGAGCTGGGCCGCCGCGCCTTCATGCAATCGCTGGCCGTGCGGCTGGCCGCAGGCAAGGCCGAGGACCGGGCGCGTGCCCGCATTCTCTGCATTACCGGCAGCAGCGGCAGCGGCAAGACCATGCTGGCTGCCAAGCTGGCTGCCTGGTCACGCGCTGATGCGCCGGACCGCCCGCTGGTTCTGGGCAGCCTGTCGGAAACCCAGAGCACCGTGCCGGGCAGCCTGACGGCCTTTGGCCGGATGATGAATCTGCCCTGCCAGCAGCTGCCGCTAGACGGTTTTGCTGCCAGCTTGCAGGAAACCAGCAAAAAGATGATCATTGATGTCAGCCAGGCCAGCCCGGCTGTGCTGGAGGTGCTGGCGGCCGCGCGCGGCGAGCTGGGGCGTGAGAAGATCAGCTTCCTGCACTGCCTGCCGGGCGGCACCAGCGCCAAGATGATCGACCATCAGATGCGCCAGGTTCTGCGGCTGCATCCGGATATCGCCCTGACCAAGCTGGATGAATGTGAAACTGGCCCGCAGGAATTTTCTTCCATTGCTGAAAATCATGCTAAAATCAGTGTCTTGACCGGCACAAAATCGGTGCTGGGCGCGATTGCGTTTGCGAGTGAGGCGATCTTGGCGCAATATTTGAATGAGAACTGTTAACAGAGTATTAATTTTACGGTTAATCTGACAGTATTCCGGTAAGGGAAAGCGTTTGGACATGGCTTGGTCTCTGGCAGTAGCAAGTGGAAAAGGCGGCGTCGGCAAGACGAGCATCGCGGTCAATCTGGGATTGACCCTGGCCCGGCTTGGCCAGCGCGTGACCCTGCTGGATGCCGATTTTGGCATGGCCAATGCGCATATTCTGCTGGGTATCAATCCAAAGGGTTCGGTGGCTGATGTGATGGCCGGGCGGGCCGGGCTGGAAGAAAGCCTGACCGGCGCGCCGCTTGGTATGCGGTTTCTGGCCGGTGGCAGCGGGCTTTTGGAAGTGCTCAATCTGGACAGCAAGGCCCGCTATCAGATGATCCGGTCGATGGATGTGCTGGAAGCCAGCACCGATATTCTGATAGCAGATGTGCCAGCTGGCGCCTCAGACAGCTCGATTGCCTTTGTCGGGGCAGCTGACCGGGTGCTGGTGGTTCTGGTGGGCGAGCCGACCAGCTTTCTGGATGCCTATGCGCTGATCAAGGCGGCGCATCTGGAAGCCGGGGTAGAGCGCTTTTCGGTGCTGGTCAATATGGCCCAGAGTGCCGAGCAGGCGCGCCAGCATTTTGATAAATTCCGCATGACTGTGAACCGTTTTTTGAGCGTGCAGCTGGAATTTGCCGGCTATATGCCGATGTCGGCCCTGATGCGCCGGTCTATTGCCGCACGCCGTCCGATTGCGCTGGAAGACAAGGATTTGAAGGAAAATCTGGCCTTGGCCAATGCTGCCAAATCCGTGCTGCGCGCGCCGCTGAATGAGGGGTCGGGTATCCGCTATTTTCAGGCCCGCCCGCAATGGAAGGGAGCCGGATAATGCGCGCCGCCTATCCAGAACAGAAGCCGGATGTTGAAGCGCTGGTGCTGGATCACATGGAGCTGGTCAAGCGCATTGCCTGGCATATTCACGGCCGCGTTCTGAATGCGGTTGAGATTGAGGATTTGGTCCAGATAGGCTATTACGGGCTGATCACCGCAGCGCAGAATTACACAGTCAAGGAAGGCGTATCCTTTTCCAGCTATGCCAGCATCCGGATTCGCGGTGCGATCATGGATCATTTGCGCAAAAATTCCAATCTCTGCCGCACAACGATCCAGATGCAGCAAAAGGTCAAAAAGGCCGAAGCTGAACTGGTCCAGCAGCTGGGCCGCCAGCCCGATGCAACGGAAAAATCGGCAAAGCTGGGCATATCTGAGGCCGAATTGATGGAATGGGAACAGGCCTTTCAGGCCAATGTCCATCAATCGCTGGACACCGTCTATGATGAGTATTCACAATGGTTTGTCTCAGAAGAAGCCAATCCGGAAGAATCCCTCAATGATGCCGAATTGCGGGGCGTGCTGAAAAATGCGTTGGGCCTGTTGCCGGAAAAAGAAGCGCTGGTGATTCAACTCTATTATGTTGAAGAGCTGAATGTCTATGAAATCGCCGAGGTGCTGGAGGTAACCACCGGCCGGGTCTCGCAAATCAAGAAATCAGCGATCACCCGCCTGCGCCAGTCAATCCAAACAGAATATACCCGCGAATCTGCCTGATGAACGCCAGCTGGACGCAAATTGATCACATTAACATGACTATCCAGACAGCTGATTTCCAGCTGCTTGGACGCGCTGGTGAACCCGCCCTGACCCTATCCTGTGCGCTGACCAATATCGCGCGCGGCACCTGTCAGATAGAGATCCGGCCTGCGGCTGACAATCTGCGCCCGATTAGCCCGCAAGCGCTGATGGGCAATCTGACCATAGAGCTGAACCGGCGCGTCATGCAGTCCAGCCTCCTGCTGGCCCCGGCACATTTCACTGAGCTGCTCACCGCCCTTGGCAGGCCGGCGCCGCGGCCAGCCAGCCTCACCTTGCGTTTGGCAGAAAATTTGACCGTCAGCATCCAAGGGGATCTGAGTATTGACAAAGAAACTGAAATCCAGATTCTGGATATCAGTTTTAACTTTCCCACCCGCTAGCCGGATTTGTGGTTGCCGGGCGGGCAGCTGGCCTTGTTACTGGGTGAAGCGCCGCACAATCTCAACATCGGTTTGCATCAGGCGTGAATTGCCGGTAAAGGCCTGCTGGGCGCTGATCAGCGCAACCAGCTCAGCACTGACATCCGCATTGGAGGCTTCCAGGGACCCGGCAAAAATCTCGCCAAAAAGGCCGCTGCCGGGGGTGCCAATAACCGGCGGGCCGGATTGCTCAGAAGCGGTGAACAGCCCCTGCCCACGGGGCCGCAGCCCCTCATTGTTGGAAAAACGGGCCAGGCTGATCTGGCCGGCCTGCAAAATGGTTCCGACCCCATAGCTGACGCTGACCTCGCCTTTTTTGGAGATGGTCACCTCGGTTGCAAAAACATCCTCGCCATTCGCCCCGCGGATCGCCATGGGCACGGCTATCGGATTGCCATCCCGGCCAAGCAGCAAACGCCCCTCATTTGACACAATGCGGCCCGCCCGATCCAGCTGCATCGACCCATCACGGGTGAAGAGCAGGCCCGGCTCACCCGTCTTGCCGCGCTGGACGAAAAAACTGTCACCCTTGATCGCCATATCCAGCACCTGTCCGGTTGTCCGGAAGGCCCCCTGGCTGAAGCTCTGGCGGCTGCCTGTCATGCGCGTGCCCGACCCGGTATTCGTCTCCGGGATAGAGCCCAGCGCCGGGGCGGCCACATCAGCGAACATCGCACTGCTGCGCTTGAAGCCCGTGGTCCCGGCATTAGCCAGATTGTTGGAAATGGCAGAAATCTGGTGATTGGCGGCAGCAAGGCCGGATCGGATAATAGCCAGCATGACAAGTCCTTAAAAAATCTGTTTATCTCTGACTGGCTCTGTTTCAATTTCCATGCCGAAATTGCTGAAAGCCTGAAAAACCTGTCCTGATTTGCCCAATTTTCTGCCCCGCCCCTTTCAGATGGTTGACTGGCTTGTCATCCAACCCCAGTCTGGCATAATATAAGAAATAACTTATTTATTGATTTCAGAGCTGTCCCCATGTCCGGCAAAACGCCCAGCAACGCCCTTGTGCCGCTGACCAAGCCAAAGCCCCCTGCCCTGGCAGAGGATAAAAAACTGGCCAACCCGCTGCAGCTGGTCAGTGATGAGCTGCATCTGGCCAATCGCGACGAGGTGCGCAACCGGCTGCCTGATATTCTGGGCAAGGCCTTGGCGCGTATCTGGATTGACCCGCAATTTCACCGGGACTTTTCCACCAGCCCGCAAAAAACGCTGGAAGAGCATGGTGTCTTTCTGCCGGACACGATGATTATTGAATTTCAAAAGCCGGAATCTGATCGCCCGCGCATTGTTGTTTATGAGAAAAAACCGCATTCCAAATTCAAAATGCGGATTTTCTATTTGCAGCTGGTGATGATGGCAGGCCGCTAGCGATGCGGCCGGGACTGCACAGGCTGTTTCTCGCAGGGTTGCTGGTGGGTAGCCTCGGGGTCGGCGGGATGGCCCGCGCTGATGATATTTCCACCAGCGATGCCACCTTTGCCGAGGCGGTGCAGGCGGTCAAGGACAAGAATTACAGCCATGCGGTCCAGCTGTTCACCCTGCAGGCTGAGGCAGACCAGCATGATGCCCAATATAACCTCGCCCTCTTGCTAAAATCGGGCAAGGGCCATCCGCAAAATTTCCAGCACTCCCTGATCTGGGCCTGGTCAGCCTGGCTGGGCGGTATTGAAAAAGGGGCTGAGCTGGCTGAGGAAGTGCTGGATATGCTGCCCGAAGATTCAGTTGCCGCCGCCCGCGAGGCTGTCAAAACCCGCCTGCAGGATCGGATCGCAGACGGGCAGAAACCGGCCCTGATGCAATTTGCCAGGCTGCATACAGACCTGTTGGAAGAACAGGATTGGCAGGCCGCCTATATCTGGTATGCGATTGCCGCGGCGGTTGGCCTGGAAGGCGCAATGGAAGCGCGCGACGAGGCGATGGATAATCTGGAAGATGCCAATATTACCGAGCTGCAGGCTGAAGCCGGCAAGCTGTTTGAGGGGCTGGAATTGCAACCCTGATCTCTGGAAGCAAGACAGGCAAAGGGAGAAAAGCAAATGGAATACAAGGTGCATTGGATCATTGATGGCGTGGCCAATCTGGACGCGGACAGCCCGGAGGCGGCGGAACAGGCCATTGAGGAAACGCTGAAAGAGCTGATCAGCAAGCAGCCGGAGCTGGTGGAAAAGCTGGGGGCGCGCGCTATTCAGGGCAAGGCCTACCTGCCTGGCTCGGAAGAGGATAGTGATGTCGGATAAGGCTCTTGTGACCTGCCGTGGATTGCTGGCAGGCCTGCTGATCGCTGGCTTGCTTGCCCCGGCCCTTGCCCTGGCTGAAGGGCGCACCTACAAGCCGCGCAAGGCTGGCGATGCCCAGCCCAAATATGAGCTCTGCCGCCTGAAAAAGGTGGAGCGTTCCGAGGAGGAAGGCACGCGTTGTATCTACAAGCGCCAATCGCGCGGCAATGATGTGGTGATTTCCAATGAATCACCCAAGGTGAATTGTCAGGCGCAGTTCCAGTGCAAGCGTGAGGGCTGAAGCTAGCGCCCTTGCAACTCTTCCATCAGCTGCGGCAAATCACCCGGGCTGCTGATCAGATGGGCCACCCCGACCAGCGGCGCGGTGGGCTTTGGCCAGCGCGCTGAAACGCCGATGAAATGGGCGACGCCCGCCGCCTCTGCCGCCTGTCTGTCCGCTGCTGTATCCCCGACCATCACCACCTCGTCCGGGCGCAGCCGGAAGGCCCGGCAAATGGCCAGCAAGCCGCCCGGCTCCGGCTTGGCCCCAAAGCCAGAATCATAGCCGACCACCATATCAATCGCATCCAAAATCCCTATCTGGCGGCAATGTTCTGAGGCTGGAATCTCGCCATCATTGGTCAGCACCGCCAGCTTGTATCCAGCCCGGGAGAGATAGCGAATAGCCGGGGCCACCGGCCCATTCGCAACCGGCCCGGAGCGAGTCATGGTTTTCTCATAGGCCTGCTGAATCACCTGGCGCAGCTGGCTGTGCAGCTGGCTGTTTTCATCCAGCAGCGCTTCCAGAGAGGGCACCAGCCTGACAATCTCAGAGAGTTGCTGGCGATGGCTGCCTGCTGCAAACAACCCGTCCGGATAGAGCTTCTTGCCATCCGGGCTGATCCCCAGCAGCTCAAATAACAGGCTTTCCGGCCCGTCCGGCCCCGCCTGCCCGGACAGGAAACGGGCCATTGCCAGGGCCGAATCCAGCCAGGTGCCGTCCAGATCCAGCAGCACGCCATCCTTGTCCAGAATAATGGCCTTGATCATTTAGACTCGCTGCAGGATCACCGCACTGCCCTGCCCCACACCCACACACATTGTGCAGAGCGCATAATCTGCGCCGCCGCGCTGCAATTCCTCGGTCGCACTCAAGACCAGCCTGGCCCCGCTCATCCCCAGCGGATGGCCCAGCGCAATCGCCCCGCCATTCGGATTGACGAAATCGGCATCATCTGCCAGCCCCAGCTCGCGCAGGCTGGCCAGCGCCTGGGCCGCAAAGGCCTCATTCAGCTCGATCACGCCTATCTGTTCCAGCTCAAGGCCTGCCTGGGCCAGAGCCTTGCGGCTGGCCGGCACCGGACCAATCCCCATAACTGCCGGTTCCACCCCGGCAGCCGCCGCTGTTACCAGCCGGGCGCGCGGGGTCAGGCCATGTTTTTTCACCGCCGCCTCGCTGGCCAGTATCAGGGCTGCGGCCCCGTCATTCACGCCGCTGGCATTGCCTGCGGTGACCGATCCGTTCTGGCGAAACGGGGTCGGCAGCTTGGCCAGCTGTTCCGGCGTTGTTTGCGGGCGTGGATGCTCATCTTGCTCAATTACCAGCGCCTCGCCCTTGCGCTGCGGGATTTCCACCGGCGTGATCTCGGCGGCCAGCCGCCCGGACTCCATCGCTGCCCCGGCCCGCTGTTGTGAGCGCAAGGCAAAACTATCCTGATCGGCCCGCGAAACCTTCCAGCGCTCTGCCACATTTTCCCCGGTTTCCGGCATGGAATCGACCCCATATTCTGCCTTCATCTGCGGGTTCACAAAACGCCAGCCAATCGTCGTATCATAGATTTCAGCGCGCCGTGAAAAGGCGCTGTCTGCCTTTGGCATCACCAGCGGGGCCCGGCTCATGCTTTCTGATCCGCCTGCGATCACCAGCTCAGCCTCGCCTGCCTTGATCATGCGCGCCGCCGCCGCCACCGCCTCCATGCCAGAGGCACAAAGCCGGTTCAGCGTGATACCCGGCACCGATTGCGGCAAGCCGGCCAGCAACAGGGCCATGCGGGCAATATTGCGGTTATCCTCGCCGGCCTGATTGGCTGAGCCGTAAAACACCTCATCCACCGCCTCCCAATCAACGGACGGGTTGCGGGCTACAAGCGCTTTCAGCGGATGCGCCGCCAGATCATCAGCCCGCATCGGGGCCAGCCCGCCGCCATAGCGGCCTATCGGGCTGCGGGTTGCATCACAAATAAAGACTTGCGTCACATTTCTTCTCCTTTATGACCGGAACGGCCCGTCCCGCTATTGCCTGATCCGCCAGCCGGTGCGGAAAATCTGCCAGATGGCCAGCATACACAGAACTGTAAAAGCTGCAATGGCCAGCAAAGACCAGCCAACCGCCACATCCGCGGTGCCAAAAAAAGACCAGCGAAAGCCGGAAATCAAATAGACCACCGGATTGAACAGCGTCACCTGCTGCCAGAAAGGCGGCAGGATCGCAATGGAATAAAAACTGCCGCCCAGAAACACCATCGGGGTGAGGATCAGCATCGGAACCAGATTGAGCTGTTCAAAATTCTTTGCCCAAATCCCCAATATAAAGCCGAACAGGCTGAAGCTGACACAGGTCAGAACCAAAAAGGCCAGCATCCAGAACGGGTGCAGGATTGTTACCTCAACAAAAGCAAAGGAGGTCGCCAGAATGATCAGCCCGATCATAATGGATTTTGTCGCCGCCGCCCCGACATAGCCCAGCACAATCTCCAAAGAGGAGACCGGGGCGGAAAACAGCTCATAGACTGTGCCGATAAATTTCGGAAAATAAATGCCGAAGCTGGCATTGGTCACACTCTGGATCAGCACCGAAAGCATGATAAGGCCGGGCACGATAAAGGCGCCATAATCGACATTCTCAATCTCTGCCATGCGTGCGCCAATGGCTGAGCCAAATACGATAAAATAGAGCGCGGTGGAGATAACCGGCGAGACCACCGACTGCATCAGCGTGCGAAAGGTGCGCGCCATCTCATAGCGATAGATGGCTTTTACTGCATAATAATTCATCTGTCCTGCTCCTGATCTGTGACCAGCCCGACAAAAATATCCTCCAGCGAGCTTTGCTCTGTGCGCAGGTCGCGCAAGACCAGACCAGCCTTGCCCAAATCGCCCAGCAGCGAGACAATGCCGGTGCGCTCAGCCATCACATCATAGGAATAGACAAGCCCCATCCCCTCACGGCTGAGGCCCAGATCATATTTTGCCAGCGCGTCCGGTATCGTGCTGATCGGCGCTTGCAATTCAATATGCAGCTGCTTTGAGCCCATGCGGCGCAGCAAGCCGGCCTTTTCCTCTACCAGCAAGAGCCGGCCCCGATTGATAATGCCTATCCGATCCGCGATGGCCTCAGCTTCCTCAATATAGTGGGTGGTCAGGATAATGGTTGTGCCGCGCTGGCGCAGCGTCTCGACAAGCGCCCACATATCCTGGCGCAATTCCACATCCACCCCGGCTGTCGGCTCATCCAGAAACAGGATTTTCGGCGCATGGCTGAGCGCCTTGGCAATCAGCACACGCCGCTTCATCCCGCCGGAGAGGGTCATCACCTTGCTGTCTTTCTTGTCCAGCAGGGACAGCGAGTCCAGCACACTCTCAATCCAGGCCGGGTCTGCCTTTTTGCCAAACAGGCCGCGGGTAAAGGAAACCGTATTAAACACAGTCTCAAACGGCTCCAGCGTGATTTCCTGTGGCACCAGCCCGATCTGCTGGCGGCTGGCGCGGTAGTCCTTGACCACATCATGGCCGCCGACCAGAATCGTGCCGCTGCTGGGCCGGGTCAGCCCGCAAATGGCCGAAATAAGGCTGGTCTTGCCCGCCCCGTTTGGCCCCAGCAGGGCCAGAATCTCACCCGCCGCGACATCCAGCGAGACATCAAACAGGGCCTGCATCCCGCCTTCATAGATTTTGTTCAGCCCGCTGATGCGGATAATCGGGTCAGCCATCGGGAATCCTGTCAGAACGGTAAAGCGGCAACCGGCAGAGAGCCGGGCCGCAGCCTGTCCTTCCCTGCATACACCCTGAACCGGCTGGTCAGCAAGAGGCAGCCTAAAAATACACACCCGCGCTGCAGATCGCCATAGACCTGCCGGGCTGTCCCGATTATGCTACCCTCTGTCCAGCGCGTTTGCGCGCAAACGAAAGGAAGCCGCTTATGAGCATTGAGGCAGATTGGCATTTTGAGCGCGATGCACAGGATATTGGCTGGCTGATTTTTGATATGGCTGGCAAATCTGCCAATATCCTGAACCGCCAGACAGTGGCCGGGCTGGCCGCCCAGCTGGACCGGATTGAGGCAGAGGACGGGCTGGCCGGGCTGGGCCTGTTATCCGGCAAACCGGGTGGTTTTGTCTATGGCGCGGATATCAATGAATTTGCCGAATTGAAAACCAGCGCTGATATCACCGGGCTGATCGCCCATGTGACCGGCCTGCTGACCCGAATTGAGGCGCTGGACTGTCCGACAGCCGTTGGCATAGACGGGCTGGCGGTTGGTGGCGGGCTGGAGCTGGCTTTGTGTTTTGACCGGCTGTTTGTCACCGAAAACCCGAAAACCGCGCTGGGCTTTCCAGAGATTACGCTCGGCCTGTTGCCGGGCTATGGCGGCTCCGGGCGCAGCACGGCCCGCATCGGCGCGGCGGCGGCACTGGATATGATGCTGTCCGGCAGGCCGGTTCCTGGCGCAGCCGCTCTGGCCAGCGGGCTGGCAGACCAGCCTGTCAAGGATGGCGAAAGCCTGCGCGGCCAGATGGCCAGCTGGATGCAGGGCTGTGGCGGCCAGAAACCGGCCCGCCCGCAACAGCCAGATGAGGATGTGGCGGCGGCCTGCCAAGCGGCAGCAGAAAAATATCTGGGCCGGGTGCGCAGCGACCATATGCCAGCCGGCCAGGCCATTATCACCCATATGGAAAGCTGCCGGGCAGAACCGGAAGCCCTGATCGCCGCAGAAGCCCGGCTTTTTGCAGAGCTGATGCTGGGCGAGGCTTCAGACGGGCTGCGGCGTGTTTTTCAGCTGCGCGATGCGGTGCGCAAGACCAGCCGCGGCGAGAGCGGCATTGCCTCTGTCCATGTTATCGGGGCCGGCGTAATGGGCGGTGATATTGCCGCTGTGGCCGCCATGGCGGGCCTGTCTGTCACGCTGACCGATATGGATGAAGCGGTGATAGAGGCCGCCCGCGAGCGGGCCAAAAAGCTGTTTGAGAGGCGGCTGAAAGATGCGGAGAAGGCAGAAGCAGCCCTGCAACGCCTGCAGGCTGACCCGGATAGCAGCGGGGCTGGCGAGGCGGATCTGATTATTGAGGCCGTCGCCGAAAAGCTGGAGGTCAAGCAACAGGTCTTTGCCGCGCTAGAAAAACAGGCCAAGGCGGGCGCTATTCTGGCGACCAATACCTCAGCCATTCCGCTGGAGGATATCGCCTCTGTTCTGGATCAGCCGGAGCGGCTGATCGGGATTCATTTCTTCAACCCGGTTCCGGTTCTGCCGCTGGTTGAGATTATCTGGTCTGCCCGCTCAGATCAGGATTTGATCAAGCGGGCCATGTGCTTTGTCGGCCAGCTGGGCAAAATGCCGGTGCGCTGTAAATCAGCGCCGGGCTTTCTGGTTAACCGCGCCTTGCTGCCCTATATGTATAAGGCGGTGGCGGCGGTGGCGGACGGGGCGGATGCAGACCGGATTGATACCGCGCTGGTGGATTTTGGTATGCCGATGGGCCCGATTGAGCTGTGTGATCAGGTGGGGCTGGATGTGTGCTATCAGGCGGGCCAAATGCTGGATATGCCGCAAGCTGCTGCGGCCAGCTTTCAGGCCAAGCTGGCAGCTGGTGAAAAAGGGCGCAAGACTGGCAGCGGCTTTTATCAATGGGACGGCAATCAGGCGGTGCGGCCAAGACAGGCCGCCTCAGCAGAAGAGATGCAGGCCATTGCTGAGGATATGCTGGCCCCGATGGTCGCAGAATGCCGGGCCGCTGTGGCAGACGGCGTCGTTGATGCAGCCGCAATGGCAGATGCCGGCATGATATTCGGCACCGGCTTTCCCGGCTTTCGCGGCGGCCCGCTGCATTGGGCAGACAAAAAGGGCTTGTGACGAAAACACGCCCCGGCAGGACGGATGGACAGAAGTGGTATGTATAAGACTCCGTTAAAAGATACGCTGTTTAACTGGCAGCATTTGCTGGGTTTTGATGATTTGACCCGCCAGCTGGGGCGCGATGATTTCAGCCTCGATCTGGCAGCGGCCGTGCTGGAAGAGGCCGGCAAGCTGGCCAGTGATATCCTCTCGCCGCTGAACCAGACAGGCGATCAAAAACCGCCGCAGCGCCTGGAAGATGACAGTGTTCAGACCAGCCCGGGTTTTGCCGCCGCCTGGCAGGCTTTTTCCGAAGCAGGCTGGCCAGCCATGGAGGCAGAGGAAGCCTGGGGCGGCCAGCAAATGCCCTTTACCGTGACAGCTGCGGTGAATGAGCTGTGGCACGGGGCGAATATGTCTTTCGGACTGTGTCATCTTTTGACGCAAGGCCAGATTTACGCGCTGCAGAAATCCGCTAGCCCGCAGCAGAAACAGACCTATATTCCGCCGATGGCAGAGGGGCGCTGGACCGGCACGATGAATCTGACCGAGCCGCAGGCCGGCACGGATTTGGGCGCGCTGAAAACACGGGCAGAAAAACAGGGCGATCATTATCTGATCAGCGGCCAGAAAATCTATATCACCTGGGGTGAGCATGATATGGCCGAGAATATCATCCATCTGGTGCTGGCCAGAACCCCGGATGCGCCGCCCGGCATTAAGGGAATATCGGTCTTTATCGTGCCGAAATTTCTGGTCAATGAGGATGGCAGCCTTGGGGAGCGCAACAAGCTGCGTTGCCTGTCGATTGAAAAAAAGCTGGGGATCAAGGCGTCGCCGACAGCTGTTCTGGCCTATGAGGGGGCTGTTGGCTGGCTGGTCGGAGAGGAAAATAAGGGCCTTGAGATCATGTTCGGCATGATGAACCATGCCCGTTTTGCGGTCGGTGCCCAGGGGCTGGCAATTTCTGAACTGGCGGTGCAAAAAGCGGCCTCCTATGCCTTTGACCGGGTGCAGGGCACACCGCTGGAAGGCGCAGCTGGCCAGCCGATTATCCATCACCCCGATGTTTTGCGCCAGATCGGCATGATGCGCGCGGAAACCGAGGCGATGCGGGCGGTGATGCTGCTGGGGGCTGCTGAAATGGACCGCGCCCATTATCTGGACGGGCCGCAGGCAGAAGCGGCCGAAGAACGCGCCGCCCTGCTGGTTCCGGTCATCAAGGGCTGGCTGACCGAGCGCTCGCTGGCGGTGACGTCTGAGGCGGTGCAGGTGCATGGCGGCATGGGTTTTATTGAGGAAACCGGCATTGCCCAGCTTTACCGCGATGCCCGTATCCTGCCCATCTATGAGGGCACCACGGCGATTCAGGCCAATGATCTGATCTTTCGCAAGACCCTGCGCGATGGCGGGGCGGCGGTGCGCACGCTGCTGGCTGAGATCAAAGAAGAGGCCCGCCAGCTGCAGCAATCCGGCCATCCGCAGCCGCAGCAGGCCGGGGCCTGTCTCAAGGCCGCTTGCCAACAGGCCGAACAGGCGCTGGACTGGCTTTTGGCCAGTGCCAATGAGCCGCGCCGGGCGGCCGCCAATGGCAGCCATTGGGTGATGCTGCTGGGCTGGCTGTGTGGTGGCTGGCAAATGGCGCGGGCCTCTGGCAAGGCGGCAGAGTTGCTGGCCGCAGGTGAGGGAGAGGCTGACTGGCTGCAGGCCAAGCTGGCCAGTGCCGATATCTATATGCACCAGCATCTGCCGCAGCTGCAGATGCTGTCTGCCCAGATTTGCGGCGGTGATAAAGCGGTGCTGGCGATGCAGCCGGACTGGCTGGTTCTGGACTAACCCCCGGCTTTCAAAAAACTGTCATCTGGCTGTCACAGAATTGTCATCTGCTGCGCGTCAGGACTGAAGGTCAGATTCAGGCAGTTGGCAGATAGCCCATGGACACAGACAGGCTTTTTGAATTTCGCGCGATTTGGATTTCCGATCTGTATTTGGGAACGCCGGGCGCGAAAGCCGAGGCGGTGCTGCATTTCCTGAAATACAGCCGGTCTGACTATCTTTATCTGGTCGGCGATATTATTGATGGCTGGCAGCTGACGCGGCGCTGGTATTGGCCGCAAACCCATAATGATGTCATCCAGAAATTGCTTCGCAAGGCGCGGCATGGCACCCGGATTATCTATTTGCCCGGTAACCATGATGAGGCAGCGCGCCACTATCTTGGCCTGTCCTTTGGCCGCGTCAAAATCCAGAATGAGGTTATTCACAAAACCGCAGATGGCCGCCGGCTTTGGGTGGTGCATGGCGATCTGTTTGACAATGTCATCCAATATGCGCGCTGGCTGGCCTATCTGGGGATCGCAGCCATGCGCTGCTGCTGGTGCTGAACCGCTGGAAATCTTGTGCGCCAGCTTCTTAACCTGCCCTACTGGTCGCTCTCGCAGTATCTGAAGCTGAAGGTGAAATCAGCCGTCTCCTTCATCTCGGCCTTTGAAATGGCGATGGCCCGCGAGACCAAGAGGCGGGGGTGCGATGGGGTGGTGTGCGGTCATATTCACAAAGCTGAGCAACGCATGATTTCAGATATCCTCTATCTGAATGACGGGGATTGGGTGGAATCCCTGACCGCGCTGGTTGAACATCATGATGGGCGGCTGGAAATCCTGCATTGGCCGGACATCATGGCAGAGATGGAAAAATCGGCGCCCGCAAAAGCCGCTCCCCTGCAAGAGGCCGTCGGATGACCGGCGGCAATAAAGCCGGGCGCGCTGGCAAAAAACCTGTGCCCGGGAACAAGCTGCTGATTGTAACAGATGCCTGGTATCCACAGGTGAACGGGGTGGTGCGCACGCTGACCCATACCAAATCCTGTCTGGAGGCTGAGGGCTGGCAGGTCGTGATGCTGACCCCGCAATCCTTCCGGACCATCCCCTGCCCGACCTATCCGGAAATCAGGCTGTCCCTGCTGCCCGCAGCCGGTGTTGCCAAAATCATGCGAACAGAAGCCCCGGACAGGATTCATATCGCCACGGAAGGGCCGTTGGGGCTGGCGGCGCGCAATTATGCCCTGCGCCATGAGCTGGATTTCACCACTGCCTATCATACGCGTTTTCCTGAATATGTCGCGGCCCGCACAAGGCTGCCCCTTTCGATAACCTATCGGTTCATGCGCTGGTTTCATGCCCTCCAGTCCAGCGCATTGCTGGCCTCCACCCAGAGCGTCATTGATGATTTGCAGAAATGGCAAACAGGCAAGCCGGTGCTTTGGCCGCGCGGCGTTGATCTGGAGCTGTTCAGCCCGGACCGGAATCGTGTGCCAAACAAGCAGCCGATATTCCTCTATGTCGGGCGGGTTGCTGTGGAAAAGAATCTGGAAGCGTTCCTCTCCCTCGATCTGGAGGGTGAGAAATGGGTCGTTGGCGGTGGCCCGGCGCTGGCGGCACTCAAGCGGAAATATCCCGCCGCCCGGTTTTTTGGCATGAAAGACAAAACCGAATTACCAGCCTTTTATCAGCAGGCAGATGTGTTTGTCTTTCCCAGCCGAACGGATACTTTCGGGCTGGTCTTGCTGGAGGCGATGGGATGCGGCTTGCCGGTGGCTGCCTTTCCGGTCACCGGCCCGAAAGATGTTGTCGGCCATTCAGAAGCGGGCAGTCTGGATACCGATCTGGCGAAAGCCTGCAGGAAGGCCCTCACCCTCGACCGGGAAAAAGTGCGCGCCCATGCGGCCAGCTATTCCTGGCAATCGGCCAGCCGGATTTTTGCCAGCCATCTGATCCCGGCCCGCCAGGATGCCAGCTATAATATCCTGGATAATCCGCACAAGCATAATCTGGGTCTGCGGCGGGCGCTGGAAGCGGCACGCCATTCTTTTTCCGGGCTGCGTTTTGCGCTTTATGAGGAAAGCGCCTTCCGACAGGAATTGCTGCTGGCCTGTATCCTGGTGCCGCTGGCCTTTTGGCTGGCCCCGGACTTGTCAGGCCGGATGCTCTTGATCGGATCTGTTCTGCTGGTGCTGATTGTTGAGCTGCTGAATTCCAGCGTTGAGGCTGCGATAGACCGGATTTCCATGCGCCAGCACGGCCTGTCCAGACGCGCCAAGGATTATGGCAGCGCGGCGGTCATGCTGGCCCTGCTGCTGTGCGGGGCGGTCTATGCCAGCGCTGTCTGGCAGCTGCTCGCCGGCTAGGTGACAAACACAACCTCAGCCGTCAAATCACAGGCTTCTGCCAAACTATCCAGCCGCCGCCGGGAATGCTCATCCATCAGGCTGGCCGATTTTTCCGGTATCCGGCAGATCAGCATCTCCCCTTCAATATGCAGCGAGACCTGTTCCAGAAGATCGCGTGCGCCGGCACAGAATATCAGCGCAAAGCGCAAGCCAGTGCCAACTGCGCGGGCCGTCTGGAAATCATGCTCACGCAGCAGCTGTTCGGCAATATCCCCGGCTGGCCGGTTCGGCTTTACGCCGTCATAGCGGTGGCGCACCGCCGAGGCGAGCCAGGCCCGCTCACGATGCGACAGGCTGTTGACCGGCAGGGCCAGAATCTTCTCGGCCGCCAGAAAGCCGCGCAAATCCGCATATTCATTCCAGCACATATCCGACAAAAGACAGGCGGCCTCTATCAGGCGGCGATGCAAGCGGCCATCAAAATGCTGGATAATGGGCTGCAACAGGTCAATCAGCGCATCCGCCAGCCCGATAAAGCGTTCCTGGCCGGCCGCGATTTCCCGGCAGGCCAGAATCAGCGGGTCAGTCGCCCGCTCCTGATCCCCCAGACGGTCTGCCACCACCCCATCACGAATAGAGGTGCTGGAGACCACCAGCCTGGCCACCGAAGAAGCCTCAACCAGCGCCTCTATAATCAACGCCGCCTTGCCAATCGTATCGCGCCTGCCCATCGGCACGCCGGACAAATCGGTTCGCTCACCGGTCAGGTCTGCCAGCAAGCCGTTCAGGGCTCCTGCCTCAATGGTCAGACCATGCAGCAGGAAAAGCGGATAATCGGTGCGGGCAACAAAGGCCGCCCCCAGAGCCCGGATACTGCCGCCAATGCCATAGAGCGGCTGGCCAGCTGCCTCATCCAGCCAGTCAATGCGGGCAAATTGGGCGCTGATCTCGGCTTTTGACAATTGCGTCAAATGGCCCATATTCAGGCTGGCCAGATGGGCGGGTTTTCCCTCCTTGACCAGCACCATCTCAATACTGCCGCCGCCCAGATCCGTGATCAGCCCGCTGATGCCGGGCATATTGGCCGTCAGCCCCAGCGAGACCAGCCTGGCCTCCTCTTCAGAGGGCAGAACCTGAACCGGATGGCCCAGAATCTGCTCAGCTGGCTGGACAAAATCAGCCGCGTTGCGCGCCCGCCGCACGGCAGCTGTGGCGATCACCTGCACCTCATCAACAGTGATGGTATCTATGATGCGCGAGAAGCGCCGCAGCACAGCCAGCGCGGCTTCAATCCGGTCGGCGCGCAGCTTTTCTTTCTTGTCCATCCCCAGACCCAGCCGGCAAGAGACCCGCTCATTGAATAGCGGGAACGGATAGCGGCCATGCTGGCGATAGACCACCAGCCGGATGGAATTGGAGCCAATATCAATAACCGCCAGCCGCGAGCCGCCAGCCAGCCGCCCCTCTTTTTGGGCCTCTGTTACCAGCGGCCCGCTCATTGCACCGCCTGTTCCGGCAAATCCAGCTCGGCTGCCAAACTGCCAAGGCCGGACAGGCTGGGATTTTGCATGAAATAATCATGTGCGGAAAAATGCCCCTGCGGCTCTTTTTGATAGGACCCATCCGCCTGCAAATGCCAGCAATTCTGGGTGTCTTTCAGGCTGGCCCCCAAAACCTGTTGCAAGACCTGGGCGCGCACTGTCGGATTTTCCAGCGGAATAAAGGTCTCTACCCGGCGGCGCAGATTGCGCGGCATCAAATCAGCTGAGGACATATAGACCAGATTGTGGATGCTGCCAAAATGGCCGCCATTGGCAAATACATAAATGCGCGAATGTTCCAGAAACCGCCCGACCAGAGAGGAAACCCTGATCGTCTCGGACAGGCCCGCCACCCCGGGCCGCAGGCAACAGACCCCGCGCGAGATGATATGTATCGGCACCCCGGCTGCTGAGGCTGCATAGAGCCGGTCAATCACATCCCGGTCCACCAGCGCATTGCATTTCAGCCAGATACCGGCAGGCTGGCCAGCCTTGGCGGCGGTGATTTCCTTTTCTATCTTCTCCAGCAACCATTCATGCGACGCCTCTGGCGAGATGACCAGCTTTTCCAGCTTGGTCGGCATGACATGGCTGGTCAAATAGTTGAAAATCCGCCAGACATCCCGGCAAATCTGCTGATCACAGGTGAAGTAAGACAAGTCGGTATAGATTTTCGCTGTCTGCGGATGGTAATTGCCGGTGCCGCAATGGGTATAGGAGACCAGCTTGCCGCCCTCGCGCCGGATCACATAAGACAGCTTGGCATGAATTTTCAGATGCGCCAGACCATAGGCCACCTGCACCCCGGCGCGTTCCAGCACGCGGGCCAGCTGGATATTATTTTCCTCATCAAAACGGGCTTTCAGCTCAATCAGGGCGGTCACCGACTTGCCAGCCTCAGCTGCTGCGATCAGCGCCTTGACTATCGGCGAGCCGGTGGTCGTGCGATAGAGCGTCTGGCGAATGGTCAGCACATCAGGATCGCGCGCCGCCTGTTCCAGAAAGCGCAGCACCACATCAAAACTCTCATAAGGGTGATGGATGATAATATCCTTATTGCGGATAGCGGCAAAACAATCGCCCTTGAAATCCAGAATCCGCTGCGGAAAGCGCGGCTGGAAGGGCGGATAAAAACAGCTTTTCGGCAGGCTGGCCAGAAGCTGGGCAAAATCGCCCAGCCCGACATAGCCGGGGGAGATATAGATACGGTCCCGGGCAATGGCCATTTCATGGGCAAAGAGCTGGCGCATCTCTGCTGAAAAACTGTCCGAGATCACCAGCGAGACCACATTGCCGCGCCGCCTGGCCCGCAAGGCGGATTCAAACTGGCTGATCAGGTCTTCTGCCTCATCATCAATTTCAATTTCCGAATCCCGCAGCACCCGAAACATCCCGGATTCCACCAGCTCAAACCCCGGATAAATCATATCCAGAAAAGCCAGCAAGGCAGATTCAACCGGCACGAAACGCAGGCTGGCCCCCGGCAGGCGGATAAAGCGGTCAATATTATCCGGCAGCAGCACCACCGATTGCACTTCCTCCCCCTGCGGGCTGTTCATCCGGATCAAGAGCCCCTTGCCGCGATTCTGGATAAAGGGGAAGGGATGCGCCGGGTCCAGCGTCGTCGGGGCCAGCAAGGGCAGCAGATTTTCCGCATACCAATCGGCCAGCCAGCCGCGATCCGCAGCTGATAATTTTGCGGCAGGCAGGATTTTGCATTCGGCCCGGCGCAGCTTGTCCAGCACCTTGCCCAAAACCTCTTGCTGGCGGCGTTTCAGCTGTTCGGCCCGGTTGGAGACCAGCGTCAAAAGCTCATCCAGCCGATCACCTGATTCGGGCAGGATTTTGAAATTGCGGGCGGCCAGCTGGCGCAGACCGGCAATCCGCACCATATAAAACTCATCCAGATTGCTGGCGGAAATGGTAATAAAACGCAGCCGCTCACCCAGCGGCAAATTTGCATCAAACGCGTTCGCCAGAACCCGCTCATTAAAGGCCAGCCAGCTCAGCTCCCGGTCAAAATAGCGCGCACCATCCCCATCCGGGCCAAGCAAGGGGGCGGTGGCAAGTGATTTTGGCATGGGCTGTTTCCTGATTTGCATTGATTTCGCAGAATCCTGTCATGGGGCCGCCGCGGCTGGCCAAACCCCGCCTTATTCTAAATCCTCTCCTCCCGGCTGACAATGACTGGCAGACCGGCAAGGATAAAAATCCCATTTACAGTGCAGCTTGCCTTGTTACAGGAGAGTGAAGCAGAAAAAAATTTATTAAGAACGATATTGACAATCATTCTCATTTGCATAAACTGGGATGTCAGATCAGTCTCGATAGCGGTCTTTGATAAAAGGGCCGCCAAAGAGGAGCCGCCAGAAAGAAACCACACGATCAGGCCACGCCAGAGGGGAGCTGCCGGAAGGGCTGCACGAGTTCAGGCCCAACAGTTCAGGCCCTATAAGAGAGGATTGAGGAAAGTGAAACGCGCGTTTTTATCGGCAAAGGCAGCCGCCCTGCTTGACATCCTGAAGCAGCCTTTTTCCTGGCTGGGGCGGCCGGTTATCGCTTTTCTGCTGCTGCTGTCTGTTGCGGC
Source organism: Alphaproteobacteria bacterium (assembly GCA_038131695.1). GTDB lineage: Bacteria > Pseudomonadota > Alphaproteobacteria > Puniceispirillales > Puniceispirillaceae > JADHLK01. Next base: position 51,491 of record JAYPQA010000026.1, on the reverse strand, counting down.
CCATGCAGGTGAGGTTCGGGCAGGTGAGGTTCAGGCTAGCACAGCTGAGATTTTGAACATCTATTCACATCGCCAGCCCTTTTTGGTCCAGCCTGTTCTGGAGGCTTTCACCGCCCGCACAGGCATTGAAACGCGCATGGTCTATGCCAATGAGGGGTTGGCCGAGCGGCTGGAGATGGAAGGCCCGTCCAGCCCGGCAGACCTGATCCTGACCGTGGATATTGCCAGATTATCTGTCTATGCTGAAAAGGGTCTGCTGGCCCCTGTCAGCTCGCCTGTGCTGGAGGCCGCCATTCCCGCCCATTTGCGCAGTCCGGACAAGGATTGGTTCGCCTTTTCCAAGCGCGCCCGCGTGCTCGCTGTGTCAAAAGACCGGGTTGCCGACGGGGCTATCAGCCGCATTGAGGATTTGGCCAAGCCGGACTGGCAGGGGCGTATCTGCACGCGCAAGGGCAGCCATGTCTATAACCGGGCGCTGCTGGCCTCTATTATCGCCGCGCATGGCGAGGCAGAGGCGCTGCAATGGACCCGCGCGCTGGTCGGCAATCTGGCCCGCAAGCCGCAAGGAAATGACCGCGCCCAGGCCAAGGCCATCTGGCAGGGGCAATGTGATGTTGCGATCATGAACCATTATTATTACGGCGTGATGCTGCGCTCTGAGGAAGCAGAACAGCAGCAATGGGCGGCGGCGATAAAGCTGGTCTTTCCCAATCAGGCAGACCGTGGCCATCATGTGAATATTTCCGGCGGCGGCATTGCCAAATATTCCAGAAACAAGGCGGCTGCCCAAAAATTGCTGGAATTTCTTGTCTCAGAAGAAGCCCAGATGCTGTATGCGAAGCTGAATTACGAATATCCGGTCACCCCGGCGGTTCCGCTGCCCGCAGAGCTGGCACAATGGGGCCAGACAAAAGAGGATCAGCTGCCCATTGCCCGCATTGCCGCGCTGTCCCCTGTTGCCCAAAGGATCATCAATCAGACCGGCTGGTAGCCGCAAGGCTTGTGAAATGGGGCGATAATTGGCAAGATTGCCGATAGCCCCGACAGCCCAACCGGACAGGAGCACCCCGATCCATGCAGGAAATACTGCAAAAATGCCAGCAAGCCGGCCTGCGCATGACCAGCCAGAGGCTGGTGATTGCCCAGCTGATCGATGAGGCGGATGATCACCCCGATGTGGATACCATCTACCGGCGGGCCAATGAGATTGACAGCTCTATCTCGCTGGCCACTATCTATCGCACGGTTGCCATTCTGGAGCAGGCCGGCGTGATCGAAAAGCTGGAAATCGGCGATGGGCGCGCCCGCTATGAGGCAGCCGGCGAGCATCATGACCATCTGGTTGATCTGGATAGTGGGGAAATACATGAATTCCATGATGCAGAGCTGGAACAGTTGAAAGAACGCATCGCCGAGAAAATGGGCTTCTCGCTTGTCGGGCACCGGCTGGAGCTATTTGGCCGCAAGCAAGACAGCTGATCCCAGCGGGCAAAGATAGAACGAATGCTTGTCTCCCTGTTGCCAGACAGATTATTGATGCGCCGCACCGGACTGCCCCCCGGCCATGGCTGGTCGCTGCTGCAAATGGGGCTGTGCGTGCTGATCACGCTGCCCATGCTGTTTATCGCGCTGGCCGCCCTGGGGGATAATCAGGGGCTGCTGGGCCATTTGCTGGAAACGGTGCTGCTGCGCTACCTGGGCAATACGCTGCTGCTGATGTTCGGGGTGGGTGTCATGGCCACTTTGTTCGGGGTCAGCACGGCCTGGCTGGTCAGCCGCTATGATTTTCCCGGCCGCGGCCTGCTCAGCTGGATGCTGGTCTTGCCGCTGGCGATGCCGGCCTATCTAATTGCCTATACCTATACTGATTTTCTGGAATATGCCGGGCCGGTCCAGACTTTGCTGCGGGCGGCTTTTGGCTGGCAATCCGCCCGTGATTACTGGTTTCCGGAGGTGCGCTCAGCAGGCGGGGCGATCCTGATGATGGGATGCGTGCTCTATCCTTATGTCTATATCCTGAGCCGCACCGCCTTTGCGCAAACCTCGCGCCGCCTGTTTGAAGCGGCCAGCCTGTCCGGCAAGTCTCTGTTCGGCTCAGTCGGGTTGCCGCTGGCACGGCCAGCTGTGATCGCGGGCCTGTCGCTGGTTTTGATGGAGGTGGTCTCTGATTTCGGAACGGTGGATTATTTTGCCCTGGAAACCCTGACGCTGGGCATTTTCAATGTCTGGCTGGGGATGAATAATATGCCGGCGGCGGCCCAGATAGCGCTCTTTGCCTTTGTGCTGATTCTGATTTTGCTGCTGACGGAAAATTATGCCCGGGCCCGGCGGGCCTATGGCGAACAGGGGGCCTCAGCCTTTGGCGTGCCGCGCATCACCGCCCCGCCGGGCTTTGCTTTTCTCTGTATTCTGGTCTGTGTGCTGCCTGTCTTTTTTGGCTTTTTCCTGCCTGTTTTGCGGCTGGTTATGCTTTGGCTGGACACCACCGGGCCTGCCATTGCCGCAGATTGGCTGCTGGCTGCTGGCCATACTTTTGAGGTCGCCTTTGCAGCCGCGCTGGCGGTTTCTTTCACCAGCCTGATTATCGGCGTGGTCAGCCGCTATCAACAGGGCCAGGCCGGGCGTGTATTGGCCGCTATTTCGGCGACCGGCTATGCCTTTCCGGGCACTATTCTGGCGATTGGGGTGCTGTATTTTGCCAGCCTGACCGACCGCGCCTGGATAGGGTTTGGCCAGATGATCGGGCGCCCGCAGAGCCTGCCGCTTCTGGGCGGCACGCTGGCCGTTCTGATCATCGCTTATATGGTGCGTTTTCAGGCGGTCGGCTATGGCGCGATCAAGGACGGGCTGGGCCGGATGCCGCCGGATATGATGCAGGCCAGCCGCTCTCTTGGAAAGAATTTTTCCCGCTCTGTCTGGGGCGTTATCCTGCCCTTGCTGCGCCCTTCCATTTTGGCGGCCGGGCTGCTGGTCTTTGTGGATGTGATGAAGGAATTGCCCCTGACGCTGCTGTTGCGCCCCTTTGATTTTGAGACTTTTGCCACGGTGACCTATCAATATGCCAAGGATGAGATGCTGGAAAAAGCAGCCCTGCCCGCCTTGCTGATTGTGCTGTCCGGCCTCATCCCGGTGGTGATTGCCAACCGGACATTGACCCGGCTTGGAACACGCCGCCTGTGATCCGCCCACGCCTCTGGATGAGGCTTGCCATTCACCGCCCCTTAGTCTAGATTGCCCCCTATTCACATTTACCGGTTTTACATGACAATAAAAATCACCGAAGAGACCAGCAGCGCAAGTGCGCAAGCCTGGCGACCGCCGCTTATATTGATGGGGCTATGTGCATCCGCTTCGGTATTGGCACTTTCAATCATTGCACCGGCAATCCCCCTGCTGCGTGAGGAAATGGGCGTTAACTTTGACGCCGCCCAGCTGGTCCTGACCAGCTTTCTCGTGGCCTCAGCCTTGGGACAGATTGTGGCGGGGCCCTTATCTGACAAGATTGGCAGGAAGCCGGTCATTCTATTCGGCACGGCCCTTTACTTTCTCGGCGGGGTCGGGGCCTTTCTGGCAACGGATATGGCCTGGCTGAACGGGTTTCGTGTGCTGCAAGGGCTGGGCGCATCCTGTTCTATTGTCATGGTGCGGGTGATCGTCAATGATGTTTTTGGCCGCCAGGAAGCTGCCCGCCAGCTCTCCTCCATTACGGCGATTATGGCGATTGTGCCGATTTTGAGCATTGGGCTGGGCGGGGTCACAGCCGAGCTGATTGGCTGGCGCGGCAATATGATGATCACGGCAGCCGCCGGTCTGGTGCAGCTGGTTCTCTTGCTCTATATGCTGCGTGAAACCAACAAAAACCCGATTGACAAGCTGAACCCGGCGAGCATCATCAATAATTTTCTGGCGGTTCTTCGCAAGCCAGATTTTCTCTCGCACGCGATGGTTTCTTCCTTGCAGGCTGGCATTTTCTTTTCCATGGCCGGTTTCATGCCCTATCAATTTGCCCGGCTGGGGGCTGGTCCGGCTGAATTTGGCTTTTGGTTTTCGATGACCTCATTTGGGTATATGTTTGGCAACATAATCAATCGCCGCCTCAGTCAAAGAATTCGCATTGAACAGCTGGTGGTATTTGGAACTTGTGCCTCCATGGGGGCTATTAGCCTGATGGTTCTGACCTGGCTCCTTGGAGCTCAGCATCCCGTCTGGCTGGCTGCCTGTTGCGGCTTGTTTGGAATGTCCAATGGTATCTGTATTGCCAATTCAATGATCTGTGCCCTGCGCGCCTCAGGCCGTCATGCCGGGTCCGGGGCCGGGCTGGTTGGAGCAGCCCAGATGGCAGCGGGCGGCATTGCGGGAACAGTGGTTATTGCCCTTGGCGGGGCGACCAGCTTTGCCGTCTGTATGGCAGTCTCAATGCTGCTGGTCTGCCTGTCCATCCTGGGTGCGGTGGTGGGCCGCCAGCTCAGCCTGCGCGAGACCGACTAGCGCGCCTGACCAGCACCCCAAATCAGACTTCAACCAGATCAGACTTTCAGGCGCGGATAGACGCGGCGCGCATTATCCTCAAAAATCATCTTGCGCTCAGCCGGGCTCAGCTGGCTGTTACCGTCAATATAGCGTTTGGTATCGTCATAATGATGGCCAGAGCGGGGATCAATCCCGCGCACCGCCCCGATCATTTCCGAGGCAAACAGGATATTCTGTGTCGGTATCACCTCCAACAACAGATCGATCCCGTCCTGGTGATAGACGCAGGTATCAAAGAAGATATTATTCAGCACTCGCTCTTCCAAATCCCCCAGGCCGCGATCCTGGGCAATGCCGCGGAACCGCCCCCAATGATAGGGCACCGCCCCGCCGCCATGTGGAATGATAAAGCGAATTTCGGGAAAATCAGTAAAGACATCCGAGCTCATCAAATGCACAAAGGCGGTGGTATCTGCCCCCAGATAATAGCTGGTCGTGGTATCCAGCGAGTGATGACAGGCCCCGGAGACATGGATCATCGCCGGCACATCCAGCTCAACCATTTTTTCATAGAATGGGTACCAGTAGCGATCCCCCAGCTGCACATCCTTCCAGAAACCGCCGGACGGGTCCGGGTTCAGATTACAGCCGACAAACCCCATCTGTTCAACACAGCGTTCCAGCTCAGCAATGCTGGTTTCAATAGGGGTCAGCGGACTTTGCGGCAGCTGGCAAACCGGCACAAAATTATTCGGGAAAATATCACAGACCCGCCGGATCAGATCATTGCATTGCTCTGTCCAGGCCTGTGAGGTGCTGGCATTGCCGACATGATGGCCCATCCAGCTGGCGCGCGGTGAGAAGATGGTCACATCCGTGCCGCGATCCTGCTGCATTTTCAGCTGGTTCTGGGCGATTGATTCGCGGATTTCCTCATCGGAAACATCAATATGCCCCTTTTCAAACAGGTGATCCGGATTGGCTTTCAGCGCCTCTTTCTGGGCATTGCGATAGGCTTCGACCTGTGGCGGCGTGGTTGTGTAATGGCCGTGGCAGTCAATAATCATCTGTCTGTCTCCCTTGTCTCTTGGCCGATAGGCATCACTCTTTTGTGCGGCGGCAATCAATCCCGTTAAAGCTGCCCAATGTGTCCAAATCCTCAACATATTCAAAACCGGCAGCTGCCAGTTTCGGGCGCATATCATAAATATCAAGGCCCAGCTCACCAGCCGCCAGACGGCCCCGCTTGCTGTCCTCATTGGCGATGCGGGCTTCGGATTTTTCCAGCACGGCGGCCGCCTCCCGGCGCGCCACAACGACAACACCGTCATCATCAGCGACGACGACATCGCCCGGGAAAACCAGCTGGCCGGCACAGACAACCGGCACATTGACCGCGCCCAGCGTGTTCTTCACCGTACCCTTGGAAGAAATAGCCCGCGACCAGACCGGAAAACCCATTTCCTTCAAATCCGCCACATCGCGCACACCGGCATCAATCACCAGCCCCTTGACCCCGCGCGCGAGAGCCGAGCTGGCCAGAAGATCGCCAAAAAACCCGTCTGTATTGTCACTGGTGCAGGCAACCAGCAAAATATCCCCCGGCTGGCACAACTCCAGGGCGACATGAACCATCCAATTATCCCCCGGCTGGGCCAGAATGGTCACTGCTGTTCCGCCAATACGCGCGCCCGGATAAATAGGCCGCATATAAGGTTTCAGCAGGCCAATGCGCCCCTGTGCCTCATGCACGGTAGAGGCCCCGGCCTCGCCCAGCCTGGTCGCCAGCCCGGCATCTGCCCGCTCAATATTTCGCACCGCAACCGTTTTCATCTGCCTGTCTCCTGTCCGTTCCGTCAAAACCCGTAAAGACGGGCCGGATTATCAACCAGAATCTTGCGCTGCAAGCCTTCATCACGGGCCAGCAGCGGGACCAGATCGACCAGATCCCCGTCATTGGGCATGAATTTCTTGATATTGGGATGCGGCCAATCCGTGCCCCAAATCGTGCGGTCCGGGGCTATCTCCAGCAATTCCTGGCCAAAGGGAACCGCATCATAAAAAGGCGGGCCAGCTGCTGAAATCCGCTCTGATCCGCAGATTTTAACCCACCAGTTTTCCCGCTGCAGAAATTCTTTCAAAATCTGAAAGGCCTGTTGATGCACCCCGTCTGAAGTCGGCACCCGGCCCATATGGTCAACGATAATATCCATATCGAACTTCAGGAAAAAATCCTGGAATTTGATAATATCCTCAGCATTGACATGAATGACCAGATGCCAGCCCAGCGGCTTGACCCGCTCCAGCACCCTCTCCATCATCGCAAGGTCAGGCGTGCCGCCCAGATGGGTCACAAAATTAAAGCGGATGCCGCGCACCCCGCCCGCATCCAGATCGGCAAATTCCTCGTCTGAAAAACTGTCATTGGCGATACAGACACCGCGATATTTGTCCGGGTTAGAGGCAATCGCATCCATCATCGCCCGGTTATCCGGCCCGTGGCAGCTGGCCTGAACAATCACCGCGCGTTCTATCCCCAAAAGCGCGTGCAGCTCGGCCAGCTTTTCCTTGGGCCCATCCGGCGGATGATAGGTGGAGCTGGGATGATAGGGAAAAACCTCATGCGGGCCGAACACATGGCAATGCGTATCACAGGCCAGAGGCGGAGTCTTGAAATGTGGCTTGCGGGTATCCGGGTCAGGCGGCATACAGCTTTTCTTACCGGTAACCGGATGTGTATAGTCAGTCATCTCTCATTTCCTTCCCAAACCTGGCGCGGCACAAACACCTCACCCTTTGACAATAGCCTTGCTGTGCGCAACAGGCCAGCGCGCAGAATCTCCGGCGGGCCGCCTGCCTGATTATCCGCCAGCTCCAGCCGCACGGCAAAATCACCGGACGGGTGCTCAATCACCAGATCCTTGACCGGCCCGTCCGGCAAGACGGCCAGATCATGCACCGGGCTGTCCGGCAGAATCGCTGCCGAAGCAGCAGAAACCGCGCCCAGCACCCCGATTGCCTTGTGACAAACCTTTGGAATAAAGGTGCGGGTATTCATTGTCCCGCCTGCCCTGGGCGGCGAAATCAGGCACATTTTCGGCACCGCCTTGCGGGATACATCCCCCAGACCCATCGCCTCGCCTGCTTCCAGCCGCACCGCCTCCAGCTGGCTTTTCAGCGTCTCATTGGCGTTCAGCTCATCCGGGCTTTCCGCGCCGGTCACGCCAAAATCGGCAGCCCGCAAAGCCACAACCGGCATCCCATTATCAATACAGGTAACCGAAAACCCGGCAAAATCATCGCGGCTGCGCCCGGTGGGCAAGAGCGCCCCACAAGCAGAGCCAGCCAGATCAGCATAATTGCAAATAATCGGGGCCGCGCTGCCCGGCACCCCGTCAATCCGGCAATCCCCCTCATAAACTGGCAGCCCGTCCCGTATCGGGAATTGCAGCGTGCAGCGATTGCCGGAATTGGTCATGAAGACGCTGATTTCTGCTTCTGCGCCGCTGCGCTCCAGCATCCCGCTTTCCAGGGCAAAGGCGCCAATACCAGCCAGAATATTCCCGCAATTTGGCGTATCATCCAGCCGATCCTCACCGACCATTGCCTGAATGAAGCTGTAATCCACATCCACCCCGTCGCGCTCCGAGCGGGCCACAATAGCTATCTTGGAGGTCAGCGTATCCGCCCCGCCCAGACCGTCAATCTGGCGCGGATCACCATAAGGGCCCATCACCCAGCGCAGGACCGCATCGCGCCGATTGGCATCAGCGGGCAAGTCAGACGCACGAAAATAGACCCCCTTGGAGGAGCCGCCACGCAACTGCATAAAGGGAATCGCCGTCTGGTTGCTCATCCGCTACAGGCTCATCTTCTGCTCAATCTCATGCATCACCTGCATGGCGGGCAGACATTGGGCAAAGCTGCCATTCGGCTCCCGCCCTTCCTGGATAGCGGCGACAAATTCCCGGTCGATCAACTCTATCCCGTTCATTGAGACAGCGACCTGTGAGACATCAATCGGCTCATCGCGCCCGTCAAACAGATCATCATAGCGGGCGATATAGGTGCCCTTGTCACAAATATAGCGGAAAAAGGTTCCCAGCGGCCCGTCATTATTAAAAGACAGGGACAGGGTGCAGAGCTTGCCGGTCGGGGTTTTCATCAGAATAGACATATCCATCGCGATCCCCAGATCGGGATGCTGCGGGCCCTGCACGGCATAGACTTCTGATACCTCCTCACCGGTCTGATACATGAACAGATCAATCGTATGGCAGGCATGATGCCAGAGCAGGTGATCGGTCCAGCTGCGCGGCTCACCCTTGGCATTCATATTGGTGCGGCGGAAGAAATAGGTCTGCACATCCATTTGCTGGATAGCCAGATCGCCTGCGGTGATCTTGTTATGCACCCATTGATGCGACGGGTTAAAGCGGCGCACATGGCCAGCCATGCCCACCAGCCCGGTCTGTTTTTGCATGGCCAGCAGCTGTTCTGAATCGGCCAGGCTGTCAGCCATCGGGATTTCAATCAGCACATGCTTGCCAGCCTGCATCGCGGCCAGCCCCTGGGCAGCGTGCAGCTGGGTCGGGGTGGCCAGAATGACCGCATCCAACCCGTCATGGGCCAGCATGGCCTGATAGTCATCATAGCGGGCCGGCACGCCAAACTGATCCGCCACGCCATTGGCCTTTTCCATGCTGGTTGCCATCACGGCAACGGTTTCTGCTTCCTCAATCGCGCTGAGGGCTTCCAAATGCTTGCTGCCAAAAGCGCCATTCGCCCCGGCTACACCGATTCTGATTTTGCTCATGCTTGTCTGTCCTTCACCTGCAAAATTATTCTGCTTCCAGAATAATACCCCCATAAGCCGTCGCTGACACGGGAATATGATAGAGGCGGCAGACTTCCTTGACTTTTTCGCCCAATGCACCGCGCATCACATTCCACATAATCATCTCAATCCCTTCTGCACCCGCCTCGCGGATAAATTCAGCATGGCTGATTCGGGTATTGGCCATCGGGTCAGCGACCAGATTATCCAGAAACGCCTTGTCAAATTCCGGATTGACCACACCAGCCCGCTCACCGCCCAGCTGGTGCGACAGGCCGCCGGTGCCCCAGATGCCCACGGTGATATCCTCATCCCAGCTGGCTATGGCCCGGCCAATCGCCTCGCCCAGCTTGTAGCAGCGCAGGGCTGTAGGTTGCGGATGCTGAATCACATTGACACAGAGCGGGATTACCCGGGTGGGCCATTCGGAGGGCTGATCATAGGCAATGGACAGCGGCACGGTCAGACCGTGATCCACCTCCAGATTGCCGGATACGGCCATGTCAAATTCTTCTGCCATCAGGCTTTCGACCAGATGCCAGGCCAGCTCTGGATGACCCTTGACGATCGGCACTTGGCGGCGGCCCCACCCCTCATCAGCGGGCTGGAATTCCTCTCCCACACCGAGGGTAAAGGTGGCGTAATTATCCAGCGCATAAAAGGTTGCATGATCATTAAACACAATAATCGTAACATCCGGCACATTTTTGGCGTGCCAGCCGCGCAGCGTCTCAAAGCCCTTGAACAGCTCCGTCCAATAGGCTTCGCCTGTCTTGCCATTATCCATGGCGGCCCCGACACCCGGCACATGAGAAGTGCCCATTCCGGCAATAAGTCTAGCCATTCTGCTGCTCCTTTTTGCTGCGATTGCCCTCAATCGGGCGGCCCCCACCCAGCATCATCTGCTGGAACTCATCAAAGCTCAGCTGCGGGCTGGACATTTTGCCATACATGACTTGCGGCGGCTGGCGATCATGGCTGACCAATTTGAAAGTGTAATAGACATTCGCCCCCAGCTGCAGCAGCCGGATATAATCCCGGTCCAGCACCGCCTGGCGCTGTTCATCAGTCATCGGATATTTTTTCATATAGGCTTCTTCATCCTTGGCAAATTCCTCACGGCATTCTGCCTTGTTCAAGGACATACAAAACATATTCAAATGAAAGCCCTTGCGATAGCTGCGCCCGTCCAGCACATAAGTGCCGGGCACATCATCATACTCGCGTATGTCTGGTTTCCTGGTCGCCATGATGCGCCTCCTTCCTTAGGTCAAAAGGATAAATAATTTGAAACGATCGCAAGCCTATATTAGATTGCAATCGCATACAATAATCAAAAAAGGAACAGACTGTCCATGAATTGGAACATTGATGCGATTCCGGTTTTTCTGGCGGTTGCCGAGTTGCAGAGCATCACCGCGGCGGCGGCGCGTCTGGGGCGGCCAAAATCCTCTGTCAGCCGTATTCTGGCGCGGCTGGAGAGCCAGCTGGACCTCACCTTGTTTGAACGCAATACCCGCCATGTCCGGCTGACCGATGAGGGGCAGAATTTCCTCGCCCATGCCCAGCTGATCATGGAACAGGTGCGGGCTGCTGACAATGCGCTCTCCGGCCTGTCCGGGCGGCCCTCCGGGGCCTTGACCGTCACCCTGCCAATGGCTTTTGCGCGCGAGATTATTCAAGGCAGGCTGGCGCAATTCCAGCGCGCCTATCCGGAGATCGCGCTCACCATTCTGGTTACCAGCCATCAGGTAAATCTGATGGCAGAAAATATCGATCTGGCCCTTGCGGTTGGCGAATTGCAGGATTCAGACCTGGTTTCGCAAAAGATTTTTGATGCCCCGCTGGCCTTTGTGGCGGCCCCGGACCTGCCGGGCCTGCAGGATATTACAGCTGAGCCGGCCAGCATCCGGCGGGCCATGCGATTTTGTGAGCGCCGCTACCGCGAGCGGCGGTTTCGCCTGCGGATAAATGGCCAGCGCGCGGTGCTGGACACCACCGGGCTGGCCAGCCTGAATGATCCGCTGATGTTGCGCGAGACGCTGATTGCCGGGGGCGGCATAGGGTTTTTGCCGCTGCTCTATTGCCAGCGCCAGCTTGCCGAAGGCAGTCTGGTGCGCGTGCTGGACGGGGTGGAGCCGGATGCCAGAGCCACTATTTCTGCGCTGTATCAACGGCGCGCCGCGCCACCGAAAAAAATCCGCGCCTTCATCGATTTTGCCAGGGATTGCGTGCGTCAGGCTGAGCAATCTGGCTTAGCCGGGCCCTGAAGTCTGCCAGCTTTACCGGCCAGCTGCACCGGCCGACTGCCCTGGCGCGCACAGCCCCTAAATATCAGGCAGCTGGTCAATCGGCAGCCCGGCATAATTTTCCGCAAAGGAGGCCTTGGCATTATCGGAATGCAGCAGATAGTCAATATCGGCTTCCTGCAGGCGCAATTCAAAATCTGTATGGCGGTTGTCCAGATGCAGCAAGCGCGTGGTTTGCCAGCTGAACCGCTCCACCTTCCAGATACGGCGCAGTGCTCGTTCGCCATAAAGGCCAAGCGGGGCCTCATCGCCATCGCAATAATGGCTGATAAAGGACGCGGAGAGCAGCGAGACATCGGCAACCGCCAGATTCAGCCCCTTGGCCCCGGTCGGCGGCACGATATGGGCAGCATCCCCGGCCAGAAACAGCCGGCCATATTGCATCGGTTCTGAAACAAAGGAGCGCATCGGGGTGATCGCCTTGTCGGTGACCGGCCCGCGATTCATTTTCACGCCGGTGCGCCGGTCAAGCGCATCCCAAATCGCCTCATCTGACCAGTTTTCAACCTTATCCTCATTATCAACCTGAATATAGAGGCGGCTGACTTGCGGAGAGCGCATGGATTGCAGGGCAAAGCCCTCATCACTATGGGCATAGATCACCACCTCATTGGCGGGCGGGGCATCTGCCAGAATTCCCAGCCAGCTATAAGGATAGATAAGATCCCAAGCCTGTCTTTTTTCTTCTGGTATGGCATGGCGCGACACACCCCAAAACCCGTCACACCCGGCGATAAAATCACATTCCAGACGCTCGGTCTTGCCGGCCTGTTTATAGATCACAGCTGGCTGGCTGGATTCAATATCCTGCAGCTCAATAACTTCTGCCTCGGTAATGATCTCGGTTCCGTTTGCCTCATGCAGGGAAAACAGATCCTTGACGATTTCAGTCTGGCCCCAGGCCATCACCTGACGGCCCTTGTCATATTTTTCAATACTGATCGGATGCAGCACCCCGCGAAAGGCAATATCAACCCCCCAATGCGGCAGGCCCTCTTTATCCATCCGCTCATTCACCCGGCCTTGCGGAGCATATCCACCGTGCCCTGTTCCAGAATGCCGGCCCGGATGCGGCTTTCACAATAGGCACGGCTGCGGGATTCCAAAATCACCGACTCAATCCCGCGCAGATGCAGGATATGGCTCAAGAGCAACCCGGCCGGCCCGGCCCCGATAATAGCGACTTTGGTCTTTTTCATGGTGTTCTGCTCCTGTTTTGGTCTGGCTCCCCCTCTAAACCAAAAAGGGAGGAACGGGCAAGAGATGGTTTGGCTTTCCCACCAGCAGGAAAACAATAATCAACTATGGCTGATCATCGGATCAGACTAAACAATTTCCGGCAAGGGAACAAGCTTGATTGAGGCAGCCACCAGCCCGTCCCGCACCGCCTTGGCCAGGGCCAGGGCCTGCGCCCCATCGCCATGCACACAGACAGACCGGCCAGGAAGCTGCAGAACAGAGCCATCCACACAGACCACTTCCCCCTGCCGGATAATCCGCTCAATCTGGCCCAGGCTTTCGCCAGCATCCGTGATCAGCGCATCGGGCCTGCTGCGCGGGGCCAGCTGCCCGTCCGGCATATAGCGGCGATCGGCAAACACCTCATCCACCACGGCCAGCCCGCCTGCGCGGCCAGCTGCCGCCATCTCAGACAGGGAGGGGGCCAGAAAGACAAGGCTCTCATCCACTGCCCGCACCGCCCGCACCAGCGCATCGGACAGGCCACGATCCGCACAGGCCATATTATTGAGCGCCCCATGCACCTTGACATGGCTGACCTTTGCCCCGACCAGAGCGGCTATGCCAAGCGCGGCCCCTATCTGATAGGCCAGCAGCCTCTCTGCCTCCGCCTCACTCACCGGCAGGGCGCGGCGGCCAAAGCCATGTAGATCAAAAAAGCCGGGATGCGCCCCGATAGTGACGCCTTTTTCTGCTGCTGCCGCCATCAGCTGTGCCATGATGTTGTAATCGCCGCCATGCAGACCGCAGGCGATATTGGCGCTGTTGACCAGCTCCAGCAGCCCGGCATCATCACCTATTTGCCAGACGCCCCATCCCTCACCCATATCCGCATTGAGATTGCATAGATTTTCTGCCATCTGCCCCTCCCCGACTGCTCAGTCCGGCCTATCATTTCTTGCCCGCATTGCAGGTCTCATCCTATGATGGTTTTGTGAGTATGCCCAATAAGGGGGCCTTTCGGCAAGAGAGGGACAGCCAGCAGATGACGCAGAACCCCAAGGCAGACAACTTCACCCCGGTCTGGTTCACCCCGGTTTGGCGGCTGGCGGCAGATACCGGATTGCTGCTGGATTTCAATGGCTGGGGTCCGGTTCTCAGACCGCAGGATTATCGCCAGCCTGACCCGCAGCTTGCCCGCATTGCCCGCCTGCGCGCAGACCAGATAAGGGCCCGGATGAAGGCCGGAGAGCTGGCTGGGCTGACCGATATTGTCCCCGGGCTGACCAGTATTTTGCTGCATTATGATCCGCTGGCAACCTCAGCAGCCAAATTGCGCGAGGCCGTCAGCCTGATGCTGGCCGAGCCGCTGGACAGCGCGGCACTGCATCCGCGCCATTGGCAAATCCCGGCCTTGTATGAGGGGCCGGATCTCGGCTTTGTGGCAGAACAGACCGGGCTGGATGAGGCCGAGATCATCACCCGCCATGCCAATAAAAGCTATGAAATAGCGGTGATGGGGTTTTTGCCCGGACTTGGCTATATGACCGGGCTGGACCCGGCCCTGTCCCTGCCGCGGCGGGCCGAACCGCGCATAAGAGTGCCGGCCAGAAGCCTGGCTATCGCAATGGGGCAAAGCGTGATTTATCCGATGGACTCCCCCGGAGGCTGGCATCTGATTGGGTCTGTTCCATTTGATATTTTCACCCCCCAATCTGATCAGCCAATTCTGTTCCGGCTGGGTGATCTGGTCTCGTTTGAAGCCGTCTCGCAGCCAGAATTTGCCCAGCTGGAAGCCGAGGCAGAACAAGGCCAGCTGCCAGCCCGGCTGAGCCAAACCGGGGCCAGCGGCCATGGCTGAGCTGCATATCCAAACAGCCGGGCCTTGCAGCACGGTTCAGGATAACGGGCGGATTGGCTGGCAGGCGCTGGGCGTGCCGGAAGGCGGCGTGCTGGACCGGGAAGCCTTGCAGACGGGCAATGCGGTGCTGGGCAATCCGGCTGGCCAGCCAGCGATTGAGATTTGCCAGGGCGGCTTTGTGGCTGGGCTGGCGGGCGGTGATCTGCAGATTTGTCTTGCGGGCAGCAGTGAGGCGGTGCTGGAGGTCCTCTCCAAAAAGGCGAGGCGAGACGCATTCCGCCCTATACGGCTTGCGATATTCAGGCCGGCGAGCAGCTGACAATCCGGCCCTTCAAGGACAGCCTGTCGGTGCTGCTTTGTCTGGCAGCTGATCTGGATTTGCCGTCTCTCTACGGCTCTCAGGGCACCACCGCCAATGCCGGGATAGGCGGGCTGGACGGGCGGCTTCTGGCCGCTGGTGACCGGCTGGGCCTGCGCCAGCTCACCTCCGCACGGGCCGGGTTTCTGGCCGAGCCGCCAGCTTTGGCCGCACCCAGCCAGCTGCGGATAATCTTTGGCCCACAGGATGACTGGTTCACCGGCGAGGCGCGCGCCAGGCTGACCGACAGCAGCTGGCAGGTCACCCCGCAGCTGAGCCGGATGGGGATGCGGCTGGCCGGGCCAAAACTGGCGCATTGCGGGCCGGCTGATATTATCTCGGACGGGATTGTGCGCGGCCATATTCAGGTGCCGGCAGAAGGCCAGCCGATTATCTTGATGGCGGATCACGGCACCACTGGCGGCTATGCCAAAATTGCCACGGTCATCTCAGCTGATTTGCCGGGTCTGGGCAGGCTGAGGCCGGGGGCTGCGATCACATTTGCAGCGGTCACGCTGGAGGAGGCCGGCAGGCTGGCTGCCCGGCGCGCTTCTGAGATGGCCGCCATTCTGGCGAAAATCCAGACTTGAATTCAAACTTGAATTTAGACTTGAATTCTGGCCGGACAGGCAAAAGTCTGCTTGCCAGCTGACCGGGTTTTGTGCCAGTAAAAAAATCTAAATAACATCTTTATCAAAAAGCAGACTGCCAAGAGGGACCATCATGGCTGAAATCGGACATTTTATCGCCGGTGAGTATCTGTTTGATGCGGTCGCACCCAATCAGGGCGTGTTCAATCCGGCGACCGGCGAGCAAACATCCATCGTCACGCTGGGAGGCAAGCCAGAGGTGGACAAGGCTATGGCTGCCAGCCTCGCGGCCTGGCCGGAATGGGCGGATATGCCGGTTTTGCGGCGTGCGCGAATTCTGGATCGGTTCAAAGCGATCATGACAGAGCGCACCGACCAGCTGGCCCATGCGATTACAGCTGAACATGGCAAGACGCTGGAGGATGCGGCCGGTGAGATTACCCGCGGTCTGGAAGTGGTGGAATTTGCCCTTGGGGCGCCGCATTTCAAAAGGGGAGTATTCGGAAAATGTCGGCAGCGGTGTGGACAGCTATTCCACGCGCCAGCCGCTGGGCGTTGTGGCCGGTATCACCCCGTTCAATTTTCCGGCCATGGTGCCGATGTGGATGTTCCCGATTGCGCTGGTGACCGGGAATTGCTTTATTCTGAAACCCTCTGAGCGCGATCCCTCTGCCTCCTTGCTGATGGCAGAATGGCTGATTGAGGCCGGGCTGCCCAAAGGCGTTTTCAATGTTGTTCAGGGCGGCAAGGATGCGGTGGATGCCCTGCTCCATCATGACCAGCTGCGTGCGGTCAGCTTTGTTGGATCCACCCCGATTGCCCGCTATATCCACAGCACCGCCAGTGCCAATGGCAAGCGGGTGCAGGCGCTGGGCGGGGCCAAGAACCACATGGTGATTATGCCGGATGCTGATCTGGATATGGCCGCCAGTGCGTTGATGGGGGCGGCTTATGGCTCAGCCGGGGAACGCTGCATGGCTGTCTCGGTTGCGGTGCCGGTCGGACAGAAAACAGCCGATGCGCTGATCGAGAGGCTGAAGCCCCAGATAGAAGCGCTGAAGATCGGTCCGGGCACGGATCCGGCCTCTGAGATGGGGCCGCTGGTAACCGGCCAGCATCTGGAAAAAGTGCGTGGCTATATTGATGCAGGTGAGGCAGAAGGGGCAAAGCTGGTCGTGGATGGGCGCGGCTTTGCCATGGATAAGCAAGGCTATGAGGGCGGCTATTATCTGGGCGGAACCTTGCTGGATCAGGTGACCCCGCAAATGTCCGTCTGGAAAGAGGAAATTTTCGGGCCGGTCCTGTCTGTCGTGCGCCGCAATTCCTATGCTGAGGCGGTGGATTTGATCCATGCCCATGCTTATGCTAATGGCACCGCCATTTTCACCCGCGATGGGGATGTGGCCCGCCATTTCGCCCGCGATATTCAGGTGGGCATGGTCGGGGTGAATGTGCCGATACCGGTGCCGATGGCCTATTACAGCTTTGGCGGCTGGAAAGACTCCATCTTTGCGGAGCATCATATGCATGGCATGGAAGGGGTGCGCTTTTTTACCCGCATCAAAACCACAACCGCCCGCTGGCCTTCCGGGATGCGTTCTGACCCGGAATTCAAGATGCCAACGCTTGGCTGACCCGGCAGCCCGGAGGATGCGCAGCAAGCCAGACCAGCTGACTTCTCTTGCGGAGGCTCTGCAGCCGGCGGTTCTGGCCGCCGGGGCCGCTATTATGGCTGTTCATGCAAAAGGGGTTCAGGCGGAATTCAAGCAGGATGGCTCGCCGGTGACACAGGCTGACCGGGCAGCAGAAGATCTGTTACTGCCAGCCCTTGCCGAACTGGCCGGTGATATTCCGGTTATCTCAGAGGAAAATGAAGCCAGTCACCAGCTGGCTGGCGGGCAGCGCTTTTTTCTGGTTGACCCGCTCGATGGCACCAGGGAATTCATCAAACCCGGCACCGGCGGGGCCTTTACCGTGAATATTGGCCTGATCGAGGCGGGCCGACCGTTGATGGGGCTCGTCTATGCGCCGATGCTGGACCGGCTGTTTATCGGGATTGTGGGGCGCGGTGCGTTGCAGATAACAGGGGGCCAGAGGAAAGCCGCCCAAACCCGGCCCCTGCCGGAAACAGGCGCGGTAGCCGTGGCCAGTGCCTTGCATCCCGACAGCCAGACTGCCAGCTGGCTGAAATCCCATGCCATTACCCAGACACGCCAGATTGGATCCTCGCTGAAATTCTGTTTGATCGCGGCAGCTGAGGCAGATGTCTATCCGCGTTTCGGGCCGACCATGGAATGGGATACCGCCGCCGGTGAGGCGGTGCTGCGCGCAGCAGGCGGCCAGGTGCGGGATCAAAACAACACAGATTTTCGCTATGGCAAACCGGGCTGGCGCAACGAGGCATTTGTGGCTGGCTCAGCGGCCTGGTTCGACCGCTAGCAGGCCAGCTAGAGCCTGGCTTCCAGCCAACTTGTAATTTCTTTTTGCTCCAGCAGGCTTCCCGCAACAGCTTCAACAAACTGGACAGCTTCCAGCTTATCAAAAACCAGATTACCGCCATTCAACTTTATGAATAAGCGCGTGACCACCCAAGCCGTGCGCTTGTTTCCATCGACAAAGGCGTAGTTTTTTGCCAGTGCAAAAAGATACCCGGCCGCCAATTCTGCCATTGCGGGTGTCTCATAGGCAGCCATATTTTTTGGATAGGCCAGTGCCGATTGCAGCGCACCCATGTCGCGCAAACCGTCCAGACCACCAAACTCAGCAATATTTTGTTGGTGGATTGTCACCGCGTCTTCGAGAGTGATCCAGACCCAGTCCCCATTTTCCATAGGTTTTTCCTATTTGGCCAAAGCGGCCAGAATGTCGCGATCCTCGCGCATAATATCCTCTATCATCTCGGCACGCCTCGCAAATTCAGGATCTCTGGCGGTTATCTGAAAAGCCCCACCTGATGCCTCTGTCAAATAGAGCATATCCCCCTTTTTGACCTTGAGCCGGGCCAGTGCTTCCTTGGTCAGCACCACACCGACTGAAGACCCAACTTGGGTTACTTTCAACTCAATCATGGCTCAACTCCTTATTATAACATTTATTATAATAACATCCCGCACCGCCCGGCGCAACAGCTCTGGCTATTGACAGTAACCCGGTTTTTCAGCCAGCCTGACAAGACAGGACAAGCACCGGATACGGGCCGGATAAGGGGATGGGATAAATGGCTTTTTTGATGGATGCCTGGTATGTGGCGGCCTTTTCAGAAGAGATAACAGACAAGCCTTTTGCGCGCACGATTCTGGGCGTGCCGCTGGTTTTCTGGAGGTTGCCGGATGGCCAGCTGGCGGTGCTGGAGGACAGGTGCTGTCACCGCGCCTATCCGCTATCGCGCGGGCATATCGCAGAAGGGCAGATTCAATGTGGCTATCACGGCATGGTCTATGACCAGAGCGGGGCCTGCACCAAAATTCCCTGGCAGAAGGTGATTCCGAAAGTGGCGCGGGTTCGGGCCTTTGCGGCGCTGGATCGCTATGGCTGGGTCTGGGTCTGGATGGGCGCGGCGGAGGCGGCCAACCCGGAAGACATCCCCGACTATCATTGGCTGGATTCCTCCGATTGGGGGGCCAAGGCTGATTATCTTCATGTGCAATGCGATTATCGGCTGATTATTGAGAATTTGCTGGATTTGACGCATCTGGCCTTTGTCCATGCCAGCACCATCGGCAATAGCGCGGTCGCCGAACAGGCAGATGTGAAATTTGACCGATCAGAGACAGATGTGACCGTGACGCGCTGGACGCTGGATGCCCCGCCGCCGCCCACCTATGCCAAGGTGGGGAATTTCCCTGGCCATGTGGATCGCTGGCAGATCATAAATTTTGAGCCGCCCGGTTATATCCGGCTGGATGTCGGGGCTTGTCCGGCTGGCACAGGCGCACCAGAGGGCCATTTTCAGGACGGCATCCGGATGCGCAATATGAATGTGCTGACCCCGGAGAGCGAGACCAGCACGCATTATTTCTGGGGCCAGGCACATGATTTTGATGTGACCAACAGCCAGCTGACGGCTACTATTTTCGGCCAGGTCAAGACCGCCTTTTTGGAAGATGTGTCGGTCTTTGAAGCCCAGCAACAGCGCATTAATCTGGAGCCGGGGCGCGGCTTTGTGAATTTTTCCGGTGATGTCGGCGGGGTCGCAGCCCTGCGCCTTCTGGACCAGCGGATAGCCAGCTAGGTCGTCCGCCCGCGCAGAATATTGCGCAGAAACAGAATCAGCAATCCGGCAAAAATACCGAACAACCCAGCCAAGGCAACAATTTTTATGCCAGCGGATTGCGACGTGATACGAATGGCCGCAACATCTGCCCGCGCCGGCCGGAACCCTTCGCCAGTGGCTATCGGGGTTTGGTTGAAGGCGCGTTCAGCCCGTTCGATCAGCGGGTCTTGTTCAATTTTCCGCAATGTGCTCTCCAGCTTAGCCAGCTCAGGAATAAAATCCTTTAAATTCTGCCGGGCTTCGATCAGCTCTATCTCTTTTTCAATCGACTGATAGCCGCGCAGAAATAATAGGGCATCTGCGTTACCATATCGTCCGCAAACACAGAGAAGGTTGCAAAAGATCGGGCCATTATCCTGTAATCGGCAATACCAAGCTCCCGCGCTATCTGGGCCTGTTCGGCCAGAAAACTTATATGCCCGCGGGTTTCAATCCGATAATCATCGAGCGCATTTGCAATCTCACGGCGCAAGTCCGTTATCCTGTAGGCATCGAGCCGAAGCGACCTCAGACCTCAAAGCGCCGCTTCAGACCGAGCCGAACCTCTTTGGAAGCTGCCTCAAAAGCCAGCTGCAGGCTGGCAGTGAATTTTTCTGCATCAACCCCCTCAGCTTGCAAGCACCAGTTAAAAGAGCGATCACGGGCCTATGTTGAGCTGAGCAATGACGGGGCGGTCGGCGGGAACAGGCGAATGCCAAAAGCGGCCCGGCGCAGCGCTTTTTGATAATCGGCGTCAGACTGAAACGCATCGCGGCTGACATAACCGGTTTGCTGCATCGCCTGTTTAAGCAAATCCCCATCCAGAAGCCGTTCGATAAAGTCAGAGAGGATGACGTCTCTGTTTATTGGCAACAAATCCAACTCTGCCACGCTGCGATAGGCGTCTTCATCAAACACGCTCATCGGCTGGATTTCCATGCCGGCAGAAAAATTCGTCGGGCTGGTAAAAGCAAACCCGGAGCCCAGCAGCAAAGCCAGCACGGTAACCCTGCTTATCAGCCATTTTCCATCCCAGATAGACAGGATAAGCTGACGCAGATCGATCTCGTTCTGGCCAGCCAGATTGCCCGTTTGCTCATCCATCACTATACACTTCCAATCGAAGGCCTTTTTGAATAGTCTGGTTCTTATATTAGTTTAACTGGATTCTCAAAAGGGATCAGGGTTGAACCTGGCTGGCCTCTGGCCCGGTATCGGCCAGATTGGCTGAGGCGAGGGCCAGGGCCACCGCGCTCCACATAAAGATATTGTTCCACTGGCCAAAGAAATCAGCAGAAGAGGCAATTGGCCAGAACAGGCCAAACGGAACCACCCAGGCGGTTGCCAGAACCACATTATCGCGCCGCCGCCAACCGGCTTTCAGACACCTCCAGACAATCGCCCCTAAAAAGGCCATGCCGAAAATCAAGCCAACAATACCGGTCTCGCCCGCCAGCTGGATATAGAAATTATGCGGATGCGGATGACATTCCAGATTGGGTTCATCCGCCACAATATCCGGGCACATATTCCGGAAATTGCCCGTGCCGATGCCAAGTCCGGGGGCTGTCTCAAAAGCCATAAGACCGGGATACATGGCCTTGTAATAGGGGCTTTCCTGACTTGTCGGCAAACTTTCAATAAAACTGTTCACATAGCGATTGCCTATCTCCGGCACCGCTTGAAAGGCGATCACAACCGCCAGAATTTCAATCACCACCAGAGCCAGATAGCGCCGCCATTTTGGCCGCCAGAGAAGGCCCGCCAGCATCCCGCCACAGGCGCGGATCAGGAAATTGATCCGCTCCCCTGTCATCAGGCTGAAAAACAGGGTGATCAGCGCCAATATCCCGGACAGGCTGGCCACCTTTTTTTCTGCAGATACCGCCAGCGCAACCATAATCGTAAAGGCAGGCAGCCCCACCTTGGCCAGAAATTGCCCGGGACCAAATCCCCGTAAGGCCAGGAAAGCCGTCCGTCTTTCTGACCCTCTATAAGGATTTCAGCTGTCAAAATCCCGCACATCATCACCAGCCCAAGCGCGGTGGAAAGCAGCATCGCATAGAGCAAACGCCTGTCCCGCCCAAGCCAAAATACGCTGGCCATCGCAAAGAGCGGAAAGCGAATCCAGACAAAAGCCTCTCCCAGCGCATAGGCCGGATCAGACGAGACAGCCGCCGAGAGCAGGCACACGCCCCAAAAGGCAAAGCCCGCCCGCACCCAAAAGACCTTCAGCCAGCCTGTATCGCGCCGCCACAGCACCTGCACCACAAAAGCCAGTGCCAGAAGCGTCAACCAGGCATCAGCAGGCGAGCGTTCAATCAACAGGATAAACGGCCCTAAAAGCCAGAATATATGGAGGATACGCTGCCCGCGGGAGAGTGCGGCCAAAGCCTGTCCGGCATCACGCCAGATTTTGCCAAAACTGCCCGTCAGGCTCCCATAGCCGGACGCGGCCGCGGCGGCCTGTCTCTCAGAAACTGGCATCCTTTCCCCCCAAACTCAACGCCGCCGCAACGCCGCATAGCGGCCCCCGCGAGCTGCAAAACCCTGTCCTGTCCGCGCCTCACAGCGCGGCGGGTGCCGCCTTGATCCAGCCGCCGCCCAAAAGCTGTTCCGGCCGCGCCGCATCATAGAGCACGCCGGCCTGACCCGGAGCAATGCCAAATTGCGGCTCATCCAGATACAGCACCGCCTCTCCGGCCTCCTTGACAACCAGCCGGGCAGGCATCGCCGGGCCAGTATTGCGCAACCTCGCCAAAAGGGGAAGCCCGTCCTTTCGGGCCTTGGCCGAAAGGCGGGCCGCCTCAGGCCCGCTATCTGGCCCTCCCTCTGGCCCCATTTCCGGCCCCAGCCAATTCAGCTCTTCGAGATGCACCTCAGCACAGGCCAGCGCCTCTTTCGGCCCGACAATGACCTGTTTTTTTGCCGCATCAATCGCCACGACAAAGAGCGGGCTGGTATCGCCATGCACGCCTTCTTCGACAGATTTGCGCCCGCCAATCCCCAGCCCCTTGCGCTGGCCTATCGTATAATCGATCACGCCTTCATGCTGGCCCAGAACCGTGCCATCCAGATGCCGGATCTCACCCGGCTCAATCGCGCCCGGGCGCAAGCGGCGCACCACATCCCCATAGCGGCCATTCGGCACAAAACAAATATCCTGGCTGTCCGGCTTGTCCTGAACCGACAGGCCGAACTGGCCGGCCAGCTGGCGGGTTTCCTGTTTGGTCAGGCCGCCCAGCGGAAAGCGCAGATAATCCAGCTGTTCAGCTGTTGTGGCAAACAGAAAATAGGACTGATCCTTGCCTGCATCCACGCCGCGCAGCAATTCCGGCCCCTCCAGCCCTTGCACGCGCCGCACATAATGGCCGGTTGCCAGACAATCTGCCTCCAGATCGCGGGCCATATCCAGCAAATCGGTAAATTTCACCGTCTGATTGCAGCGCACACAGGGGATCGGCGTATGGCCGGCCAGATAGGCATCGGCAAAGCCCTCCATCACCCCGGCCTTGAACTTGCTTTCATAATCCAGCACAAAATGCGGAATCCCCAGCCCTGCGGCGACACTGCGCGCATCATGAATATCCGCCCCGGCACAACAGGCCCCGCGCGCCGCCACCGCCGCGCCATGATCATAGAGCTGCAGGGTGATGCCCACCACCTCATAGCCCGCCTCATGCAGCAGGGCGGCCACCACTGAGCTGTCCACCCCGCCGGACATGGCCACCACAACTTTGGTATCCTGCGGCGGCTTGGCAAAGCCGAGCGAATTCAGCTGGCCTGCTGGCCAGCTTTCCGGCCGCGTCTGTTCGGTCTGTTTGCTTTGGCGGGCGGTCATCACTGGCTCTTTTG
Source organism: Alphaproteobacteria bacterium (assembly GCA_038131695.1). GTDB lineage: Bacteria > Pseudomonadota > Alphaproteobacteria > Puniceispirillales > Puniceispirillaceae > JADHLK01. The sequence continues at coordinate 27,780 of JAYPQA010000026.1, read as the reverse complement.
TATCAGGAAGCACCCGCCGGGCCGGGACCAGCAAGGGCGCGTAAAAAAATTACATTTCATCCGGGACGCGCACAGTCAGCCCGTCCAGCGCATCACTTATCTCTATCTGGCAGCCCAGCCGCGAGGTCTCTTGCACCCCAAAGGCCAAATCCAGCATATCCATCTCATCTTCTGATGGCCCGCCGGTGCGCGCAAAGCTGTCCTGATCCAAAATGACATGACAGGTCGCACAGGACAGGCTGCCCCCGCAGGTTCCTTCCAGACCCATATTATGGTCGCGGCCTGCTTCCATGATCGTGGTTCCGTCTGCCACCTCAATCTGGTGGGTGCTGCCATCGGGCTTGATGAAATTGATTACCGGCATCTGCCATGCTCCATCATTTTTGTTAGGTTAGGAATTTCAGCGTTTTTTGCTATACAGGTCTATCAGCCGGTCTGCAAGTTTTTCAAGCTCTTCTGCCCGGCTGTTCCAGCCAAAGGAAATACGCAGGCTCTTATCTGCCAGCGCCTCTTGGCCCATCGCCTGCAAGACATGGCTGGGCCGCATCTTGCCAGACGAACAGGCGGCCCCGGCAGAGACCGCAAATCCGGCCAAATCCAGCTGGATGACGGCTGTTTCAGACGGCCAGCCGGGAAAGCCCAGACAGATGGTATTGGCCAGCCTGTCGGCCCCGCCGCTCATCAGAACCGCTTGCGGACACCCGGCCAAAATCCGCTCTGTCGTGCGATCCCGCCAGCCCTGCCAGAGTGGGGTCTGGGCCAGCCCGTCTGCCGCGGCCAGCGCGGCTGCGCCAAAGCCGGCAATTCCCAGCAGATTTTCCGTGCCGGAACGCCGCCCCTGTTCCTGACCGCCGCCCTGGATAAGCGGCCTGACCGGCTCCGGCAAGCGGGCCCCGCGCACCCAGAGCGCGCCAATCCCGGTCGGGCCGCCCAGCTTATGGGCCGAAAAACTGGCCAGAGCCAGCCCGCTGCTGGCCAAATCCAGCGGCGCCCGCCCGGCCAGCTGGATCATGTCTGAATGCACCGCAACCCCGGCCTCGGCGCAGAGCTGGCACACCGCCTCCAGCGGCTGGATCACCCCGGTTTCATTATTCGCGCCCATCACCGAAACCAGCGTATGGGGCCGCATCGCCGGGTCCAGCTGATCCAGAAAAGCCGCCAGCCCGTCCAGCAGGACCAGGCCATTTTCATCAACCGGCAGGATATGGGCATCGGGCCGCGCCGCCCGCACCGCCTCATGTTCCACCGCGCTGAGAGCCAGTTTCTGCCAGCCGGACAGAGCCATGTTATTCGCCTCTGTGCCGCCGCTGACAAAGATGATCTCAGCCGGGTCCGCGCCCAGAAATTCTGCTATTTGGCGGCGGGCTGTCTCAGCCACCAGCCGTGCCGCGCGGCCAAAGCCATGCACCGAAGACGGGTTATGCGGCCCGTCCAGCAGAGCCGACATCGCGGCCGCCGCCTCTGGGCGCAAGGGCGCTGTTGCATTGTAATCAAGATAGGCAGCCTCGGCCATCACCCGCTCCGACTGGTTCAGGCTTGCGGCGTGATATCGCTCTCGGCCCCGCTTTTGCCGGTTGGCTGGCGGTCTGCTTGCCGGGCCTGAATATCGGCCAGCTGGGCGCGCAGGGCCTCCAGCTCCAGCGCGAGAGCCTCCAGCAATTTGTCTGTCGGGTCAGAGACATCAGCCGAGCCGAGCGCATAGGCCGAAAAGCTGTCATCTGCCTTTTTGCTGGGCAGCGGGCGGGCCGGCACCCCGACAACGGTAACCCCGTCTGGCACATTGCGGGTCACCACTGAATTGCCGCCGACCCGGGCGCAGCTGCCCACCTCTATCGGCCCCAGAATCTGGGCCCCGGCCCCGACAATCACATTATCGCCCAGGGTCGGGTGGCGTTTGATATGGCGCTGTGCGCTGGCATCCACGGCCGGCATGGTGCCACCCAGCGTCACCCCGTGATAGAGGGTTACATTTTCGCCCACTACAGAGGTCTCGCCGATCACCACGCCCATCCCGTGATCAATGAAAAAGCCGGGCCCGATGCGGGCGGCCGGGTGAATCTCAATGCCGGTCAGCCATCTGGCCAGCTGCATCAGCCATCTGGCCAGCGTGCGAAATCCACCCTGCCAGAGCGGATGCGCAAACCGGTGAAAGACCAGCACATGAAAGCTGGGATAAAGCAGCATGGCAGAGGCGCGCCCGCGCGCCGCCGGATCGCGATCCATAATCGCGTCCAAATCCTTTTTCAGAGTGCTGAACATTGCCTTTGTCCCTTGCGGCCTGTTGGCGGCTGACCCGGCCAGTTGCCTGGCTGACCCGGCAGCCCATTAATCCACGCTTGGAATCGCAGCGTGACTAGGATATAAGCACAGCCACCACAAATGCAAGGGAGCAGGGTAAAATATGCCTGAGGTGATCATAAACGGCCCTGAAGGACGGCTGGAATGTCGCTATATGCCGGGGGCCAGCCTGGAAGCCCCCACCGCGCTTATTCTGCATCCTGAGCCGAACAAGAACGGCACCATGAATAACCGCGTGACCTTCGCGCTTTACAAGCTGTTTCAGGCGCGCGGCTTTGCCGTGATGCGATTCAATTTTCGCGGGGTGGGCCGTAGCCAGGGCAGCTATGATCAGGGCGAGGGCGAGCTGGCCGATGCCGCAACCGCGATGGATTGGCTGCAATCCCAGCACCCCTCATCCAATATTTGCTGGATTGCCGGGTTTTCCTTTGGCGCCTGGATTGGCATGCAGCTGATGATGCGGCGGCCTGAGATTACCGGCTTTGTGTCCATCTCGCCGCCTGCCAATACCCATGATTTTGCCTTTCTGGCCCCCTGTCCGGTCTCTGGCGTGATCGTGCATGGCACCGCCAATGATACGGTTCCGGCTGAGCGCGTGCATCAGCTGGTTGACCGGGTCTCCAAGCAAAAAGGGGTCAGCCTTGATGTGCGGCTGGTGGACGGGGCCAACCATTTCTTCAGCGCGCATCTGGATGAGGCGATGGCCGATGTGGCCAGCTATCTGGATGCGGCCATGGCCCAGCAGCCGGAAGAGGAAGACCAGCTGATCCGCTGAGCAGCTGGCAAACCCGCCTTGGCAGCCTTGGCAAGCTCTGGCTTTTTTCAATAATGCGTTAGGATTATGGCTTACAAATCAGATTTCATCGAACAGGTAACGGCCCGCGGCTATATGCATCAGGCCACCAATCTGGAAGGGCTGGATGAAAAGGCCGCCAGCCAGATTGTCCCAGCCTATATCGGCTTTGACTGCACGGCAGACAGCCTGCATGTCGGCTCGCTGGTGCAGATAATGATGTTGCGCCTGTTGCAGCGCACCGGCCACAAGCCGATTGTGCTGATGGGCGGCGGCACAACCAAGGTCGGTGACCCATCTGGCAAGGATGAGGCGCGCCCGCTGCTCTCAGAGCAGGATATTGAGGCGAACAAGCAAGGTATTTTCAAGATTTTTGAAAAATATCTGAGCTTTGGTGACGGCCCGACAGATGCGGTGATGGCCGATAATGCGGACTGGCTGGATCAGCTGAGCTATATTCGCTTCCTGCGCGATTTCGGCAGCCATTTTTCCGTCAACCGGATGCTGGCGATGGAGTCGGTGCGCCTGCGCCTGGAGCGCGAGCAAAACCTGTCTTTTCTGGAATTCAACTATGCCATCCTGCAAGCCTATGATTTTCTTGAGCTGCGCCGCCGTTATGGCTGTTTGTTGCAGATTGGCGGCTCTGACCAATGGGGCAATATTGTAACCGGCATTGATCTGACCCGCCGGGTGGATGGGCAGGAGATTTTTGGCCTCACCTCGCCTCTGATAACCACCGCCTCCGGGGCGAAGATGGGCAAGAGCGCCAAGGGGGCCGTCTGGCTCAATGCTGAGCGTCTCTCAGCATTTGATTTCTGGCAATTCTGGCGCAATACCGAAGATGCGGATGTGGGCCGTTTCCTGCGCCTCTTCACCGAGCTGCCGCTGGCAGAGATCGCCCGGCTGGAAAAGCTGGAAGGGTCGGAGATCAATGAGGCCAAAATCGTCCTGGCCAATGCGGTGACGCAATTATGCCACGGCCAGCAGGCTGCTGAACAGGCCGCCAGCACCGCCAGCCAGACCTTTGCCGGGGACGGGCTGGCAGAAGGTCTGCCGCAGCTGGAGATTGCGGCGGATCAACTCGGCGGTTTCAGCGTGATGGACGCCTTCACCGCGCTGGGTCTGGCCGCCAGCAATGGCGAATTTCGCCGTCTGGTCAAGGGCGGGGGCGCGCGTCTCAATGGCCAGCCGGTCACCGATGAAGCCCAGCTGATCACAGCAGCTGATTTTGCCGGAGAAGCGCGGCTGCGCCTGTCCGCTGGCAAGAAACGGCACGCGCTTTTGGTTCTGGCCAGCTGACATTTTTGCTGAACTTGTTTGGGGGAGCAGACAGATGAAATTGCTGCGCTATGGAGAGAAAGGGGCGGAAAAGCCCGGCCTGCTGGATGCAGCTGGCCAGATCCGCGATTTATCCGGTCATCTGACAGATATTGCAGGCCCGGCCCTGCACCCGGAGGCGCTGGCCCGGCTGGCCAGCCTTGAGACGAACAACCTGCCGCAAGTGACAGGAAACCCGCGCATCGGGCCCTGTGTCGGACAGGTTGGCAAATTTGTCTGTATCGGGCTGAATTATTCCGACCACGCCGCAGAGGGGGGCATGAAAGTGCCGCCGGAGCCGGTCATCTTCATGAAAGCCACCAGCGCCATTTGCGGGCCGCATGACCCGATTGAATTGCCGCGCGGCTCAGGTGCGACAGATTGGGAGATTGAGCTGGGGCTGGTGATTGGCAAGCCAGCAAAATATGTTGAAGAGGCAGAGGCGCTGGACTATCTGGCGGGCTATTGCACGATCAATGATGTCTCTGAGCGTGATTTTCAGGCGCGCCGCTCCGGCCAATGGACAAAGGGCAAGAGCGCAGACAGTTTTGGCCCGATTGGCCCCTGGCTGGTCACAGCTGAAGAAATTGGCGACCCCCAAACCTTGCGCCTTTCGCTGAGCGTCAATGGCGAGATATGCCAGGATGGCACCACCGCCAATATGGTCTATGGGGCGGCTTTTCTGATATCCTATGTCAGCCAGTTCATGTCCTTGCAGCCGGGCGATATTATTTCCACCGGCACGCCGGCCGGGGTGGGGATGGGGCGCACGCCGCCGCGCTATCTAAAGGCAGGCGATCTGGTTGAGGCAGAAGTGGAAAAGCTGGGCCGGCAGTGCCAGCAGGTTGTGGCAGGCTAGCCCCCGGCGCGGCTTTTATCCTCTTGTCCGACAGGGGTGAGAAAATGAAAATTACCGCAATCCAGATGAACAGCATCAATGACTGGCAGGCCAATATGGCCGCAGCGATGGATTTGGCTGAGGCGGCGATTAAGGCGGACCAGCCCGATTTGATCGCCTTTCCCGAAGTGATGGCCTTTCAGGGCGGGCGGGTGGCCGACAAGCTGGCCGCCGCTGAGGAGATCCCCGGGCGGACAAGCGAGATATTGGCCGGGCTGGCCAAAAAACACGGTATTTTCGTGCATGGCGGCAGCTTTTTTGAAAAAGCAGAAGCCGGCAAAATCTATAATACCAGCCTTGTCTTTGGCCCGGACGGCCGGCAGGTCGCCCGCTACCGCAAGATTCACCTGTTTGATGTGACCACCCCGCAAGGCGAGCAATATCGCGAGTCTGATCTGGTGCAGGCGGGCGAGGAGCTGGTCTGCTACCCGGCAGGCAAGCTGATCATCGGATGCAGTATTTGCTATGACCTGCGCTTTGCCGAGCTGTATCGGGGGCTGGTTGAAAAAGGGGCGCAGCTGATATTGGTGCCGGCCGCCTTTACCCGCGAGACCGGCGCCGCCCATTGGGAACCTTTGCTGCGCGCACGCGCGATTGAAACCCAATGCTATATCATGGCCCCGGCACAATGCGGCAGCTGGCCGGATGGCAGCGGCGGGGAACGGGGATGCTGGGAGCGATAAGTTCCGGTGGCATCCGGGGCGGCGCTGATGGTTGCCACCCCCAGCCGGATATTCGCATAGCTGCCCAGCCGATACGGGCTGACAGCAACCGAAAGCCGCTCCGCCTGCTTGAAAATCTGCAAGCTGGCCCCGGCATCGAATCGACCACCACCCCCAGCTGCACGCCGATTGGCTGATGGCGCAGCAGCTGCACTATATTTTCGATTTCCACCCGCGCGATTTCCCGCCTTTTCGCCAGTTCGCCTGCACCGGCATTATGCGCGCCAACAAAGCCAGCTGCAAAAACTGATTCAGCTCAGCTGCTGACACCAGGCTGATAATATGGGGCTGGCGAGCCTGATAGCTCTGCTTGCGGGCGCGAAGAATCTCCATCAACCGATCAATTTCGGCAATCGCATGGTCATAATCATCCACATTTTGCGGGATGCTCTCACGCAAAATCAGCGGCAAATGGTCATCATAAATTTCTGTCGTCAGCAAATAGGAAACCGGCCCGAACAGCACCGTGATCTGATCAACGCGGTCTTCGAGCTGGCGCATCCTTTCAAAAAAACTGATCGCAGAGGCGATATATTCCACCCCGGCCCCCAACAGCGTCGGCAGCGATACGCCCAGCAAATCCGCTATTTTGATCAGCGTGTCGATTCTAGCTGGCTGGCCTGATTCATACCGGTAGACAGCTGCTCTGGAAATGCCGGCCCGCTCTGCCAGCCGCTCAGGCGAAATGCCCGCCCCGATGCGAAATGCCTTCAACCGGCACCGATTTCTGCCAGTATTATTCCGTGCCTCACCCGCTGCTACCTTGCCTGAAATACGCTGTCCTGTTTTGTCCGGACTCGCTTAAAGACCCCGCTTTCAAGGGTAGGCTTGTTTTTCTCAAAAATAAAGTCATCTGTGATTATTCTCATTTTCTAGAATAATCTTGACAATGGAACAGGCGCTTTATAGCGTTTCTTATCGCGTAAATTTCTTGTAAAGCCCTGCAATTGAGGAGAGATAAATGAACGCCTTCATGAAATTTAACAAAATCACCCGACGCGCTGCTGGCTGGCGGTGTTGCATTGGCCACTGGCTCTGCAGCCTTCGCAGCTGACTATACGGCGCAGATTGGCCATCTGGAATCGGACAAGCAGTCCCGCCATGTGCATTTGCTGAAAGTGGCTGAGATGGTCAAAGAGCGCACCAATGGCGCGGTTGAATTCCAGATTTTCCCGTCTGGCCAGCTGGGTAACCAGCGTCAGATGACCGAAGGGGTCCAGCTGGGCACCATTCAAGGAACTGTCTCCCAGCTGCCTTTATCGGCGGGTTCAATCCGGCGATTTCCATTCTGGATATTCCGTTCCTGCTGCCTGCCAATGCTGATAATGCCCAGAAGCTGCGCGAAGGAGCGTTTGGGGAAGCCCCTGCTGGCATCCTTTGCCGAAAAAGGGGTTGTCGGTGTGGCCCTCTGGCCCAACGGTCTGAAGAATTTCACCTCCAACAAGCCGCTGGATAATCTGGATTCCTTCACCGGCCAGAAATTCCGCGTGATGGATTCCAAAATCCTGATTGAACAGTTTGATGCGCTGGGCGCCTCTGCCATCGCCCTGCCCTTTGGTGAGCTGTATACCTCGCTGCAGACAGGTGTTGTGGACGGCCAGGAAAACCCACTTGATACCATCCAGCGGATGAAATTCTATGAGGTGCAAAAGCATCTGGTTGTCTCTGAGCATGGAGCAATGGAAGATGTCGCGCTGTTCAACCCGGCCTGGTGGAATGGCCTGCCGGCCAATTACCGCACCATCATCACTGAGGCGTTCGCTGAGGTTGTGCCTGAGCTGCGCGCCCACAAGGCAAAGGCGGTTGATGCGGCTCTGGATGTCATCAAACAGAGCGATATCAGCGTGCGCGTTGCCTCTGCTGATGAGAAAGCCGCCCTGCGGGCCAAAATGTATGACAAGGCCAAGGCCGCCTATATTGAGCGCGCCGGGGCAACAGGCAAGGATTTGATCGCTGTTTATGAAAAGGAATATGCAGCGTTGAACTGACTTTTGTCTTCAAAAAAGGGCGGGGGGCAGTTGGCGACAGCTGCCTCCCGTTTTTGGTTTAGCCTCGGTTTGGCTGCCATTCATTCAACTGACACAATTTGATGCAAAGGGCGGGAGCATTCATGCGGATTATCAGATTTCTGGAACGCTGGTTTCTGGTCTCTATTTTCCTGACTATGGTGGCCCTGTTTGCGGTGAATGTGGTCACCCGTGAGATTGGCGGCACGCTGGCCAGCCAACTCGCCTGGATTGAAGAAGCTGTCCGGCTGATGAATATTTTTCTGGTTTTTGGCGCGCTTGGCCTTGCCCTTGAAAAAGGCCGTCATGTCAGCATAGACACGCTGCGTGAAGCCCTGCCGGAGCGGGTCAAATTTATCACCCGCAAGCTGATCGATGCGGTGGGCTGTGTATTTTCTGCCTATATGGCCTGGCTGGCTTACCAGCTTGTCGTCTTTGTGCTGGGCACGGGTCAGCGCAGCCCGACGCTGGATATTCCAATGGGCTGGATTTATATGGCCCCGGTTGTCGGTTTTGCCCTGCTTTCCCTGCGTTATGGGCTGAATTTCTGTGCTCTTATCAATCGGTTTGAGACAGCAGAAGATGAAGAAGATAGCGAAGTAAAGGAGGCTGGATAATGCTTTTCATTATCATCCTTCTGGCGGTCTTTTTGCTGATCACCGGTTTTGAGATGTTGCTGGTTCTTGGCATACCAGCTCTGGCTACCAAAACCATTTTTTACAGCGCGATACCTGACCTGGCCTTTATTCAAAAAACGCTGGGCGGCATTAATCATTCTACCCTGCTGGCGATACCGTTTTTTATTTTTGCGGCCCAGCTGATGGGGTCGGGACAGATTGCCAAGCGGCTGACCGGTTTGGTCAAGGCGCTGGTCGGCCATGCCAGAGGCGGGATGGGTTATACGGTGATTGGCGGGTCCATGGCCTTTGGGTCAGTCTCTGGCTCAGCCCCGGCGACAGTTGCCGCGATGGGACGCATGGTCTATCCGGAGATGCGTTCAGTCGGTTTTTCAGACAAATTCAGCCTTGGCCTGCTGGTCGCCAGTGCCGAGACCGCCTTGTTGATACCGCCATCCATTACCTTTATCATCTATGGCTGGATGACCGGCTCATCAATCGCGCGGCTATTTGCCGGCGGGCTGGCGGTCGGTCTGGTGCTGGGGCTGGCCTTTGCCATTCTGGTCAAGTTTGAGGCGCGGCGGGCCGGGGTGAAATCCTTTGCCCGGACCAGTGGCCGGGAAAAATGGCAGGCCCTGCGCGCAGCTGGCTGGGCGCTGGGGATGCCGCTGATTATTCTGGGCGGCATCTATAGCGGGGTCTTTACCCCCACCGAAGCTGCCGCAGTCAGTGTGGTCTATGCCATTCTGGTAGAGGCCTTTATTTACCGCAATCTCAGCTTTGCTAAACTGGTGCGGCTCGCGGAAAAAAGCGCCATTGCCACAGCTACAATTTTTATTCTGCTGGCGATGGGCGGGGTGCTGTCCTTTTTTATCACGCTGGCCCAAGTGCCTGCCCAGATCAGCGGTTTCTTGCAAGCGGTGGGAGCCGGGCCTATCGTCTTTTTGCTGGTGGTCAATATCTGTTTCCTGATCGCCGGTATGTTCATTGACCCCAATTCTGCCTTGCTGATACTGGTGCCGCCGCTGTTTCCGGTGGCCACCGCCCTTGGCATTGACCCAATCCATTTTGGCATGATCGTCACGCTGAATATTGGCCTTGGCATGATAACCCCGCCTTTCGGGCTGGATATTTTTGTCGCCTCCTCTACCTTGAACCGCCCGGTGATGAGCATCATCAACGGCGTCTGGCCTTTTATTCTGGCCAATATCGGGGTTTTGGCGATCATCACCTATATCCCGTCTATCTCCCTGTTCATTCCCAATCTGATTTTCGGATGAGGACGGTCGGATGAGCGTGTTTGCTATGACAGAAAACCCGAACCGCCCACCGGCCCCGCATCTGCATGATGTGGCCTGCCGGGTGAAAAAGCAACCAGCCGGTCAACAGCGATTACCGGCAGCTGATTTTAGAGGCACCAGCTGAAATCCTCAGCTGTGCGCCCGGCCAGTTTTTCCATCTGCTCTGCCCGGTCTCGCAGGCCCAGCAACCCTATTTGCGCCGCCCGATGAGCATTTATGGCTACTACCCGGAAAAAGGCGAGCTGCATTTCCTCTACAAGGTGACCGGAACCGGGCACGGCGGCGATGGCGGGCCTTCAAGCCAGGCGATAATTTTACCGTTCTGGGCCCGTTGGGGCGCGGCTTTGATATTCTGCCCAGCTGGCAAAAGCTGCTGCTGGTGGCACGCGGGGTGGGGCTGGCCACGCTGGCTCCGCTGGCCTTGCAGGCCCGCCAGATGGGCCGCCAGCTGACCGCCATTTGCAGCGCACGCAGCCCGGATCTGCTGATGTCGCTGGATTATTTGCAAGCTCTGGGGGCCCGCGTCATTACGGTCACGGATGAGCAAGGCACCTCTGATACCGCCTCGGTGCGCGCCCTGATTGAAGGGCTGATCGCTGAAGAGGGGGTCGATGCGGTTTATACCTGCGGCTCCAACCGACTGCTGGAGCTGCTGCAGGATATTGGCAAGGCGCATAACATCCCCGGGCAAATCGCGCTGGAACAGCAGATGGCCTGCGGGCTTGGCATGTGCCAATGCTGTGTGCGCGGCTTTCGCCGTTTAGGACAGATAGTGCATGAGCGCGTCTGCCGGGAAGGGGCCGGTTTTTGATATTCAGGAGGCTATCGGATGCTAGACCTGACCACCCGCATCGGCGCGCTGGAGCTGAAAAACCCGATCATGCCGGCCTCCGGGACTTTTTCTGAAGAGCTGGCAGAAGTTTTTGATCTGGACCTGCTGGGCGCCCACGTGACCAAGACCATCACACGCGAAAAAAGAAATGGCAACCCGACCCCGCGCGTCTGTGAGGTGCAGGGCTCCATGCTGAATTCCATCGGCATACCCAGCAAGGGGCTGGAAGCCTTCAAGTCTGAAATTATCCCGTTTTACCAGCGCTATAACGCGCCGCTGGTGGTCAGTATCTCGGCCGGAAGCGCAGATGAATTTGCCCGGCTCTGTGCCGATATCAGCGTGCCGGGCGTGGCCGCGATTGAGGTGAATATCTCCTGCCCGAATATTGAGGAAGATGGCAAGGCCTTTGCCATGCGCCCCTCCTCCACCGAGATGGTGATGCGCAAAATGCGGGCAGCCACCGACCTGCCGCTTTGGGCCAAGCTGACCCCCAATACCGGCGAGACGACAGAAGTCGCCAAGGCCGCAGAGGCCGCCGGGGCAGATGCGCTGGTGGTCTGCAATACCTTGCTGGCGATGTCGATTGATATCAAAACGCGGCGACCAAAATTGGGCAATCTGATGGGCGGGCTGTCCGGCCCGGCCTTCAAGCCGATAGCGCTGCGTATGGCCTATCAATGTGCCAAATCTGTCTCTATTCCGGTGATCGGCTGTGGCGGCATTTCCACTATAGAGGATGCGATAGAATATCTGATCGCCGGGGCAGCAGCCGTGCAGGTGGGCACCGCCACCTTTATTGAACCAGCCATCATGGCCCGCATGATTGAGGATTTGAAGCGCTATCTGTCGGCACAGGGGCTGAATTCGGTGCGCCAGCTGATCGGCACAGTGCAGGATGGCGAAGCAGCCGACGGGCTGGTCTTTATGGAGGCCGCACCATGAGCAGTTTTCATAAAACCTCACGGCCACAGGCGGGGGCCGCTTATGATGAGCTGGCACTTGCCGCACAGCTGTTTGATGAGATAGGCAGCTTTTCCGCAGATACAGCCGGGTTTTCCCGGCCTGCCTATTCAGATATTGAAACAAAAACCCTGCATTATCTGGAAGAATATGCGCGCCGGGCCGGGCTGGCGGTTGCCTATGATGAAGGCCAGAATGCCATTTTCTCCCTGCCAGAGGATGCGGCGGCAGAAAAATATATCCTGATTGGCTCACATGTGGATACGGTGCCAAATGGCGGTAATTTTGACGGGCTGGCCGGGGTGATTGCCGGGCTGCTCTGCCTGTTGCGGGCGCGCCAATCCGGCCAGCGCTTCAAAAAGCCGGTCAAGGTGATCGCCATGCGGGCTGAGGAAAGCGCGTGGTTCGGGCCCTGCTATATCGCGTCCAAAGCCTTGCTGGGCCAGCTGCAGGACAGTGAGCTGGAGGCCCGCCACAAGGCAGATGGGCGCAGCCTGGGCGCGCATATGGCCGATATGGGCATTGATATGAGCCGCGTGGAAAAGCAGCTGCCATTACTGGACCCAAAAACGGTCACTGCCTATCTGGAGCTGCATATAGAACAGGGCCCGTTGCTGGTGGAAAAACAAGTCCCTGCCGCAGTGGTGTCCGGTATCAGAGGCAATGTGCGCTATCGAAATATTCGCTGTATCAGCGTGCCGGGTCATTCCGGGGCGGTGCCGCGGGCCTATCGCAAGGACCCGGTGCTGGCGATGGTGGATTTGCTCTCCAGGCTGGATGAGAGCTGGCTGACCATTTGCAAAAGGCGAAGACTTGGTGCTGACCAGCGGTATGATCGCAACCGATCCGCAACGCCATGCCCTCACCCGCATTGCCGATTATATTGATTTCTCGCTTGAATTCCGCAGCCAGAGCGCCGCCGGTGCTGGACCGATATGACCAGCTTCTGGAGCGCGAGATTAAAACGGTGGAGCAAGAAAGAGGCGTGCGCTTTGAGCTCGGCACTGAAATGCAAACCGCCCCGGCCTTGTGTGATGCCGGCGCTGGTGGAAAGCTGTCTCAGGCGCGATGGCTGATTCCAGATGACACCGCGTTCACCATGCCGTCCGGCGGCGGGCATGATGCGGCTGTGTTCGCCAATGCCGGCATTCCCTCGGCAATCGTTTTTGTGCGTAATCGCAATGGCTCGCACAATCCTGATGAGGCGATGGAGATTGCCGATCTGATAGCGGGCACCGATGTTTTGTTCAGCTTTTTAACCAAAACCGCCTGACCAGCGGGGAGCCGGCCCGGTTTTTCATTGTTTTGGATGCCGGAATAGATTAACGACAGGGGAACAAGTTTTTATGAAGGTCAAATAAGAGGGGGCCAAGATGATCCGTAGCGCATTTCCCGAACGCGAAATGATTGCCAAAATGACAGCCAGTATGCTGCTGGAAATCAACGCTATTCACTTCCGCACAGATCAGCCTTTCATGTTCACCTCTGGCCTTGCCAGCCCAGTCTATATTGATTGTCGCAAGTTGATTTCCTATCCGCGCATCCGCGGCACGCTGATGGATTTTGCCGCCAGCGTAGTGGTGCATGATATCGGTTTTGAATCGCTGGATACGGTGATTGGCGGCGAGACAGCTGGTATTCCATTTGCTGCCTGGCTGGCGGACAAGCTGAACCTGCCAATGCATTATGTCCGTAAGAAGCCAAAGGGTTTTGGCCGCGATGCCCAGATTGAGGGCGATACGATGGAGGGCAAGCGCGCCCTGCTGGTGGAGGATTTGACCACTGATGGCGGCAGCAAGATCAAATTCTGTGAGGCTATCCGCACCGCAGGAGCCGATATCAGCGATACCATCGTGATTTTCTATTATGATATTTTCCCGCAATCCAGAGAGGCGTTAGAGAAGGTGGGGCTGAAGCTGCATTATCTGGCGACCTGGCGCGATGTGCTGGAAATCTGCCGCGAGCAGGAATATTTCTCTTCGAAGTGCTGGTTGAGGTGGAACGCTTTCTGGATGACCCGATCAGCTGGTCCGGCGCACATGGCGGGGCAACAGAGCTGGCTATTCTGGGGGGATAGAGGATAGATGGGGCAAGGCGAAGGTGGCCAGCAACGGTGCCTCAGATTACATAGAGGCTCTGCAGGAAGCGGCTGAAGTTATACATTTCCAGAATCAGGAGATTTAGATGTTCTTTCGCTGGACTTGCTTATTTGTCTTTTTATCAATTTTTCTATCTGGCTGCTCTGGAAAAATGACATACCCTGAATCTCCAAACTTCAATAAACAAACGGCGCTTTCCAACATCCAAAGGCGACCTTCACGACAAGAGCTTTTTCGACTTTTTTAAGTTTTTTCGGCCCCTACTTTACTCGTGAGAGTGACGAGAGAAATGCCGGCTTCCCTATCGTGTGAGTTCAAAAAATGACCTCGCGGCTTTCAAAGAAACCGTGATGTGGATTGGTCACTCTACTTTGCTATTAAATCATTCAAACTTGACAATTATGACTGACCCTCAATTCTCAGAGAGGGCGTCTCCATTTTCATTTATGGGTCCAAAACGGGTTACTCCCTCGCCAGTCCAGATATCAGACCTGCCTCGGATTGATGTAGTTTTAATAAGTCACAATCACTACGACCACCTAGATGAGGCCAGTATTCGTGAGATTTAAAAATACAGCCAAGTGTGAGTTTTTGGTGCCCTTGGCCTCAAGTCATTGCTAGAGGATTGGGGGGCTAAAAATGTCTCTGAACTTGATTGGTGGCAACAGGTTCAGCGTAAAGGTGTAACTATTCAGCCGACACCCGTGCAACATTGGTCAAAGAGAGCATTTTCGACAGAAACAAAACTCTTTGGTCGGGCTGGATGCTAAAATGGGACGACTTCTCCTTCTACTTTACCGGAGATGCCGGTTATTCAGATGATTTTAAAGAAACGGCGAAGAAACTTGGCAGCCCAGATTTAGCAGCAATTCCGATAGGTGCTTATGAACCAAGGGAATTCATGAAGTCTGCCCATATAAATCCTGAAGAGGCTGTGCTTGCGTTTAACGATTTGGGAGCAAAGAAGGCAATTGGCATCCATTGGGGACATTCAAGTTAACCCAGAGCCAATGACAGAACTACCTATAAAACTTCAAGAAGCATTGAAGAAGAGCGGTATCAAGGAAATTTTCGGGTTTAGCACGGCGAAACATGGCCAGATGCGGTTATTAAATAGCGAGAACCCCGCTGTTCTTGACTTCCATCCATAATCAACACAGAATCAACTATATACAGTGCACATCTTTGCCGCTGTCACACACCTGTCACACAGATGTTGACGAACCTCTTCTATTCTCGTGTGAATTCAAACCATTGATGAAACATGGTGAAAGCAAAAACTGGCAGTTTTAAAATGAAATGGATGGTAGGGGAGGGACTCTAACCCCGACACGCGGATTATGATTCCGCTGCTCTAACCAGCTGAGCTACTCCGCCAATATCATTTTTGGCTTTCTCCGCACCATGTAATAGTGTTTTAGCAATCCGTAAGTTTTAAATGCTTCATGTGAATGGCAGAACTCAAAAACTTGCAATTGGCTATTTTGGGCTATTGGAATAGGCATAGCGTTAATCCTAGTTACTACGGGTCAGATGTAATTGTTTTGCTTTAACCACTTAATAACAACTTGCGCCGATCCTTCCGCGCCCATTTTCGTTGTAGACAATGTTATCTCAGGTGATACAGGCGCCTCATAGGGACTATCAATCCCAGTGAAGTTTTTGAGTTCGCCAGAACGTGCTTTTTTGTACAAGCCTTTGACGTCCCGACGCTCTGCTTCACTTAGTGGTGTATCAACATAAATTTCTACAAAAGCACCATCACCAAACAATTGACGCGCCATTTGTCTTTCAGCTGCAAAAGGTGAAATGAAAGAGACCAGTGTAATTAACCCTGCCTCTACCATGAGCTTCGATACTTCTGAAATACGGCGTATGTTTTCCACTCTATCAGCATCAGTAAAACCAAGATCACGGTTTAACCCGTGGCGAACATTGTCACCATCCAGCAGCATGGTGTGCTGCGACATTGCAAAAAGCTTTTTTTCGAGGATGTTTGCTATGGTTGATTTGCCTGAGCCAGACAATCCAGTAAACCACAACACGCACGCACGTTGTTTCTTAGCTAAAGAGCGTTGTTTTGGTCCCACATCCAATGCCTGCCAATGTATGTTTTGACTACGCCGCAGTTGATAGCTAATCATGCCCGCAGCGGCTGTAGCGTTTGTTTCAGGGTCGATTAGAATAAATGAGCCCGTAGACCTATTCTGCTTATACGTGTCAAAAGTGACCAGACGATCAACAGAAAGGTTACAACTTCCAATGTCGTTTAACTGCAGTGTATCTGCTGGTGCTTTAGAATAATCGTTCACATTCACGCGGTGGCGTGGTTTTGCTAATCTGACAGTGTAGCTCGCCGCACCAGTCTTAGTATACGCACGCCCAGGTAGCATCTCCGATCAAGCATCCAAATAATATCGGCGCGGAACTGATCCACCCAATTTTCGCTGGCTGGCCACATCAACAATCATATCACCCCGAGAGATATCGAATTCGCCATCGACAGTGACGGTGACTGACTGACCGGCGATTGCTTTCGTCACAACCTCCATTCCGAACAAAAATGCCTTTGATCACCGTTTCCTTGCCTGATGGTATAAGATCCTGACAGGCCCTGGCGCATTCCACCACTCCGCCGGCCCCGCCCCGCATAGCCACGAAAAATCTTGATCGGGGCCGGATCACATACTGACCGGCAGGCGCAGGAGGGGCCGCCTCGTCAGGGCCAGGTATTTTTACCGTTTCAAGATGATCCAAGAGCGTCGGCCCGTCATACCACCGCGTCCGATCGGATCTGTGCGATGATATTATCGCCATGAAGCGCCGAATAATGGAATTGAAATGATTTCAGAAAACCAAGCCTGTCATTTAGTGCTGAGAATTCAGCCACGATCGCATCGAATCTGTTCAGACGAATAATCGACAAGGTCCATTTTGTTGATCGCAAGAACGATATGTCGGATGCCAAGAAGCGCGGCAAATGAAAGCGTGACGCCTGGTCTGGTCGAGCCCCTTGCGTGCATCAATCATGATGATCGCCAGTCCAGCGGTCGACGCGCCAGTTGCCATATTGCGGGTGTATTGCTCATGGTCCTATGTGTCAGGCGACGATAAAATGTTCGTGTGGTGGTGAAATAGCGATAAGCCACATCAATTGTGATGCCCTGCTCACGCTCAGCAGCCAACCCATCGACAAGGAGTGCAAAATCCAAACCACCACCCTGAGTGCCGAATTTTCTGCTATCGGATTCGAGAGTTGTTAGCTGATCGTCTAAAATGACCTTTGATTCATAGAGCAGCCTGCCAATCAATGGATTTCCATCGTCAACAGACCCGCAGGTGATAAAGCGCAGCGTATCCATGCCTGCCTGCTTTGCCAGATAAGCAAGTGTCTCGGTGGTGACTTCATTGTGCCATCAGAAATATCCTGCCTGTTTTTGTCTTCCATCGAAGCTCCGCTGTCGTTATCGATCACCGGCCCTGACGCTCAGAGGTGGTTGACTGCAGCATCTCGGCAACAATCGCTGGCAGGGTTGTGGCCTTTGACCGGATTGCCCCAGTCAAGGGATAGCAGCCAAGTGTTCGGAACCTGACCATTTCCATACGCGGCACTTCACCCTTCGGCTAGAGGCATTCGTCGTCATCAAACCATGATCAGGGTGCCGTCATGGTCCACCATTGGGCGTTCTGCCGCCAACAAAGAGCTGGAATGAATATCCTCGCTCCAGGACATATTGCCAGATATCGAGCCTCGGTCCAGTTCGACAAGGGGAACACGCGGATGCTCTCGCCCGGCCGTTTGCGGGTATTATAGATCGACCACAATTCAGGGCGCTGACCTTTTGGGTCCCATCGGTGATCCTGATTTCGGAAAGAAAAAATCCGTTCCTTTGCGCGCGATTTTTTCTTCATCACGCCGCGCCCACCAAAGGCAAACATCAAGCCATGTTCCCATCAAGAGCCTGTTTCAGCGCAACAGTCTTCATCACCTCGGTATGGCGCGAGCCATGGGTGAAAGGTCCAACACCGGCACAAGGCCATCTGGGTTTGTGTGCACAATCAGCTCAAGACCAAGATCCGCCATGCGCTGGTCACGAAATTGGATCATTTCGCGAAACTTCCAGGTAGTGTCAACATGTGCGAAACGAAAAGGCAGTTTTGCTGATAGAAGGCCTTCAACGCAAGATGAAGCATCACCGCACTATCCTTGCCAACAGAATACAAAAAGACAGGATTTTCCGCCTCAGCTGCCACTTCGCGAAAGATATGGATGGCTTCAGACTCAAGAAACTTAAGGTTGTTCATGTTTGATAGATCCGTCCCACGATGCAGGCCTCATTAAAAAGCAACGACTTCATGCAGAATAGAACCTGCTAGCTCTTATGAGGAGTTTGAGAATTGATAGTTTTAAACAAAAACAGTAGGCTAGTTAGCACAAGAATGTATTGAAAGTCACAACCTTATAATCTATGTGAATGAACTTGGTGTTTTTCAAATCTTTTTGTTTATCACCATGACGACTATAACGTCATGATGTGTTTTGAAAAACGTATCAAACAACGCTGAGTGGAAACTTTCTATTGAAAATAAAATAGCTCACGCTTGCAAAGTGGCGTATCCTTGCTGGTATTCTATTTTATCGTTTTTGATTTGAATTCACCTATTGCGAATAGCATTTTTTTGCTTTATGCTCATTGTTACAAGTTATTGGCTATTACTGTGTGTGCGTTGTCTTACACGGTGCGACCATTCTCTTTTTCCTTTTAACATTAATCTACACCGCGGTAGGAAATGCTTTGGCCAAAAGGAGCCTCGAGGAATATCAGGAATAGTTCATGCTGCTTGAGCTTTGCTTTACAAAATCTCAATAAGAATTTAGTTTGATTTGCTTATGTATACTGCAACAGTAATCATACCTGTGGCTGAATGGCGTTGGTTTGTTAAGCGCGCTGTTTTTAGTGCACTTGAACAAGGGGAAACGGTGTCCGAAGTCCTTTTGGTTGACAATGCCGACGATCATCTGGATGAATCATTACGCGAAAAATTGCTCGCTGACGATCGAGTTCGTATTGTCGTATCCGACATTAAAAAAAATGCGGCACGGGCTAGAAATCTTGGAATTAGGGAAACGAAATCTGAATTCATCGCTGTTCTTGATAGCGATGATGAATACTTGGCGGTATCATATTCCCAATGCCTTAAACGCCCTCGCTTCGTGCAATGGCGACTTTTTTTGCTCTGCTTATTTATCCATAAGTTCAAACGGACGCTCCAGAAAGGTAGTGCCTGAATCTGCTATCTCCATAAAAACTAATCCAAGAGTGTAACATTGGTCATTCTACCGTTGTTTATAGAACCTCATTGAATTTTGAATATCCAGAAATTGGCAGACGCCACGATTACGCTGCATGGTTAAAGATTTTTTCCACAAAGGTGGAGTATGTTTCTTCAAACAAAATTCAAGTTTTACGTCATGAGAGATCTACGTCACTGTCATCTGGCTCTCGGGGCAAACTTGCTTTTAAGCAAGTTTGGGTGACATTGGTTTTTGGCAAACTCCCTGTGACCCAACTTCTTTGGAATCAATTGATTTTCTTTTTTCGAAAATTGAAAAGATACGCCTCGAAATGAGCCCCATCTGAACTGGTCCAGTGCTATGCATAGCATTGGGGCCGCGGAATGTTAAACAAAACGACCAAAAGTTAAAAAAAGATAGTATCGAAATTACGTCAAGTTGAAGTATTGATGGGGCATGGTATGTCCTATCTAGATTCGATCAGAGGGATCAGGGTTGTTGAACAAACCCATCATCGCTGGCGCAAGCAGCATTGGGAATTGGCGGTTGCCAATTAAAAAACTGCAAAAATGATTGATATGAGAAGAGCCGTATCAGTTTTAACGCTCAACAAAGTGATCTTGAAGGAAGCAGCGAGGTGAAACTTCTAAACCCTGCTCTTCGTCGTGCTTGCATTAATCATTTGCGTAGCCAATTCAAAATCTCTGAGCGTTGAGCTTCCCAGGTGCCGGGACAACATCATTCTACACAGAGACATGCCATCAAAGAGCGCATTGACGAAGACAGGCTCGTCTTTGACATGAGTTAGCTGGCCAAACAGTTTGGCAGATTCGGTTATCGCAGGATTACAGCGTATTTCAAAGAAGCAGGCTGCTCCATCACCGATAGACGTGTTGAGTTGGCTGTGGTGACAGAACGGCTAAAGGTTGAAAGAAACAACCAAAGAAAAGGTGGCCGTGGCTGAACCACAGATCATACTTTCGCGCACCCTGCGTATCACAATCACGCTTGTAGTTATGACTTCGTTCATTGCCGGACAGATGGCGTCAAAATCTTTCGAAGACTGAATATCGTTGACGGCCTCTTCGATTATAAGAACCCAATCGGGTAAAAGTGTTATTCTGGATTACAAATAATGTGAAGCGCCTAATTAGAAATCCTAATATTACGAAAAAATATCGATGCTAATAACGCCACCAGCAGATATTTCTCCGCCCGGCAACCAAAACAAGTTGCATGGAAGAAAACTGAAGCGACGACATCAATCCCTGCAACTCACCTACAGCAAAAGAAACCACGTGGTCGTGAACGTCACACTCCTTCGCTATCCATGGGGTTGTCTCTTCAATTCTGCTGACACGGAATCGGCGGGGCACATCTTAATGAACGGAAAACAAATCAGTAATGAACAATATATTAGTCCTCTGATCATGCAAAAACCGAAGGGAATGACGGTGCGAGCTCTGGTCTATAACCCTTAAACGTAATCGCCGGCCGACTTTATCTTTATCGACATACCACAGCGGGTCGCCAAGACTTCCAAGCTTTTCCTTGAGAAGTAATGGATTTGGGGGATGCGAAATCGACCTGCCAAATCCGACGCCAAAAACGATCAACATTTACATAAAGCATGCCTGCGGCAAGTTTAAAAAAGCCCTTCCGATACTGGTGTTTTAATAGAATCCGTGAAACATCTCTGGTCACCAAGGCAGGCTAATTCCGGATTTCAATGCATTTTGACAATCTGGAATGTGGCCAATGACATCCATAAACGAAATCAAGTCGAATTTTTTTTCAAACTTTAGATTTTTACTTGGAAAGACGCCTGCCTTCACAGATAAATTTTTTCCGAGCAACCTCGGCAAATTTATGCTCTAGCTCAACTCCTTCAGACTGCATTCCAGCTTTCGTTGCTAACTCTAGAAAATCTCCTGTAGAACACCCGATATCCAAATGCGAAGCGCCTTTGAAATCAAATCCATCATCGGCAATTTCATCTAGGATCGCTTTCAAAACAGACAACCTCACTTCTTTAACATCTTTTTAAATTAAGATCAGCCAAATTTGCCTCGGATAATTGATTCAAAGCGGGATCTAGCGCTGAACTTTGATGCCCACAAACGCTGCATTTATTTACAGTAAAATCTTTATGTTGTTTAGATTTCACTGGCCCATCACATATAATGCATTGTTTATTTGACGACATGTTGTCCTCTGCTTTGCAACCGAGACCAGACCAAATCAACGAACTCTTTGACGTCAAGATCCAGAGGTTCCGGTCTCAGGTCTTTGTGATGCCCACTACCATTTAGCCTAGTCCCAGAAAAGTCCGCAAACTTATCAGCATTAAAATCCAAACCTAAAAAAGCAAAGCATTTCATTGAAATGACTAGAACTTCCAGAAAACAAGTCTTCAAAAAAAACTGCCTTATAATGCTTGTGGTCAGCGAAATTATCTAAAAGGAAGCTGTTTTTGAAAGCCCATTGCCAAAAAATGAGATCCTCTTCCCCCAAATTCGCTTGGCATGTCGTGTCTTCAACGAGGCGAGGTGATATTTGCCAAAATGGAAGATATATTTGTAATAAGCGCTTAAAACTATTCCGCCTTCGATTCTGTAGTTGTGAATTAACCATCGTAGATGGGTTTCTAATTAGATGAACGATCATTAGATCAGGGAATTGTTGGGCAAGCTCAGGCAAAATAAAGATATTGAAACCATTAGTTTCGACAAATCCTGAGTAATTAGCAGATTTTGTTTTAAGGTTGCTAACATATGCCGACACGTAAACCTTCATTAGGAAACGAGGCATCAACCCTGCCATCTTTAAATTACCAACAATATTTGAAGCGAGATGCCAAACGGTTTGATGAACCGAATAGAGGTTAAAATTCCTTCCAAAAAAATAAGCAAGCGTAGCGCTGCCATTACGATGAGCGCCAATAAAGTGAATGAATTTATTCAAATCTTCACCTAATTATCGTTCCGGTTAGCTGCGAGCGCAGCCCCGATACGGTAGGCATTCGCCATAGTGGTCAAGGTATATGATCCAGCCGGAATCTCAGGTAGCACAGACGCGTCAACAATATGCACACCCGGAAGTGCGTCCAATTCCCCGAGACAATTAGTATCCGTCTCAGCGACTGGCTCCTTCACCATCGGAAAAGATGCACCGAAATGCATCGATTGTCCGGGTAGCTTTTCACCTTGATACAAAGGAATAGGGATCATGCGAGTCTTTATCGCCAACTTCATCAATTTTCTTCGCAGCCGATTATACGTTTTGTTCGAAGCCTGATTCGGAAGACCAGATACCAAGAAGCTGCCATCTTCGCGCATTACCATCTGAAGTGTAGGGGAAATGTCAGAGTGAAGGAAAACGAAACCCACGAACAGGTAATCGAATAGCCGATCGATGAGTGGTCTCAACGGTCTAAAAGCACCCTCAGTTTTTTTGAAGAAGTTCCTATACAACTTGTTATAGCCATGCATATGGATACTAATAACCGAATCAGTCCCTAATCGAGGATCGAGAATTTTTAATATACTCTGGGTTAGCGTTACTACCCTTTCATTGACCGTACCCCTAGCCTTGTTAAAGCTGAGTATCGGCAAGTAATACATATCACTTGTTCTAATTGTTAATGACCTAGCGAACCAGTTCAGCGACTTAAGAACAATTTTCCAGTGGAATATGGGGCCTGCAGCAATTAACACTTTTTCAGCAGCCAGTATGTGACTTTTTGTTCCGTCTGATCGTACTCCTTCAATTTCGAGTAACCGGGACTTTTTGACTCGGTGATCTCATCCACAAAATGCCAGACACATGCTTATAACAAAATTTTGGTTTTTTCTTAATCGAGAGCTCGTCTTAGAGACTGTAGCCGTAAGGGCAACCATGCAAACACATCCCACCAATGCCCTACAATCCGATAAACATAGTAGACGACCGCTTCCAAAAACACCTGACTGTTGAGAAATTTTTGTGACATTGAAGCCTATTTAGCAGGCTTTCAGTCTGGTCTGATAACTTATACTTTTGTAAAGAGGCACTGTGATTTGGATATATTCTGCTCAGATCGTCCTCTGCCCCGCTGATCGGAACAAACTCGAAAATTTTTTGTATGATACAGGTCAAGAGCATGGATATCAAATGGCCACGCTTTATTCACCTGCAATCCGACAGCGAGATGATCCACCCCATAAATTGGAAGGCCACCTACTGCAAACGATTCGTAAAATTTTGCGTTCTGCTTGGTGATTTGCTGGACGAAATGAGGCTTTTTGACGCAAACTGGAACCGCAAGTTTTCATTTACGCCCGTATCTATTTCATTCCTCCCTTAAGGAAGAAAGAAAATGTCATCGTATCGGTCCGAAAATAGCTCTTTCCCAGATATTCATCCACTTCGTCATACATCCAGTTCGATTTCCATACCCACGTCAATGAGGGTAACAAAGCAACCGCCATCCAAGAGTGCTTTAGCAGCAGATACCAGATGGACCAGATCAATAACGTAATATGTTTGCTTATTGGTCACTTAAGTAACTTTTGATGGCCGTAGCCATTTCTTTTGCTTTTGAAGCTGAGAATTCTGGATATGTTGGCAGCGTAAGAGTTGTCGCGGCTAATACCTCAGCATTTGGGCATTGGCATTTCAAACTCTTGAATGAATCCACATCAGCGCAATTTGGAATATGCTGCTTTGCGACATCCAACCCTTTCGAAATGAGATGCTTCATTAGCGCCTCTCGATCAGGCACTAATGGGAGTAGTATAGATAACCCATATCACCGCTATTGGAAAATCTTGCAGTAACAACCTCACTCAAGTACTCAAGTGCTTGTCGTACACCTCCGCGATCTTAATACGATGTATCATCTCTACTTCAATGTCAGGGACTTTCGATGCGACGATTTTCCCCAGCACAGGCGGCGGTGCTCGGTCATAGCTATCAGAATTTGTTCGAATGTTTTTGTCAGCAGATGAACCTCAACAAAATTCCTCAAAAAAACCAGATTTTCTGTAAGCAGGCCTGATGACATATTTCACCAAGAAGTTATAAATGTATTCGTGGCAATATCCTTTAGCAATGAAGACAATACTCGCTTATGAAGTACCCAACGCGCAGATCAGAGCTTCTTTTTCAACCACTTTTCGCACATTGGGCAATTTGCGAGTCATTAGAAACCAGCATCCCACCATAGAAAGTGCAAAGATTTTTCGGATAACTAAAGCTGTAAATGCCAAATGCCCCAATCGACCAGCTTTCTTGCCGGACGAACTTATACTTTAAGGCTTGAGCAGCATCTTCAATCAACATTAAGTTATTGGCTAGCCGGCAATCTTAGCCAGCTGGTCGAGCTCAGAAACAAATCCATACAAGTGTGTCGCTAGAATGGCCTTGGTTCTTGAGGTAATTGCTTTGCTTACCAACTCAGGATCCAGACACCAGGTCTCGCTATTTACATCAACAAATACTGGCTTCACTCCCAACGCAATCATAAGGCTCACACACTCCGGAACCGTGAGTGGAGACATAATTACCTCGTCACCTTCAGTCAGTGTTGCTTTAAGACCTTCAAACATCGCCATCCGTCCCATCGAGCAGGCGATGGCGTGATCCCTCCGACGAATTCTGCTACATCCATCTCGGCCTAGTCAGCTTTGACACTCCGTAGGGGAAGATCAAATTGCGAAAGGCAAAGACATAATCTTTCGCTCGTGTATACAGCCTTAATCGAGGATACTCAAAATTCATACAAACACCTGTTATTTGCGCCTTCCATTGGACACCAAGTGGAAAATCGTTAGACAGATTGACAAAGAAACAAATAGCAAGCCCTGCGAAAGCACTAGCGCGCCCAGGGCAAGAATCAGCTCCGGTTTAACACTCTCAAATAAGCTACTAAACAACACTTCTTTCAGTCCAAAACCACCGAGAGGTAATGGTAAAACTTGGCTGAGAGCGTAAACTATTGCCAGATCTGGATTGGTTAAAATCAAATCCTATCGAACCCGCTAGAGTTACATAGCGGCCAATAGAAAAAAACACCACTACAATCGAAA
Source organism: Alphaproteobacteria bacterium (assembly GCA_038131695.1). Taxonomy (GTDB): domain Bacteria; phylum Pseudomonadota; class Alphaproteobacteria; order Puniceispirillales; family Puniceispirillaceae; genus JADHLK01. Next base: position 2,573 of record JAYPQA010000026.1, on the reverse strand, counting down.
AAAACATTTGTTTTCGTCGCCACACAAATAGATCAAATAAGAGCGCACAAAACAATGAAAGACAAAAAACACTTAAGGATAAGGGATTGAGACCTATGAATAATATCCAAAACAGAAACCGTTACAGAGGCAACCTGTTAAAACGGCCTTATCTATCACCGAGAACCGAATCAAATCTCCAATCTTCAATTCATAGTTTTGAGACAACAAGCCTATTCTGGCTGAAGCAGATCCTAAAAATCCTAACAAAAATTTACACCAAAAGGCTTCTGATAAGTAACACAACCCTACAGACCAAAACTCACGGATCTTTATATTGAGCCAAAAAATTAATTTTGCAGATGGAGAGAAACAAGCAGACAAAAGCATCAGAGCGCAAGATATCATAAGTATGAGACGAAGAATCGGCCGTAGTGATTATGCTCACCACAGCAACCAGATCTATATTCATGTATAGATATCCAAGAGATAGGAACAACGCCGCAAGTACGATGTAGGTAATTAGCAATCGCATTCTAGTGGCGCAATCCAACTCAATAAAACAGACTCGAAAAAGCTAACTGCATAGAAGATATCTTTCCCTTTTTTTGACGTGCCACTTTTCCGTTTTTTGATATTCACTGGGACTTCACTGATCACGAATCCGGCTCGCACCATCCTACTCACCAATTAATTCGGCTGTGTGGAATTGCTTTTCTCTCAAATCAAGCTCGCTCCATTTAGAAACATCAAGTGCCCTAAAACCGCTTGATGGGTCTGATATTTTGACACCTGAGAGCGACGTTAAGAGCAAGCCGAATAGTTTCACACCGATTTCTCGAATAATTGAGTATCTCTCAACCGACCCTAATGCTCTTGGAGCCAATTGCTAAATCGGAATCTTTCGTGAGTTTAAAGTCGATAAGAGAAACAATTTCAGTCGGGTCATGCTGCCAATCCGCATCCATAGTAACAGCAAATTTGATATCCAGTCGCCGACAACATTCCATGCCTAGTCGGATCGCATCCCCCCCTCCCGAGCGTCTGAGCTTTACTGATCACCAATACCCCCATCCCGGTCATGCCGAACAGCTCCTTGGTGCCATCATTACTGCCATCGTCAGCAATAATGATTAGATATCGTTTTGCTTAAAGTTTTTGAATAGTGCTAGACTTTCCAAATTCTCCGCCTCATTCAAACTCGGCATGATGACGGCAAAATCAAAATTCTTAGACGAATATGGCTCAAGCGCTGAGACGTTTTGCGCAATGTCTAGGTCAAACCGCAAATCGCGCAATGATTGGCTTGTGGCATACTGCATAGATACCAAGGCGCCGATGATAGGAAATAGAGAAAACAGTCCAACTAGAAGAAGGGCTACTAGTTTTATGTTGGCAATAGATGAAAGACCTAACAGCTCGAGGGCCAGTCTACCCAAGAAAACAGCGGGAAGGCACCGCAATTGCAAGCAGACCGATAGCCAAAAGAAATATCGACGTCTTTTGTATCCTGTTTTTTCGGCGCCGTAAGATAAAACCAAAAAAAACACGCAAATATCCCCAATACGCCAATTAATAGATCCAAATTCATTTTTTTAACCGACTTGTTTCTGTGAAATTCTAAAAATCTGAGGCAGAGGAACTGACAAAATAAATATTGTCGTCATCTCCTCAAAACAACATCATCACCCAAACCGAAGGTTACCCACCAGCATATCTGATCTTTTATGAGGGACAATGCCATTTGCATTCTTTGAGCTGAAACTAAGCTACCTTTTCGAAACCTGAAGCGATACTCCAAAATCTATCAAATACTACGCAACCCACCTCGAGCGGCAAAATATATATCATAAAGCCTCCAAATATATATGGTGCTGCTGTTCACCCCATTTTTCTTATCGACAGGCGCCTTGCCTTCGCTTGACGGAAAAGACATCACAATGTGGCCCAAAGTAACTCGCAGACAACGAAGGATTAATGACTAATTTTTACAGAGCCTTCAAGCAGCTCAATAACTGCATCACTGGGGATCAAATCTTGTTTTTCGCTGTGCACAACCTATCCAGCATTTCATCAAACCTGTAAATCATAGTGAACGTATACTTTTCAGCTGAAGTGCCCCACCCAAATTTGGAGAGAACTTTTATGACAAAGTGACTTCTAACACTATCTAAAATCAAAATACGCGATCGGCATTGACCGAACAAACGTGAGGCCGACATTATGTAAATCCTTACTATGGATCACTGAAGTTGCCGTTAACAGACGGCTTAACGGCATATCCCGATATTCCTGCCTGTGAAGGCTGTACAACCCCGTCATCCCGAAAATACTTAAATGGGTCGAAGTCCCGTAAAGGAGTTTTCACGTAGTCAAAGGCATCCTCAACTTCAATACGATTTTTCATCCAAACTTTCAGACCAGCATGTTTAAAATCCAAAAGCGACTTCAGCGCCTTGCTCAGTCAGATATCTGTCAACCCACACTTAAACGACGGCCAAGCCCTCTAAATTCTGCACTAAATCCCAACGATAAATCTTTCATCGCTAGGTCGATTTTTATCAATCCATTATAAAGTAGCAATACGTAACTTC
>JAYPQA010000025.1:0-32436 GCA_038131695.1 Alphaproteobacteria bacterium | reverse complement strand
AAGGCGACAACCGGGTTTTTGTCATTATCGCGGTCAATGGTCAGCAGCTCACCCTTTTGGATAGCGCGGGCGCGCTGGGCAGCTGTCAGCACCAGATCAAAACGATTGGGAATCTTTTCAATGCAGTCTTCAACGGTAACGCGGGCCATGGCGTTGCAAGCTCCAATATAGGTTGGTGGCGGGACTCTGCGACTGGATAGCGGATTAGGGGCAAAAATGCAAGTCTTTGTAACAGCTTGCCAGCGGCTTTCGCCGCCCCTACGCCGCCCCGCCCCCTGCCAGACGGCTGATTTGCTGGTCAGCGGGCAGTTGGTCTATCAGCCGGGCAATTTTTTCTCCGGTGAGCGGATGCACCCAATCGGGCGCGATCTCAGCCAGCGGCAGCAGCACAAAGGCGCGCAGCGCTGCTCTTGGATGCGGGCAGGACAGCCTGTCGGTGGCGATAATCTGGCCGCCAAAATCAATAATATCCAAATCCAGAACACGCGCCTCATTGCGCCTGTGGCGCACCCGCCCGAACGCCGCCTCTGCCTCATTCAGCAGGGCCAGCAAATCATGTGCCGCCAGCGGGCTGGACAAATGCAACACCGCATTGATGAAATCAGGCTGATCCGAAACCGGCACCGGGGCAGAGCGATACCAGCTGGAGCGCGCCACAACCTGCTGGCCGCGTTCTGCCAGCCAGTCAATGGCCGCCACCAGCCCCTCTTGCGGGCTGGCAAAGCCGTCCGGGGCAATATTCGCACCGATACCGATAAAGCAGCTGGTCAGTTGGGGCATTTTTCGGCCTTTTATTCTGTTTGCCTGTTTGTTCTGTTTGCCAGTCTGTTCGGTTTGCCAGTCTGGCCAGAGACAGGCTGCGTTATCCCGTGCCGGACAAAACTGTGTTGAGCTTGGCCTAAAGGCAGGATAGTAACAATGCAACAAGATCTTTTTCAAAAGCGCCTTTATTCAAAATTTTTTACGGAGAAACCAAAATGACCCATGATGAGCGTATTGCCTTATTTATCGATGGATCGAACTTTCATTCCACTGTGAAATTGCTGGGGCTGGATGTGGATTATGTCCGGCTGCTGGATCGTTTTCGCGAAGAAGGGCATCTTATCCGGGCCTATTACTATACCGCCCTGCCCGATCCGGAGCGAGGTAGCCCCGCTGCGTAAGCTGATCGATTTTCTGGATTATAACGGCTATGCGGTGGTCTCCAAACAGACCAAGGAATTTGTCGATCCGGAAACAGGCCGCCGCCGCATAAAGGGCAATATGGATATGGAGCTGGCCCTCGATATGCTGAAACTTGCCCCGCATATCGACCACGCCTTTTTGTTTTCCGGCGATGGCGATTTTTGCCGCCTGCTGTCCGAGGTTCAGGATATGGGGGTGCGGGTCACCGTTGTCTCCTCTACCAATACTTCTCCGAATATGGTGGCGGATGCGCTGCGCCGCAAGGCAGACAGCTTTCTGGACTTGCAGACCATCGAGACTGAGATAAAGCGGGATTTCGGCTGATGCTGGACCCGGTAGCCCCGCCCGATTGCCGCGCCTGTCCAAGGCTGGCAGACTATATCGACCAGCAGCGCGCGCGCTGGCCGGACTGGCATAATGGGCCGGTGCCCTCTTTTGGCCCGATTACGGCAGAAATGCTGATATTGGGGCTGGCTCCGGGCTTGCGAGGGGCGAATGCGACTGGCCGCCCCTTTACCGGTGATCATGCCGGGCGCACCCTTTATCAGACGTTGCTGAAATGGGGCTGGGCCAGTGGCCATTATGATGAAAAGGGGGCGGATGATCTCAGCTTGCAGAATCTGAGGATTGCCAATGCGGTGCGCTGTGTGCCGCCGCAGAACAAGCCAACCGGCCCGGAAATCAACCAATGCCGCCCGTTTCTCTCAGTCGAGCTGGCGCGGATGCAAAATCTGCGACTGGTTCTGGCTCTGGGCCGCATCGCCCATGAAACGCTGCTGCGCCATTTTGGCTGGCGGCTGGCCGATTATCCTTTCGGGCATAATCGCTGGCACAGGCTGCCGGACGGGCTGCTGCTGCTCGATTCCTACCATTGCTCGCGCTACAACACCCAGACCGGGCGGTTGACTGAAGCCAGCTTTGATGCGGTTTTTCAGCAAGCCGGCCAGCTGCTGGCAGAAGCGCGCGCTGAGTAGCCCGGCTCAACCAGGCCGCAGGAGTCGCTGTTTCTGGCGTTCCCAATCGCGCTTTTTTGCCGCCTCGCGCTTATCCTGTTTCTTGCGCCCGCGCGCCAGCCCCAGGCTGATCTTGGCCTTGCCGCGATCTGTGAAATAAAGCGCCAGCGGCACCAGCGAATAGCCCTCGCGCCGGATCATGCCGAGCAGCTTGTCCCGCTCCTTTGCCTTGACCAGCAGCTGGCGCACCCGCTTTGGTGCGTGATTGTCGCGGGCCGCCGGATAGACCGGAATATTGGCGTTGAACAGGCACAGCTTTCCGGCATCCTCTCCGGCATAGGATTCCGCAATAGAGGCGCGGCCAGTGCGCAGGGACTTCACCTCCGAGCCGGTCAGGATCAGGCCGGCTTCCAGCGTTTCCTCAATCTCATAATCGAAACGGGCGCGCCTGTTTTCGGCGACCCGGCCTGAATGGACGGCCATCTGCGGCTCCCCGGCTTGCTAGTGGTCAGTCCGCGCTGAAATCCAGCCCGGCCCGCCGCATTGCTGTCTGCAGCAACTCTTGTGTCGGCCTGCTGATCTCTACCAGCGGCAAGCGCAATTCCGGCGTGCACAGCCCCATCAGCGAGCCTGCATATTTAACCGGCCCGGGGCTGGATTCAACAAACAGCGCATCTGCCAGATCAATAAGCCCGGCATTCAGCTGCTGCGCCTTTGCCATATCCCCGGCGAAGAACGCCTCTTGCAGCTGGGCGACCTGACGCGGGGCAATATTGCTCAGCACGGATATAACCCCATGCCCGCCAGCCGCCAGATAGGGCAGCATGGTGGCATCCTCTCCAGAGAGCTGGCAGAAATCCGCCCCGGCCTTGCCCAACAGGCGCGTCGGGCGGGCACAGTCTGCTGTCGCATCCTTGATACCGGCGATATTGTCTATTTGCGCCAGCTCCGCCAGCGTCTCATCTGCTACCCGCACCACAGAACGGCTTGGAATATCATAGATAATCAGCGGGATCGAAATCGCCTCGGCAACGCTGCGGAAATGGGCCGCCAGCCCGCCTTGCGAGGGCTTGTTGTAATAGGGGCTGACCACCAGCACCGCATCTGCCCCGACCTGTTCAGCATGACGGGCCAGGCGCACGGATTCAGCCGTGCTGTTGGAGCCGGCCCCGGCAATGACCGGCACCCGCCCGGCAGCGACCTTGACGCAGCTTTCGACCACCTGATCATGCTCATCATGGCTGAGGGTGGGGGATTCGCCAGTCGTGCCAACCGGCACCAGACCGTGTATCCCCTGCTCTATCTGCCAATCAACCAGCTTTTCAAAGGCGGCCAAATCCACCGCCCCATCGCGAAAGGGCGTGATCAGCGCTGTATTGGCCCCGGAAAAGGGCAAATGGGAAACCGGGCCAGCCATAGGTCTCTCTCCGATAAAAACGATCTTCCAAATCTCGCAAGACTCTGGAATCTTCTAGAAATTAGGATAGTTTCCGGGATAAAACAAGCCCAGCCAACCGCCCTGTGGCAACAAATGCCTGCCAAGGAGAAACCCGATGCCCGATTATGCCGCTATCAAGGCCGCTGCCAGCCGAACCCGCGCTCTCATCCGGCGCACACCCCTGCTGGGCTCTGACCTGCTGAATGACCAGCTGGGCTTTGAGTTGCTGGTCAAGGCAGAACCGCTGCAGCGCACCGGCTCTTTCAAATTTCGCGGGGCCAGCAATGCCCTGCTCAGCCTGCCCGATGATGGCCAGCCGGTGATCGCCTGGTCCAGCGGCAACCATGCCCAGGCCGTGGCCCTCGCCGCGCGCCTGACCGGCCGCCAGGCCTATATTGTGATGCCTGAGGATGCCCCAGAATTAAAACGCGCAAATACAGCCGCCTATCGCGCAAATGTAATCTTGTATGACAGGTATAGCCAGAGCCGCGAGGAGATCGGCACGGCGCTGCAAGCCGAACAGGGCGGCCATATTATCCAGCCTTATGAGAATGCAGCGGTGATCGCAGGCCAGGGTACGGCCGGGCTGGAAATAGCCGAGGATTTGCAGGCTGCCGCCACTGTGCCGGATTATGCGCTGGTCTGTTGCGGCGGGGGCGGTCTCTTGGCTGGGGTCAGCCTGGCCCTGAAACAGCATTTTGGCCAGCTGGCCATTTATGCGGCTGAGCCTGAGGGGTTTGATGATACGGCCCGCTCTCTGGCAGCCGGGCAGATTTTGTCCAATGATCCGGCGGCCCGGTCTATCTGTGATGCGATTGTAACCCCCTGCCCCGGCCAGATCAGCTTTGCCATCAACAGCCAGCTGGTCAGCGGCGGCAAGGTGGTCAGCGATGCAGCGGTGCTGTCTGCCATGCGACTGGCTCTGGACAGGTTCAAGCTGGTGATTGAACCGGGCGGGGCGGTGGCTCTGGCCGCCGCGCTGGACCCGGATTTTCGCCGGGAAGCGCAGGGGAAAAGGGTGGTCGTCATCGCTTCTGGCGGCAATCTGGATGGGGAGATGCTGGATCAGGCGCGCGCCGCCCCGCTGCCAGACGGTCTGTAACAGAAATGGGGCTAGCTGCGCTGGCGGGAAAAATTCGCATCAAACAGCGCGGTCTGCTGGCGTCTGGCGGGCAAGCGCTCATCCAGCAGCTCAATCTGCCAGCCAGCCATTTCATCTGCCAGCTCTTTTGCGACATAGCCCAGCGCAACCGATTTGCCGGAGCCATGGGCAAAACCACCGGAGGTGACCCAGCCGGCCAGCCTGTCCGCCTGCCAGATAGGCTCATCCCCGATAACATCTGCATCACGCGCCTCTACAACAAAGGCACAGAGCCGGTGCTGGCCGCCCTTTTCGGCCTGAATACGGGCCGCTTCCTGCTGGCCGATAAAACCGGCCTGCTTGTCAAAGGCACAAAACCGATCCAGCCCGCATTCAATCGGATAGTAAAGGGGCCGGTATTCATGCGCCCAGCTGCCGTAATTTTTCTCCAGCCGCAGCGCATTCAAGGCCCGGCTGCCGAACAGGGCGAGGCCAAATTCCGCGCCCGCAGCCAGCAAATCTGCATAAACCGCGCGCAAATAACCCGCCGGAACCCAAATCTCATACCCCAAATCGCCCGTATAGCTGACCCGCCCAACCAGCGCCGGAGCCTGGCCAATCTCAAAGCGGGCAATAGACATGAAGGGAAAGGCCGTATTGGAAATATCCCGGCGCACCAGCTTTTCCAAGACCGCACGCGCCTGTGGCCCGGCGAGGCTGAGACCACACAGATTAAGGCCCTCAGCCCGAATCCGCACCGAACCATCTTCTGGCAAATGCGCCTCAAACCAGCGCATATGCCAGGCTTCTGCCACGCCGGAGCCAACCAGAAACCAGCCCTCCGGCCCCAGATTGGCCAGCGTGAAATCGCCGATAACCCGGCCATCCTCTTTGAGCATCGGGGCCAGCGTCATACGCCCTTCAGCAGGCAGGCGGCAGGCCAGCATCCGATCCAGCCAGTCTGCTGCCCCAGCCCCTTCTATCCGGTATTTGGCAAAGCCGGAAATCTCGCTCAGCCCTGCTCTCTCGCGCACGGCCAAGGCCTCTCGTTCCACAGCGGCAAAATCTGTTGAACGGCGCCAGCTGAATTGTTCTGTCTCTCCCTTTTCGGCAAACCAGAGCGGGACTTCCAGCCCGAAAGAGGCGCCAAACTGGGCCCCTTTTTGGGCCAGCAAATCATAGATGGGGGTGGTTTTCAGTGGCCGGCCGGCTTGCAATTCCTCATTCGGATAGCGGATGGAAAAGCGGCGCGCATAATTTTCCCGCACCCGCGCATTGGTATAGGCAATGCCGGCATACTCTCCAAACCGGGCAATATCCATCGCCCAGACATCAAAGCCCGGATCCCCCTCCACCATCCAGTTGGCCAGCGCCAGCCCAACACCGCCGCCCTGGCTGAAACCGGCCATGACCGCACAGGCCGACCAGTAATTGGTCAGCCCGCGCACCGGCCCGACCAGCGGATTGCCATCCGGGGCAAAGGTAAAGGGGCCATTGATGATCTGGCGGATGCCGGCATTTTCAAAAGCCGGAAAATGGCGAAATCCCACCTCCAGAGACGGGGCAATCCGGTCAATATCAGGTTCCAGCAGCTCATGGCCAAACTCCCAGGGGGTGTGCGTCTCCGACCAGGGCACACAGGCTTTTTCATAAGTGCCCATCAGCATACCGCCGCGTTCCTGGCGCAGGTAAATCTCGCCGTCAAAATCCACCGCGTGCAGCACTTCTTTGCCGGTTGTCCGGTTTATCTCGGCCACTTCTTGCATATCCTCGGTCAAGAGATACATATGCTCCATCGCCAGAACGGGCAGCTCCAGACCGGCCATGCGGCCCACCTCCCGCGCCCACAAGCCGGCCGCATTCACAATATGTTCAGCCCGGATGCGCTCTCCCTCAATCTGGACATCCCAGCTGCCATCCGGGTTCTGGGACAGCGCCTCTACCTTGGTATGCAGCCTGATTTGAGCCCCATTCGCCTTTGCCGCCCTGGCATAGGCATGGGTTACGCCATAGGGATCACAATGCCCTTCAATCGGGTCATAAAGCGCGCCGACAAATTCTGCCGGGTCCAGCAGCGGCATCAGCTGATGCGCCTCTTGCGGGCTGATAATCTCCAGCCCCTCCATCCCCAGATAGCGCCCCTTGGCCCGCATCGCCTTGAGCCAGTCAAACCTGTCACGCGTTGCCGCCAGCATGATCCCGCCTGTCATGTGCAGGGAAATATCCTGGCCCGATTTTTCCTCAATCTCGCGGTAAAGCTCAATCGTATATTGCTGCAGCTTGGCCACATTGGGATCGCCATTGATACAATGCATACCGCCAGCCGCGTGCCAGGTAGAGCCGGATGTCAGCTCGGACCGCTCCAGCAACAGGCAATCCGTCCAGCCTAGCTTGCTGAGATGATAAAGCACCGAGGCCCCGACCACCCCGCCGCCAATGACAACAACCCGCGCCGTATCTGTCATCTTCCCATCTCCCCTGAAAAACAGGCTAGAAATCAGTCGGCGCGCCGCCTTCTTCCACGCGCCGGGCTACAAAGGCTTGCAATTCCTCTTCGATAGCCGCATCCAGCGGGGCCGGGGTGAAATCGGCAATAATTTGTTCTGCCATTTTTTCCGCCCGCTCATGCACCCAGATCCCGCCTGCCTCCTGCCAGCTTTCATAATTCCGCCAATCTGATAAAAATGGTGTATAAAATGCTGTTTTATATCGGCTTTGTGTATGTTCCGCACCAAAGAAATGGCCATGCGGGCCGACCTCTGCAATCGCCTCAACCGCCAGATCATCCGCACTGGCGGGCAGCGCCTCCTGCAGGGCGATCAGCTGCTGCAAAATCTCGCAATCCATGACGAATTTGCTCTTGCTGGCAGACAGCCCGCCTTCCAGCCAGCCTGCTGAATGATAGATGACATTGGCCTGACCGGTCATGCAGCCCATCAGCGAAAAGACCGATTCCCAGGCCGACTGCCCGTCCGGCACATTGGCCGCATTGGCGTTGGAGCTGCGCCAGGGCAGCTGGTAGCGGCGGGCCAGCTGGCCGGAAATCTGGGCGGCGCGGATATATTCAGGCGTGCCAAAGGCAGGTGCGCCGCTCTTCATATCCACATTAGAGGTAAAGGCCCCATAAACCACCGGTGTGCCGGGGTTTATCTCCTGCAACAGCGCAATAGCTGCCAGCGCTTCGGCATTCTGCTGGACCAGCGCACCGGTAATGGTAACCGGGGCCATCGCACCGGCCAGGGTAAAGGGGGCTATCACAACTGGCTGGCCCTTGCGGGCCATCCGCATCGCCCCGTCCAGCATCGGCCAATCATGTTTCAGCGGCGAGGAGGAATTGATATTGGTGAACATCCGCGGCTTGGCGGCAAATTCTGCCTCGCTCAGCCCGGCTGCTATACGCACCATTTCCATCACATCCTCTATTCGCTCCGGCCCCAGCGAATAGCCATGCACAACCTTGTCGCTCAGTGTCAGCTTGTCCAGAAGGCAATATAAATGCCGCACCGAGGCGTGAATATCCTGCGGTTCTACCGGATAGCCGGACAGAAAATGGATACAGTTAAAGGCCTGCGCCAATTTGATAAAATCACGGTAATCAGCGCGTGTGCCGGGCCGCCGGCCGCTGCTGTCCTGAATATTGGGGGCTGAGCCAACCTGGCCAAAATTGAAATGCCGCCCACCCCAGACCAGCCGCTTTTCCGGGTTGCGCGGCACAATCTCAAAGCTGGCCGGGGCGCGGGCCAGCCTGTCGGTAATAAAATCCGGGTCAAACCGCACCAGAGAGCTGGCCCGGTCAACACTGCATCCGGTCTTTGCCAGAATAGCCAGCGCGTCTTCATTCAAAAACAGGATGCCGGTTTCCTTCAGCACGGTCAGGCTGGCCTGATGTACAGCCTCCAGCTGATCGTCCCGCAACGGGCAGGTTGGCTGGTCCGACCATTCTGGCCGCGACCAGGGCAGCTGATCTGCCAGACTGTCTGCTGAAACCTGGCGGCGCGAACGGCTTTGCGAGCGGCGGCGGCGGGTGCTGTCACGGCTCTGTGAGTGCTGTGTTTGTGCGCCTTCTTGCATGCTAATCCGGTTCGCCCCCCTTTTTTCACGCTACGCCGCTAACCTTGCCTGATTGTCCTGAGCCGGACATTTGCTGCCCGAAATGCGCCGCAACCCGCATTGAATGACATCCGCCTTATTGACACTTGCACCGGCCTGTTAATTGATCCAGACTGGAGATGAGACCCCTGTCTGCTGTGGGGGGACAGCTCAGGGCGCTCATCTGTTCTGCGGGATCGAGACAGAGGAGGCCTGATATATGCACATACAGATCAGTGGAAAAAATATGGATACCGGCGGGGCGTTTCAGGAACACGCTGAAACGGCCCTTGGTCAGGTGATCGACAAATATTTCGCCAATGCGATTGCTGGCCATGTAACGCTGGAAAAAGGGCTGGAGGGATTTACCGTCAAAACGCGGGTGAATTTGACCCGCCGGATTGAGCTGGAGGCAACCGGCCATGACAGCAAGGATGCCCATGCCGCCCTGGATGCGGCGATCGCCCATGCTGAAAAACGCCTGCGCCGGCATAAGAGGCGGCTGCGCAACCACCGCAATGACATAACCGAAAAAGAACATCTCGAAGCCAGTCTTGATGCGCCGATGCGGCTCTATCAAGCGGCGGAGCAGGCGGAAGGCGTGCTGGCGGATGAGGAAAGCGGCGATGCGCTGCCGATCATTGCCGAGCTGTCCTATCCGGTGGAGCAGCTCAGCGTTGATCAGGCGGTGATGCGCCTGGAATTGTCCAATGAGACCTGTCTGATGTTCCGCAATGCCGGGCATCTGGGCCTGAATATGGTGTATCGGCGGGCCGATGGAACGATTGGCTGGGTGGATCCGCGCGGCGTGCGCAGCCTGGCAGCTCAGGAGGCGGGTACTTCGTGACGCAGGCCCAATGACAGGCGGCCGCCGGTGACCTGATCAACGGCGTGCAGCGGACGTTTTTTTGGATCTGCAAGGCCGGAAAACCCCGGTGCTGCCAGCAGCACCAGCTGGCCCGGACTGTCATCCAGCACCGTCATTTTGGTGCCTTGCCTGTCCCCGGCAATCAAAAAGCGCGACTGGCCAGCCAGCGTTGCGATACAGACCAGATTGCGATAGCGCGCGCCGTCCCGGTGAATGCCAATGCCTTTTGAGCCGGGCAGATAATGTTGAACCGCCAGATCATTGAACAAGACAGGCCCGTCAAACAGGCCGGGCTGCTGGCTGCTGATCTCGCCCAAATGATCTTCCAGCAGATCAGCCAGCTGACCCAGAGCCGCCCGCCGCGGAGCAGGCAGGCAAATCTGAAAATCCTGATGCACCCCATCCCCCACCATCTGGCGCGCTGTGCGCCAGTTCAGCTTTTGGGTATAGCGGATAAGACCGGCTATTTCATCGGGGCTGAAAAAGGGAATGGAGACCGCTGCCAATGGGCTGCCTGCCAGCTGGTCCAGCCCGTCTGCCAGCGTCGCAACGCGCCTTTTGGAAAGACGGAACATCACGCGCCCTGCGGTGCGGTCCGGTAAGCGACCGCTGTCTTGCAGCGCGCGCAAACCATGTGGCGGCGGCGGCGATGGCGCGGCGTCTCAAAACAGCCCTGCGGGCAATACATCACCCACGGGGCACTGGCAAATTCCAGCGTGTGACAGCGCGTTGCCGTGCAGCCTATTTCCCTGGCCTTCATGCGCCAGACCGCATCATGCCCATGTTTCGGGCCGACCAGCGCGTGCGCTATTTCATGCAGGATCGTATCCCGGATATGGCTGAGCTCCGCCTCTCTGGCATAATGGCGCGACAGGGAAATTGTCTGGTTGGTATAATCACAGCAGCCAGCCCGGCGGCGGGCGTGATCCAGCTTCAGCCGCCAGCCTTCCAGCCCATGTTCGGCCATCAAATCAGCGCCAAGCTCCAGAACCGTTTGTAGGGGCCGTGCTGCGGTCATGCCAGAGCCTCGCAACCGGTGGCGGCCATCTGCTGCAGGCCGAATTGCAGGCTGGTTTCGCGGATCAGCTGCGTGCAGCTGAGCGCATAGCTGCGCGGCAGGCCAATCAGCCAGCCTTCCTCCAGCCGCAACAAATGAACCGGAACCTGATCAAAGCCCGTAGCGGCAAACTGGCCGGGCGCAAAAGCCGCATCCGAAAAATCTAGCGCGGCCATGCGGCGCAGCACATCAAGACAGCTCGGCCCAGCCAGCCGCAGCCAACAGCGGCCATGGCCCAAATCAAGACCGTGATAATCTGCCATTTTTGCCGGGTCCAGCAGCGGGCCGGACAGGCCCAGCAGCCAGAGCTTGCGCGGCTCCGGACGCAGCAGCCAGCCGCCACCCGCCTGTCTATTTGCCCTTTTGGCCAGCCGCACCGACCGGCCCGGGCCCGGCAGGCTGGCAGAGAGATTTTTTTTCAGCCAGACCTCAAAATCGGCCTGTTGACCGGCAAACCAGGCCAGCTGGGCCAGATCAAGCCCGCAGATTTCCTGCAGGCGGATACCGGCCTTGGCCCGTCCCTTGGCAGCCACCCCGTAAAAGCCGGGCTGGCAGTGGCCTGCAAGGGGCGAGGCCTGATGCAATCGCTTGCTCATGAGCCACCCCCAATCCTGTCGCGCATTCGCTCCCCATCCGGGTCCACCATATGCGGGCTGACAATTTCGCCTTCAATTTGCTGGCCGCGCACCGGATCAGCGATCATCACCGTCTTGCCTGCCCAGGGCTCGGCTCCGCCTGCGATAAAGCCAAGGCCAATCCAATGGCCCAGAACCGGCGAGTGGGCGACCGCGCTGGTCCAGCCCTTGCCATGCCCGCTGACCGCATCAGGCGCACAGAGCAGCGCCCCGGCAGAAAAGCGCACCGCCCGGTTTTTCGGAAAAATGCCGACCAGCTGCGCCCGATCCTTATCCATCATCGCTGGGCGCTGGCGCAGAACCGAGCCGATAAACGGCTTGGTAGCAGAGGCCATCCGGCCCAGCCCGGCATCTTCCAGCGTGACCCGCCCATCCAGCTCAGCCACTGTTACATGGCCTTTTTCAATCCGCATAATCCCGAGCGCCTCCAAACCATAGCGCAGCCCGCCAGCTGCCTCGGTTGCATCCGTCATGGCAGACCAGAGCGCTGGCCCAAAACCGGCCCCGACCCAAACCTCAAAGGCTTTTTCCCCGGAAAAGGAAATACGGGCAATCAGAGCGGGAACCGGCCCGCCCGGCAGGGAAATCCGGGCATGTTTGACATCCATAAAGGCAAAGGCATCTGGTCCAAAATCACTCTGCGGGGCCAGCTCTGCCAGAATTTCAGCCGCCGCCGGGCCAGCAATCGAAACAGCAGCCCAGGCATCGGTGACCGAGGTTACGCAGACCTGCATCTCTGGCCAGCGCAGCTGCAACAGCTCTTCCATGAACTGCATCACCGGGCCAGCCTTGGCAGTGGTGGTAGAGACCAGAAAATCATCCTCAGCCAGACGCATCACCGTGCCATCATCAAACACCATCCCGTCATCGCGCAGCATCACCCCATAACGGGCCTTGCCCACAGCCAGACGGCCCATATTATTGACATAGAGACGGTTCACAAACGCCGCCGCATCCGGCCCCTGAACCTGTATCTTGCCCAGGGTTGAGACATCACAAATCCCGGCAATCTGGCGCGTTCGGATGGCTTCTGCAATTGAGGCCGCTTCCAAATCCTGTCCTGCTTGCGGATAATACCAGGGCCGCTGCCACAGCCCGGCCTCGGTCATCACCGCCCCGCTTTCCAGATGCAGATCATGCATTGGCGTGCGCCGCAAGGGGCGGAAATGCGCTGCCGCCCGCCGCCCGGCCAGCGCCCCTATCGAGACCGGCGTTACCGGAGGGCGAAAGCCGGTCACCCCGGCCTGCGAAATCGAAAGGCCGCGCGCCTCAGCGATAACCGCCAGACCATTGATATTGCCGTTGCGCCCCTGATCCGTTGCCATGCCCAGCGTGGTATAGCGCTTGATATGCTCTACCGACAGATAGCCCTCTTGCACCGCCTGGCGGACATCCTTGCTGGTCACATCATGCTGCGGGTCAAGAAAGGCGCGGCCAGCCTTGCCAGGCGGGCGAATCTCAAACAGGCTGTCAGCAGTGCGCGCAAAGCCAATAGCCGGTGGCCGCCCGGCCTTTTGCCCCTGTAATTTGCGCAAAAACCGCTCTACTGAGGCGAGCATTGCCTGATCTTCAAAACAGCCTGCTGCCCCGCCCGCCACGGAAACCGCCAGATCATGCGGCCCGGCCACAAAGCTGGTGATTTTCTCCTGCCAGACAGGCTTTATGCCGCGCATGGAAAGCAACTGGATATTGGGCACAAACCCGGCTGAGCTGGCAATAATCTCAGCCCCCAGAATATGATGGTCACATTCCAGCTGGCCAGCCCCCAGATGCTTTGGCTGTCTCCAGCCCGGCAACCCCGCCCCGCCCGATCACCCGGCAGGGCACCCGCCCGTGCAAAACCCTGATATTGGCGGCCTCTGCCTCCTCGCTCAAGGCACTGCGCCGGGTCCGGCTGTCCAGCAGCGTTACCGACAGCCCCGCCGCCGCCAGCTGCAGCGCATCGTCATACACCCCGTCATGCGTGCCCGCCAGCACAATCTGCTGACCGGCCGCGACCGCAAAGCGGCCCTGATAGGCGGCAACCGCCCGGCTGGTCATCACCCCGGGGCGATCATTATCGGCAAAGACGAGGCCCCGCTCGCCCGCCCCGCTGGCCAGCAGGATATGTCGGGGCCGGATAATATGCAGCGTCTCGCGCGGCTGGTTCTCTTGCCTGCCAGAGACCGCATGGCGTTGCAGCAGGCCGGTGGTCAAATGGTCAAACAGCCCAAAGGCGGTTGTCTGGCACAAGAGCCGCCCGCCAGCCTCATCAAGGCGCTTGCACAGGCTTGCGACCTGCCGCCTGTCCGCAGGCTTGCCGCTTTGCAACAGGCTGCCCCCCGGCTGGTGATCCTGTTCAGCGACCAACACCGAAAAACCTTTTTCAGCCGCCTCAGCCGCCGCCAGCAACCCGGCCGGGCCCGCCCCCACCACCAGCAGATCACAAAAATCATGGGCTGTATCATAGCAATCCGGGTCCGGCAGGTTGGCTGCGCGCCCCATCCCGGCTGCCTTGCGGATAAAGGGCTCGCAAAACATCCAAAAGCGGGTATCGGCCAGCGGGCCGATAAAGGTCTTGTAATAAAAACCGGCCCCGATAAAGGGATGCAGCAGATCATTCACCGCGCCCAAATCAAAATGGCGCGAGGGCCAGCAATTCTGGCTGAACAGCTCCATGCCCGGTTCAAGGGCGACCATGCTGGCCTTGATATTGGCGGTGCGCTCTGCCCCGCTGCCAAGGGTCAGCAACGCCCCGCCCTCTTCCGGGCCAGCAGACATCACGCCCCTTGGACGATGATATTTGAAACTGCGCCCGACAATCCGGTTGCCCGAAGCCAGCAAGGCAGAGGCAATCGTATCGCCTGCAAAACCCTGCATTTCCTGACCATCAAAGCGAAAACTGACAGCTTTGCGGCGGTCAATCGCCCCGCCCTTTGGCAAACGAAAGCCGGTCACCTGCCTCTCCTGCTTTTCGGCTTGTTGAGGCCAGCGCTCTCATCAGCTGCGGCGCGAACTGAGAAAATCTCATGCGTGAGCGTATCGCGTTCGACCAGCAACCAGCTGCGGCATCCCATTATATGCTGCCATTTTTCCAGATGCCGCCCGCGCGGATTGTCCCGCAGATAGAGCGCGTCAAAATGCGCCTGGCTGTCCGGGCTGGCAAAATCCGGCCAAGCCACGGACGCATCCTCGCCATAGGTGAATTCAGCGTGATCCCGCTCCCCGCAAAATGGACAATTAAGTCTGAGCATTTAACCGTCCTTTCTGATCAATGCATCCTGGGCCAGGGGCCGTGGCCTGATTCATCTATCGGCTGCCCCTGCTGAAACCGGTCCAGTGTCAGCAGCCGGTTCAGCTCATGCGGGGCATCTTCAGCAATCGTATGGGCAAAACACCAGCCAGAGGCCGGTGTTGCCTTGAACCCGCCATAGCACCAGCCGGCATTCAGATACAGCCCGCCAATGCCGGTCTTGCAGATAAAGGGCGAGCCATCCATCGACATATCCATAATGCCTGCCCATTGGCGCAAGACCCGCACCCGGCCAAGGGCTGGCATAATGCTCATCGCGGCGCTGGAGACATCCTGCCAAATAGGCAAATTGCCGCGCTGGGCATAGGAATTATAGCCATCCAGATCACCGCCAAACACCATCCCGCCCTTGTCAGACTGGCTGATATAGAAATGCCCGGCCCCGCCAAACACCACCACCGTATCCAGCAGCGGCTTCAGCGGCTCGGAGACAAAGGCCTGCAGCTTGTGGCTCTCAATCGGCAAGCGGCCCAGCCCGGCCAGACCTGCCAGCTGCGAGGTGGACCCGGCAACGGCCAGCCCGACTTTCTTAGCCGCAATCTCGCCCTGGCTGGTTTCTACCCCGACAATCCGGCCCCGCTTTTTGACAAAGCCGGTCACCTCACAATTTTCGATGATATCGACGCCCAGCTTGCTGGCCGCCCGCGCAAAGCCCCAATTCACCGCATCATGGCGGGCGGTTCCGGCGCGCCGCTGCAAATAGCCGCCCAGAATAGGAAAGCGCCGCTCGCCCTGCATATCCAGCAGCGGCACAAATTTTTGCAGCTGGTCGCGATCCAGCCATTCCGCATCAATGCCATTCAGGCGCATGATATTATAGCGGCGGGCCATCGCATCTCTCTGGGCCGGAGAAAAGCACAAGCTCAGATGGCCACGCTGGCTGAACATCACATTGAAATTCAGCTCTGCAGACAGCCCTTCCCAGAGCTGCACGGATTTTTCATAAAAGCCGGTATTGCCCTCAATCATATAGTTGGAGCGGATAATCGTCGTATTGCGCCCGGCATTGCCGCCGCCAATCCAGCCCTTTTCCAGCACGGCCACATCTGTAATGCCGTGATTTTTGGCCAAATAATAGGCCGTTGCCAGCCCGTGCCCACCGCCGCCGACAATGATCACCTGATAGGATTTTTTAACCTCCGGCTTTGCCCAGGCGGTCTGCCAGCCGCGATTGCCGGTCAGCCCCTGTTGCAAAATGGACAATGCAGAATAGCGCGCCATCATCTCGGCCAAAAATTAAGGTTCCTATCCAGACCCTAGCGCAGTTGATAACAGCCCGGCAATGGCTTAGATCAGCACAAATTTTGCAGGTCAAAAAAGCCGCGTGATCTCATCAGAAAAAGGCGCAGACGGCCCTAGCGCGCCTCATGCCTGGCCAGCCAGGCTGTAACCCGCCCGGCCGGCGGTATCCACGCCAGCCCGGCCAGCAGATAAAACAGCAAATCCAGCACCCAATGCCGGCCGGTCAGCCAATCTGCCAGCCACAGCGCCAGGCTGATATAGATCAGGAGTGCCGGAACGATCAGAACCGCAACCAGAAAATGCCGCCATCGTGCCATTTACATACTCCCGAAAAACTCTAGCAGCGGCGGGGCCAATAACCGCAATCCAAGCAAACCCAGAAAAATATGGCTGATATGGTAGAACAGCCTGTCTGACATGGTTCTGTTCATCCACAGACCCAGCGCCACCCCGACCGGCAAAACCGGCAGCAACATCAAGCTCACCGTCAGGCTGGCCATATTGAACATTCCCAACTCTATGAAAAACGGGAATTTGCCCAGATTGATCAGCAGAAAATACCAAACCATCGTGCCAACAAAATAGCGGCGCGGCAATTTCAGCGGCAGCATGAAAATCTGTGCCAATATCCCGCCGGTCAGCGAGACAAAACTGGCCAAACCCGACAGGCCGCACCAAATAGCCGCCCGTGCCAGGGGTTTCTGGCGCATCTGGCGGGCTTGCAGGCGCTGTCGTTTCTCCTCCCCCTCTTTGGGCCAGAAAATCTTGTAAAAATAATTCAAGGCAGTGATCAGCGAGACCAGACCGATCAGCGCCACCAGCATCTGATCATCGATGAATTTGAACAGCAGCCAGCCCAATACCTGCCCCAAAATGGCAAAGATGAACATCAGCCAGATAAAACGCCTGATCCCGAAATGCCGCCATTTCCAGACAACAAAAAAATCCGTGATCAGGAATATCGGCAACAACACCGCCAGCGCCGCCTTGGGCGGCAAAACCAAAATCAGGATGGGCGCAGAGAGCGAGCCCAGCGCGCCGCCAAATCCGGATTTGGAAATCGCCACCACCAGCACCGCCAGCACGCCCGCCAGCCAGAAAAGCAGGCCCGGCCCCTGCACCAGACTGAAATCAAAAAACATCCTGTCCCTTTATCCTTATCGCGGCTTTGCCAGTCCGGTCAGACCCGGCGCACCCCGTCTTTGGCGAAATCCTCTGCCAGAAACCGGGCCAGCCCGTCCCGGCACCAGCTCTCAAAATCCCACGGCCCATCGGCGCGCAGATGGCCAGCTGGCCTATAGGTTTGGGCGGCTACCGACCAGCTTTGATCCATATCCAGAAAGACCTGACAATCACGGCGTTTGTAATCTTCTGTTTCAAACCTGTCCAGCCTGTCAATCCAGGGCTGCCCCAGCCCAGACAAAAGCAAACCCGGCGCCTGCTGGCCAGAAGCGGCTACCAGCATCGGATAGCTGGCCCCGGCCACCTTGCAGACGGTAAAATCGGGCAAGCTGGCAGGCCGAACAAAGGCGGGGTCCAGATCAGCCCCCAGCACGGCCCGCCGCACTGTTGCATGGCGCAGCGTGCCATAGACAAACAAATCTATCAGCCCGTCTGTCTTCATCCTGTCCTAATTCCCAATTTTACCATCGGTCTTGCCATCTGTTTTGCCATTTGTTTTGTTGGCCGGCTTGCCGCGGCGCGTCTGGCGGGTGAAATGGCGGCCTGTTGCGACCGCCTCGCCGCCCATTTTTTCATGCAGCCTGTCGAGCGCCTCTTCCAGCCCGGCCCGCCTGCCCTGCTGCTCTTGCGGAGCAAATAAATCGGCTGTCACCGGCTGGCCTCCTGCCTCAAAACCCTCCATTCCGACCCCCAGCAAGCGCCAGAAACGGCCCGGCCGGCATTCTGCCCGCAACAGGCTGGCCGCCGCCTCAAACAGGATATAATGCCGGTTGCTGGGCCGGGCCAGCGTATGGCTACGAGTCAGGATTTGGTGCCGGTCTGTTTTCAGCTTCAGCTGCACGCGCCGCCCTTCCAGCCCGGCCTTTTTCAGCCGCCGCGAGACTTTTTGCGATAACAGCTCCAGCTCCGCCTCCAGCAAGGCATAATCGCTGATATCCGTGTCAAAAGTGGTTTCGGCAGACAGGCTCTTGGCCTGCGATACCGGGGTCACGGGCCGCGGATCAATGCCCTGCGCCAACGCTGTCAGCCGCTCTGTCTGGCTGCCCAGCAAGGCGCGCAGGCGGGCGGGCTCTGCCTGCACCAGATCCTGGCAAGTCTGATAGCCAGCTTGCTCCAGCCGGGCGGTGCTGGCTTTGCCCAGACCAAACAGGATAGAGACCGGCCGGCTGGCCAGCCAGCCAGCTGCCTCTGTCTTGCCGAGCACAAAAAAGCCGTTTGGCTTGTCCTGATCCGAGGCCATCTTGGCCAGCGATTTATTATAGCTGAGCCCGACCGAAACCGTCAGCCCCAGCTCCGCCTGAATCTCCGCCTGCAGGGCGGCCAGCATTTCGGCCGGGCTGCGGCGATGCAGTTTTTGCGTGCCAGCCAGGTCCAGAAACGCCTCATCAATCGATAGCGGCTCTACCAGCGGCGTCAGAGCCAGCATTTTGGCGCGGATTTTCCGGCTGATTTCCTGATAGCGGGCCATGCGCGGGCGAATTACCACCGCGTCCGGGCATTTTTGCAAGGCCTGCCAGCTGGGCATGGCTGAGCGCACACCGAACCGCCGGGCGATATAACAGGCCGCCGCGACCACGCCGCGCTTGCCCCCGCCAACAATTACCGGCTGATCGCGCAATTCCGGATTATCTGCCTTTTCCACAGAAGCATAAAAGGCATCACAATCAATATGGGCCAGCGCCAAATCCAGCAATTCGGGATGCTGGACCAGCCGGGCGGACCCGCAATCAGGGCAAGCCTGCTCTGCCAGCGGCCTGCCCAGATAGCCGGCCAGACCACAGGCCCGGCACAAAAGCGCCAAAGCAGCTGTCTTGGTCTCACCAGCCTTGCTGTCACCGGTTTTATTTTCAAACGGGCTGGATGGCATCATGGCAAAAGGCTGACTCCTGCGAAAAAAAGGCGGGCATCTGCCAAAGCTGCCCGGACAGGTCTGGGTTATAATCTAATCCAGCTTTGTCCATCCCTGTTTCAAATAATGTTTTTCCAGAATCGCATAGGTGAAGAACGGATAAACGAAATGGGCAATCCCGGCAGTAATCACGACGAGAATCAGATGCGCCACCGCGTGCCGCCAAACACCCCTGATAACCCAGTAGAGCGGGCCAAACAGCAAAACCCAGAGCCAGCTGAAAAAACTGGCTGATTTTTCCGTGTAATCTGAATCCAGATGCTGGAATTCCACAGATAGCCCCTTGGGTTAACGAATCACCAGGGACAGGCATGGGATAGCCGTTTCCCTTTTGTTCAATGGTAAACCTGCTGGCCTGTCATAGCAAGCTGCAGCTGGCAGCAGATTTTGGTGATTGATTCGGGTTTGATTGGCAGTTTTCTTCTGTGTTTAATATTTCTATTTTGGAAATACTGTTATTTTATTTTAGAATTGGATATTTTTTTTTCATATTTTGATATAAATGTTACTTGTTTATTTCAAATTTTTGTTATTTTATGAATAGTTTTTTACAAAATAATTTTTTTTTCATTTATTATTTCTTTTCTATTTACAAATAGGGCAAGACAGCCTATCTTTTGATTATCGGGTTTGGCATTCTCCCTTGCCAGCCCGATCAGGCCAGTCCCCCATTAATGATTTCTCCCTAGCAACCTGGCCCTGATGACACCGATGAAAGAGACCAAGACGATGACCAAATTTCTGAAAGCCGCCAATGATAACGGTGCCCACTTCCTGAACCGTGTAATCAGCTGGATTGAATATAGCGGCACTTGCCGGGCCCTGAACTCCCTGCCTGAAGATGTGCTGAACGATATCGGCGTGGAGCGGGCCAATATTCCGCATTTTGTGCGCGCCCAGATTGCCGCACAAGCCGCCAACACAAATCACGCTGCCTAATCTCCCTCCCCCTCCGATTAAGGACAGGCAGATGTGACAAGCGGGCTGGCCCAGCAATGGGCTGGCCCGTTTTTTATGCCCTTCGCTGCAATCCTGGCTGACAGCAAGGCTGCGCGGCCGGTTTGGCGGGGCTGCCGGTTCCAGCCATGCAATTATTGCCTTATTTTTAACAAAATTTTGTCCAATCTGATGAGGATTAGATAGCTCCAATCACGCCATCCTGTCGTATAGAGTTTGGGGGCCAGCCTTTTTTTCAAAGCTGGCCGGGATTAACAATGAAGGCGTCTTAGGCAAAACCATTGGCTTGTTCAGAATCTTCGGGGCCCAGGCGGGCCTGTCGGGATCCGGTCTGATGTGGCTTTGCGAACAACGCCGCTTTTTGCAAGGGGGGTCCGATGACCGCCAGTCTTTTCAAGCACTCACTCACATTATTTTCTGTATTTCTTTTGCAATCAGCCTCTCGGCAGAGGCTCTGGCCCAGCGTGGCGGCGGCACAGGCGTTGCCGCTATACCGGCAAAGTCCGATACGCTCTCAGCCACCACGCCGGTGGCAGGCCGGGTTGTCGCGGGCCGGCCTTTTGCGGTCACAGCCGGGTTTGGCGCGCGCATAGAGCTGGCAGACATAGAGCGCGGCGACAGGCTAGAAAAAGGGGCGGTGATCGCCCGGCTGGACAGCAGCGATCTGGACTGGCAGCTGCGCCAGATGGAATTGCAGATTAGTGAGGCTGATTTGCGCATCTCTGAATTGTCTGACAATCTGGCCTTTGAGATGGAATCGCTGGAGCTGGCGAATGAGCAGCTGGCCCTGCTTGACGCCAAATATCAGCGGGCCAGGGCACTGGCTGACCGGCGCGCGCTGGCCAGTGAAGCGGTTGACAATGCCCTTGCCTCGCTGCTTGCGACCCGCCAGCAAAATCTGACCCGCCAGCAATCCATTGCCCGCCTGTCCAACCAGATAGCCCAGGCTGAAGCGTCAAAAAAGCGGCTGGAATTACAGGCTGCCAGACTGCGCGATGATTTGCGTGAGGCGGAAATCCGCGCCCCGGTGGCCGGCCAGATTATTGATATTCTCTCTATCCGGTCCGGCTTCGTGCGCGAGGGTGAGGTGATTGTGCGGCTGCGCGCGCTCGATGATTATGAGATTGAAGCCGATATCCCCTCCAGCTATCTGCGCTTTTTGCGCCAGGCCGGGCCGCTCGAAGCGATAGCTGAGTCGGGCCCGCTCCCGCCCTTGTCCCTGCGTCTGGTCCTGCCAGAGGAAAATCAGCGCACCGGCACGCGTCCGGCCCGGTTTTCAGTTGCCGGTGCGATGCCCTGGCCCTTGCGGGCAGATGGGGCGCCGATCTCCTTGAATGTGCCGGTCAGCACTGCTGAGCCGGTTATTTTGGTTCCGCAGGATGCGATCATGCCGGTCGCGGGCGGCCATATCGTGTTTATCGCCGAAAAGGGCACGGCCCGCCGCCAGATTGTCAAGCTGGGCGGGGTGTCCGGATCGGATGTGATTATCCTGTCCGGTGTGGCTGAGAATGAGATGGTGATAACGCGCGGCAATGAGGTGTTGAATGACGGGGCGGCTGTGCGGCTGGTGCCTCTTGAAACCTTTGACCGCCCGAAAGCGGTTGCGCCTGGCGAGACCCAGACAGCTGCCGCAGAGGCCCCGAAAAAACTGCCCACTGAGCTGGCAGATGATGCGGTCAGCTGGAAGCTGGAATGGACAACCCCCAGAGGCGATGCCTCAGCTGATCTGGTTCTCTCCAGCAAGGCCAACCTGTTTAATGGAGAGCCGATTGAGGTCACCAAAAAAGGTGACAACCTCCTCTTTGCCGGAGAGCTGGTGCTGCCTTTTGGCATCCTGACGCTGAATTTTGATGGCAAGATTGACGGTGACAAAATGGCCGGGCAGCTGAAAATGTCCGGCCTGCCAAATGGCCGCGAGCCGCAAATGGACTTCACCGGAAAGGTTCAGTGATATGAACGGTCTGATCAAGGTAGCGATTGAGCGGCCCATCGCAGTCTTTGCGCTGGTCTTGCTGGCGGTGATGTTCGGGGTTGTGGCACTGCGGTCCATCCCGATTCAGATGAGCCCGGATATTGAAAAGCCTATCCTGCAAATTCGCGTGGCCTGGCCAGGCGCGTCGCCAGAGGATGTTGATCGCGAGATCGTAACAAGGCTGGAGAAGGAAATTGCCTCACAGGCGGGCATAGAGGAAATCTCTTCCAACTCCTCTACCGGTTCGGCGCGTATCACCCTGACCTACGGGGTCGGACAGGATATGGACAAGGCGCTGACCCTGCTGCTTTCCAGACTGGCTGCGATCAGCGGCTTGCCGGATGAATCGCGGGCCCCGCAGGTGCGCACCTCCAATTCAGATGACAGCCCGATTGCCCGCATGGCTCTGGCCGCCAAGGACGGGGCCGAGGTTGATCTGGAACGGCTGGGCAGTTTTGTGGAAAATGAAATTGTCGCGCCGCTGAGCCGGGTGGAAGGGGTTGCTGAGATCACCTTCAATGGGGGCGGGGCGCGCCAGATGCGTGTGATTCTCAATGAACAAAGGCTCAGCCAATATAAAATATCCGTGGCCGAAGTGCTGGATGCGCTGCGTAGCGCAACCTCGCTCCAGTCTGTCGGCGATATTTCAGAAGGCAAGCGCACCTATGCGGTGCGCACAGAGGCCATCGCCTATACCCCGGATACCGCCATGCGAACCGTGCTGCGCAATGATGTGGCTGCCAATGGCCAGCTGATCCCGGTGCTGCTCTCGGATGTGGCAGAGGTGGAATATACCGTGCGCCAGCGCTCCTCCTTCCGCCGCCTCAATGGCAGTGATGCGGTGATTATAAATGCGTTGCGTGAACAGAATTCCAATGTCGTTGAGACAATGGCCAATTTCCGCACCGAGGTGGACAGGCTGAACCGGGATGTGCTGGGGCCGCGCGGGCTGGATCTGGCAATTGTTTATGATGAGACCAAATATATCAGCTCGGCCATTGATCTTGTGCAACAGAATATCTGGGTCGGCGGTATTCTGGCCTTGTCAATCTTGATGCTGTTCTTGCGAAGTTTTCTGCCAACGCTGATTATCTTTATCGCGATACCGGTCTCGGTCATTGGCACCTTTGTGGCGATAGCCGGGCTGGGCCTGTCGATCAATGTGATTTCGCTGGCCGGTCTGGCCTTTGCCGTCGGGATGGTGGTGGATGCGTCTATCGTATCGATGGAAAATATTTTCCGCTTGCGGCAAAAGGGGCTGGCGGCCCCGCAAGCCGCCTGGCATGGCGCGCGCCAGGTCTGGGCCCCAATCCTTGGCTCCGCTCTGACAACGGTGCTGGTTTTTGTGCCGATTGTAATGCTCGATTTGCCGGTCGGCCAGCTGTTCCGCGATATCGGGATAGCGATTTCAGTCGCGGTTCTGATCTCGGTTTTTGTTTCTGTGACAGTGATCCCGGCGCTGGCCTCCAGATTGCTGGCCGGTGAGGCGGATCGCTTTACCCGCCTGCGCCGCCTGCCCGGTCTTGACTGGCTGGCTGGCCATTTTGCCAGAGGCGTGATTGCCTATTCCAGCTTTACCACAACCCGCAAATCGGTTGGGGTGGTGCTGGTTATTGTGTTGATGGCGGCGTCTGTGGGCACGGCCTGGCGGTTTATGCCAAAGCTGGATTACCTGCCTGATGGCAATGCCAATTTCCTGTTTGGCCGGATTTTGGTGCCGCCCGGCTATTCGATGGATGAGACGCTTCGCATTGCCGAGAAGATGGAGGATGGGGCGCGCCCGCTCTGGGAAAAGACTATCGATGAACCCGGCCCGCCGAAAATTGACCGCTTCTTCTTTGTGGCCTTTCCGGGCGGAGCCTTTGCCGGCACATCAGCTGCAGACCCGGATCGGGTGACCGAGCTGCGCCCGTTCCTGATGCGGCCTGTCTTTGCCGAGCCCGGGGCCAGAGCCTTTGTCTTTCAGGCCAGCCTGTTTGGCCGCTCAGTGGGCGGCTCGCGCTCTATCCGGATTGATCTGACCGGCCCGGGCCTCGATCAACTCAGCCCGGTCACAGCCGCGTTAAGCGCCGAGCTGGACAAGGCTTTTCCGCCCGAAGATGGCAACCAGCTAAGGGTCATTCCGTCTCTGGAATCCGGCGCACCGCAAATCCGTATCTCCCCCTCCAGCGAACAGCTGGCGCGGGCCGGATTGTCAGCACGGGATTTCTCTTCTTCTGTTGATGTGTTCAATGACGGAATAACGGTTACCGAAGTGCCGATTGACGGGCGGCTGGTAGATTTGATTGTCACCGGCCGCAAATCCGGCGAGATGTCGCTGGCCGAGCTTAGCGCCATGCCGGTGATCACCAGAGCTGGCAATCTGTTACGGCTGGATCAGCTGGCCAATATAGAGATTGTCAGTGCGCCTGGCCAGATTCGCCGCCTGGATGGCAAGCAGGCCCTGTCCATTCAGCTGCGCCCGGTGGAAACCATCCCGCTGGAAGATGCGGTGGCCCTTATCGAAAGTCAGCTGCTGCCGCAAATCCAGGAAATTGCCGAGAAAAACCGCGTCTCTGTTGAGGTGCGCGGGGCTGCCTCGGAACTGGCGCGCACCTGGGAGGCGATGCAGGCCAATGTGCTGACGGCGATTGGCGTTATCTTCCTGCTGCTGGTGATTTTGCTGCGTTCGTTTATTTTGCCCGGCATTATCATTCTGGCCGTGCCGGTAGCCGCCGCAGGCGGTATTCTGGGGCTGTTGATTATCAATCTGTTCCTGCGCCAGCAGCTGGATATGCTCACCATGCTGGGCTTTGTGATTCTGACCGGTGTGGTGGTCAATAATGCGATTTTGATGGTGGAGCAAACCTGCCTGCATATCCGCGAGGATAATATGGCTGTCAATGACGCTATCGTTGAGGCGACGCGCAACCGAATCAGGCCGATTTTCATGTCCACCCTCACCTCGCTATTTGGGCTGATACCTTTGGTGGTGTTTCCGGGCGCGGGCTCAGAACTCTATCGCGGGATAGGCACGGTGGTGTTTGGCGGGCTGGCCCTGTCCACTATCGCAACGCTGTTTATCGTGCCGCCGCTGATAGCCTTGGCCGGCCGGGCCATTGAAGCCTCAGTGCGGCAAAGCCAGGCGGTGAAATTGGAGTTGTAGAAAAAATTTCAAAAAAAATGCCCGCTGTTCACTTTGTATTAACTTAACCCGGTTACACTCTTGCTTGCGGTCACCAGTTAACCAGCAGGGGCAGGTTAATGCATCGAAACGGGAAACTTGCGGTCGGTCAGGAAGAGCGCAAGCCCGCACCTTTTTTCGGTTTCCTGCCCCTGCTGCTGGCTGCCTGCCAGCCGGTTATCACCCGTTATGGCCAGCAAAGCCTCAGCCTGCAGGAAAATCAGGCGACCGGCGGTGAGATTGGCCTGTCCATTGATGCCACGGATGCCGATACGCCGCAGGATCAGCTGGTCTGGGGCGTGTCCGATAATCGTTTTGAGCTGCGCCAAAAATCAGATGGCCGCCAGTATCTTGTCCTGAAAGACGGGGAAACCCTTGATTATGAGGATAGCCGCAACCCGAACGGCCAGCTGAATATAACGGTAATTGATCTGATCGGGCTGGAAAAAGCCCATTCAGGCGGATCGGCTGTTACCTTTTCTGATTTGACCCTGACAGCTGTCACGCGCCAGGGCGGCGGCACAGATACCCGCATCACCGCAGGCGATGATTATCTCTGGCTGGTGGAAAATATGGCCCCGACTGATTTCAGCGCGGATGATTTTATCGCGGTCGGCCTGCCTGCTGACGGGTTTGCCTGACGCTTGCCTAAAACCGGATAGGGCAGGCTGAACCCCTCCCCCCTACCAGAAGCCGATTTTGATACCCAGACTGTCCTCAGCAGCGCGCAGGCCCATGAACTCTGTATCATCCATGGCGATCCGGTTGCGGCGGCTGGTCAGCTTCTCCATCAGAATATCCTGATAATGCTGGCAGATGGCGGCGTGATCCTCAGATCACCCAGATCGATAAACTCTTCCGGGTCATTTTCCAGATCAAACAGCTGCGGCGGGAAATGCCGGAAATAAATAAATTTCCAGCGTTCATCCCGAATCATATAGCCGCGCGCATCGGCCAACCCGACCCCCAGCGTCTCGCGCGCATGATAGATGCCGTAATCAATTTCCGAAAAGACATAGTCGCGCCAGTTATCCGGGCGCTGGCCATTCAGCAACCCCATCAGCGAGCGTCCTTCCAGACGGTGCGGCACAGGTGGCGCGCCGGTCGCCTCAAGGAAGGTGGGAACCAGATCAATCGCCTCAACAAAATCATCATTCACCGTGCCGCGCGTTGCATCAGCAGCGGCGCGCGGATCACAAATGATCAGCGGCACCCGCACCGAACATTCATGAAACAGCTCTTTTTCGCCCAGCCAGTGATCGCCCAGATAATCGCCATGATCAGAAGTCATCACAATCATCGTATCTTTCATCAGATCGCGCTCTTCCATCCAGCTGAACAGGCGGCCCAGATGATCATCAATCTGCTTGATCATGCCCATATAGGCCGGCATCACCGTCTCGCGCACCCCGTCTTCAGAGAATGTCTTGCTGACCCGCTGACCGGCAAAGGCACGAAACACCGGATTGGCATTTTCTGCCAGCTCGGCCTGGGCGCGGTGGATAGGCAGGAAGCTGTCCGGCCCATACATATTGTGATAAGGCGCCGGAGCCATATAGGGCCAGTGCGGCTTGATATAAGAGAGATGGCACAGCCAGGGCGTATCTCCGGCATCCTCTATAAATTCCTTTGCCCGCATGGTCATATAGGCGGTTTCGGAATGTTCCTCAGCCACCCGGGCAGGCAGGTGGGAATGGCGCAAATCCCAGGCTGAGAGAATCTCCCCATCCGGGCCTTCTGCGGCATTGGCAAAATCATTCCAGGGGTTTTCCGAAATATAGCCCTTTTCCCGCAGCCAGTCATTATAGCGCAGCTGGCCGCCGCGGGCCTGCAGCAAGCCGGTCGGATGCAGCCCGTCATCGCGTTCAAACGGCTCAAACCCGCCTTGCTGAACCATAAGGCCAATCTCGGTGCTGGCATTCAGCCCCAGCCGGGCCATCCCCTCCCGGTCGGGCACAAAATGCGTCTTGCCAACCAGCCCGGTGCGCACCCCAATCGGGGCCAGATAATCGCCCAGCGTCATCTCTCCTATCGGCAGCGGCACCCGGTTCCAGGTCGCGCCATGGCTGAACACCGTGCGGCCTGTATAAAAAGAGGCCCTGGACGGCCCGCAGACAGGCGATTGCACATAGGCCCGGTCAAAGCGCACCCCCCGCTCAGCCAGCGCATCCATATTGGGCGTGTGCAGATAGGGATGACCATAGCAGGACAGATAATCCCAGCGCAGCTGATCTGCCATGATAAACAGGATATTCTTAATCTTTTCAGACTGTGCCATCTTCCATCTCTTATCCTTGGTTCAGGCTGGGGTTCAGGCAGGCTGGAGGGACTGGCGATGGCGGAATTCATGCCAGCCAACCAGCAACAGGGCCAACCCGGCAGCAGGCAGGT
Organism: Alphaproteobacteria bacterium; assembly: GCA_038131695.1. Classification (GTDB taxonomy): domain Bacteria; phylum Pseudomonadota; class Alphaproteobacteria; order Puniceispirillales; family Puniceispirillaceae; genus JADHLK01. The sequence goes on along the minus strand of JAYPQA010000025.1, from coordinate 5,022 downwards.
AAATCATCACATCACCAGATACCAGACCCAGAGCCAAAAGCAGGCGCAGCCCCATCTCAGCCAGGCTGAGGCGGGTTCGATCAAAGCGGGCCAGCGCACTGGACAAAAGATACAGCGCCCCGATAATCCGCACCACCAGCACCAGCAACGCCCCCCAATCTGTTGTTCCGTCATAGCCGGGCAGATAGACAATGGCGCTCATGCCGGTCTTGGTCGGATCCATCACCGCCTCCTCAATCAGCAGCAATTCCGGATAAAGCGCAAAGACAAAGGGAATGACAAACAGCACAATCCCGGATTTCACCGCCGAAAAGCCGGTGGACATGGGTTCCGCCTTGGTGATGGTAGAGGCGGCAAAGGCGGCCAGGGCCACGGGCGGCGTGATGGCTGAGGCCACCGCGAAATAGAAGATAAACATATGCGCGGTAAAGGTTGCCAGACCCAGCCCGGCCAGAACCGGCCCCATCAGCAGGGCCACATTGATATAGGCCGGGGCAGCAGGCATCCCCATACCCAGCAGCACCGCTATCAGCATCGTCAATAACAAGGCCGCCAGCTGGACAAAAACAGAGCCGCTGCCAATATCCAGCACCTCCAGCCAGGACAGCACATCCAGCGAGATAAAGGTCGGCAGCCCGGTAAAATTCAGGCAGAAATCAATAATCGAAACCGCCAGAAACATCAGATACAAGGTGGAAATCAACACCCCGGCATCGCTGAACGCATCCAGCAGCTTTTTGGGCCGCGCCCGCACATCCGGGTCCAGAAACAGCAAGACCAACAGCAGCATCACCGCCCACCAGCCGGCACTGCCTGCATCTCCGGCCGAATTGCGAATCAGCTCCAGCAGCCAGGACAGTTCGGTTACCCGGCAGCCTGCCTCGGTGATTACGCGTTCGGCCCCGAAAAGCGGGCCAAGCGGCCCACAGCCCACCGCTTCCTTGCTGGTAATCAAAAGCAGCAGAATCAGGATGATCGGCCCGAATATCATCAACAGGTTCAGCCTGTCCTGGCGGGTGAGGATCATATCCTCAGTCAACTCGCCAATCGCCTGGATATTCTGCTTGCGCGCCTGAAAGACAACCGACAGGAACAGGCAGAAGAAATAGGCCAGAGCTGGCAAGAGGGCTGCGATAATCACGCTGGAATAGGGAACCGCTGTCAAGGCAGCAAGAATAAAGGCTGCCACCCCCATTACCGGCGGCATGATTGAGCCACCAGAGGAGGCGGCCGCCTCTACCCCGCCTGCAAAAACCTTGGAAAAGCCGCGCTTCAGCATCATCGGAATGGTCAGGACACCGGTGGAGAGCACATTGACAATCGGCCCGCCGGAAATTGTTCCAAACATGGCTGAGCTAACTATCGCCGCATGGGCCGGGCCACCGCGCAAATGACGGGTCAGCCGAAAGGCCAGCTTGATAAGCGAGCGGCCACCGGCTGAGCTGCCAAACAGCGAGCCCAGCACCAGATATGGGAAAATCGTATTCAGGATAATATCCATGAAACGGCCCAGCATACCGCTGGAATTATTCACCAGAATATCATGCACGCGCGGCCGGCCATCACTCAGCAGGCGAGGCTCGCCAGCCAGCTTGGTCATCAGATATTTGTTGATATCGTCGGCCCCGTAAAAATACCAGACCAGCACCGTTGCGATTGTATAGCTGGAGATCAGCAGCGCAACCAGCACCAGCGGCAACCCCCAAACCTTTATATTATAGGTCAGAAAGACCGCAATCGCCAGACCCACAATCAAGACCAGCCACCCGCCCGTGGTATCCACACAGGCCGGATCATCCACCGTGGTCGGGGCTGGCAATCCCAGCGATTTGGCGAATTCCGCCTCTGTTTTCAGGCTTTCTGCGATCAGGGCCGCGCGTTCTCCGGTCATCTGATCAATCAGGCAAATTGCTTCATATTCAATATAATAAGTCAGTGAAATCGTTAGCGCCATCACGGCCAGCGCAATATCCATGAACAGGCCAAAACGGCGGCGCCAAACGCTGCGCCCGGCCCAGGATCGCCACATGGAATGTTTCAGCGCGACAATGATCATCATCATCGCAAAAAAGCCGGGATAGAACCACTCAAACGGAAATTTGCGAAAGGTAGCCCCTTCAATGCCGGTCAGGCTGGCCACCAGATTGTCATATCCCGGGATGCCGGGGGTCGAATTCACCAAGCCAGTCACCACCATGACAATAGTCAGGAAATAGACCAGCTTCAGGCCAAGATCTGTCTGCTTGTCATCTGGTTGTGTTGCACCAGACATCTCCAAGCCCCCCTTTTTTCAGCATAAATAAACAAAAATCCGGGTGCCAGCAGGCCAGCCGGCACCCGTCTTCGTCATGATTGAAGCCTTATTTGGCGCAATCTGGAATGGTATAGCCTGCCTCTTCCCAGGCGGCGACAGCCCCCGGGTGATATTTCAGCGGATTTGGCCCGCACATATCGGTCAGCGCAATATCCGTCTCGCCATGCCAGCTATTGGGCATGAACGGGGCTTTCGGGCGATAGACGCTATCCAGACCATCGATAAATGCCTTGGTCAGCGCCTTGGCCATGTCAAAGCTCATGCTTTTATTGACAATCTCGCCGCCAACCGTGCCCGGCCCGCGGAACATATCATCCTCAGACACGACCGTAACACCGGAGCTATAGCCCATCTCAGAAATCGGCAGAGTTACCGGAACCGTGCCGGGCAGCTTGCCGACATTGCCGAAGGCCTCGCTCTCATAGACTTTTTTGGGCAAGGACCAGATCGTCATATCGCCGGAAGCCATGGCAGCGGTAATCCGCGCATCGGGAAAGCTCTGCGGCAGAACAAACGCCTCAGCAGAGCCATCCTGAATAGTTTTCACGGCCTGGCCCCAATTCACCTGCACGCCATTATAGCCCTTGCCCTCTTCCATGCCGGTATTCAGCTTGATCAGCAGGCGGGCATTGGTCAGCGCCGCGCCGCGCGGCGGGCCATTATAGATGGTGCGGCCCTTGAGATCATCCCAGCCGCCCAGATTGGTGCTGTCATAGGCATAAAGCCCCTGCACCGAAATCCGGTAGGAATAAAGCACCGCCAGCTGATCGGTCAGCGCGCTGCCCTTTTCTGCGCCCAGCTTGGCATAGGGGCCAACGGCCTTGGACATCAAGAAGGGCAGGATAAAGGGAGCAGCAGCGATATCTGACTTGCCTTCTGCAACATTTTGCACCGAATTGGTCAGCGTTTGGCCGGTTGTAACCTGAATATTGGCAACATTGAATTTCGCTGCCGCTTCAGACAGGGCAATAACAGACACGCCGGGGGCTGAGCCCGGGGACGCTGTCTCGGCTGTCAGATTGACCTGGGCCTGCGCACTCAACCCCATGCCCAGTATCGCGGCAAAGCCCGCAATAAAGCTGTATTTCCGCATGATTTCCTCCACTACTGCCCTTTTATCTTTGCTGTATCCGGCCTTGGGCAGAAAAACCAAACACATGGTATTTTTTTACCTACTCATCAAAGTGTTCAGGCTTTCCGGGTAACAGGCAAGAAAAAAATAGTATCTGTCCCATATAATGGTTTCGCCATACCAGCCAGGAGGCAGGCGACAAAACTGTTCTGCTCTTGCAAAAATAAGATTGCAAATAAGGCGGCTGCGTGGCTATCTTCACCGCTCCCCTTTCCAGCATCCGGAGAAAACAAATGACCCAGACGGCAAATCTTGATGATCTTTTTACCAGCGCCAGAACGCACCGTTTTTTCACCGACCAGCCAGTCAGCGAGGCCACGCTGCGCCAGCTCTATGATCTGGCGAAATTTCCGCCGACCGAATCCAATTTCTGCCCCATGCGGCTCAGCTTTGTGGCCTCAGAGTCCGGCAAGGCAAAATTACGGGAGGCAGCTGCTGAAGGGAACCGGCCCAAGATTGAAAGCGCGCCAGTGGTCGCCATTCTGGCCCATGATCTGGAATTTCATGCCCATTTGGGGCAGCTGGCCCCGCATATGGACGCCGATCAGGTCGCGGCCCGGCCAGCTGAAGCGCTGGAAAAAATCGCCTTTCAGAACAGCTGGATGCAGGCAGGCTATCTGATTCTGGCCGCGCGGGCCGTGGGCCTTGATTGCGGGCCGATGATCGGTTTTGACAAGCAAAAAGTCGATGCGGCCTTCCATGCTGGCAGCAGCTGGCGCGTTTCCATGCTGATCTCGCTTGGTTATGGCAATGGCCAGAATATCAAGGATCGGGCAGCGCGGCTTGATTTCGACACGGCCTGCCAGATTATCTGAAGCGGGCAAAAGAAAAAGCGCCCAAAAAAGGGCAGGATAAGCCCTGCCCTTTTTGCTCTGGATTGGAAAAGTCTTGCGCCGCTCAGCTGGCCTTGACGAAGGTCACGGCCCAGAGCGTTTCGCCGTCAAACAGGCTGGATAATTCCATCCCGTCCGTGCGAAAGAATTTATGCCCGGCTATCCGGTTTTCCAGCCGGTAGCCCTGTTCAGCCATGCGGCGGCGATGAAACTCAACGGCGGCCTGGCCAAAGCTGGAAGCAAGGATGGTGATCCGCTCCTCATCTGCGCTGGCCTGCTCGGCCGGGGTGCCCTCAATCTGGGCTGCCTCAATCTGTGCTGTTTGCATTTTTGTCTCCATAGAAAACGGGGTAAAAAGAACCTGTATCGGGTGTTATTCAGCCGCATCCGGCTGGGTGAACTGGGCCTCTTCGGTTGAATCATTCAGGGCTGTTGTTGAGGACGCCCCGCCTTTTACCGCAACCGAAATCGCGTCAAACCAGCCCGCGCCCACCTCGCGCTGGTGACGATGGGCGGTATAACCCTGATCGGCTGCTGCAAATTCGGCATTCTGCAATTCACAATAGGCAGTCATGCCCTGATCGCGATAGCCGCGGGCCAGCTCATACATCCCGTAATTAAGGGAATGAAAGCCTGCCAGCGTGATGAACTGGAACTTGTAGCCCATCTTGCCAATCTCTTTTTGGAAGCGGGCAATATCCTGTTCTGACAAATTGGCGGACCAGTTGAAGGACGGGCTGCAA
>JAYPQA010000024.1:0-9731 GCA_038131695.1 Alphaproteobacteria bacterium | reverse complement strand
CAGCAGGGAGTTTAAGCACAATAAAGATAATAAAAGGTTAACGCGGCCTGTTATTTTTCAGCTTTTTATAGATTTCATTGCTGATCGCCGGAATATCCGCCATTTTCAGGGGGCAAAAAAGAGGCGTGGAATGTTTGATGTCATCCTTTACCAGCCGGAAATCCCGCCCAATACGGGCAATATTATCCGGCTTTGTGCAAATAGCGGGGCGCGGCTGCCATTTGATTGAGCCGCTGGGCTTTCAGCTGGATGCGAAATCCTGCCGCCGCGCCGGGCTGGATTATGCCGAGCTGGCTGAGGTCGCGATCTGGCCGGATTTGCAAGCCTGTCTGGCCCATTGCCAGGCGAAAACCCTCTGGGTGATCACCAAATTCGGCCAGCAGCGCTATGACAAGGCCCGCTTTCAGCCGCAAGATGCGTTGCTGTTCGGCTCAGAGACGGCTGGCTTGCCGGCCGATTTGCGCGCCAGCCTGCCCGCCGGAACGCAGCTGTTTTTGCCGATGCAGGCGGGTAACCGCTCGCTGAACCTGTCCAATGCGGTCGCGGCTGTGCTGTATGAGGCATGGCGGCAGAATGATTTTGCCGGCAGCTAGCCTGCCAGCGGGCGGGCCAGGCTGAGCAAGGCCTCTATATCAAGACTGGCTTCAAGATGCTCTGCCAGCTGATCCAGCACCAGCTCCAGCTCATCACCGTGATTACCCGGGCTGACCGGCTGGTTAAAGCGGGCAAAATACCAGCGCCGGAATTCAGCCTCATCAAACAGCCCATGCAGATAGCAGCCTGCGATGCGGCCATCCGGGCTGACAGCCCCATGCCCGTCGGCAAAAAAGGGCTGCTGGCAATCCGGCCCGCTGGTCTGGCCCAGATGGATTTCATAGCCACTGGCCGCTGCCGCCCCGTCTGCGGTTACCAGCCTTGTCTGGCGGGTTGTTTTCTGCTGGCCCAGAACGGTCTCAATCGCAAGCAGCCCCAGCCCCGGCATTTCAACAAGATGGCTTTCGATTTGCATCGGGTCCAGCAATCTGCGGCCCAGCATCTGATAGCCGCCGCAAATTCCCAGCACATGGCCCCCCCGCCGGGCATGGGCGATAATATCGCTGGCCCAGCCAGTGTCATAGAGATGCTGCAAATCAGAGAGGGTGGATTTTGACCCCGGCAGGATGACCAGATCACAGCTTGCGGGCAGCGCCTGGCCATCGCGCAACAGCGTGACCGCCAGCCCGGGATCCGCCAGCAGCGGATCGAGTTCGTCAAAATTGGCAAGACCGGGCAGCACCGGCACACAAATATGCAGCCTGTCCGGGTGGTGTTCCGGGTGTTGTTCGGGGCCCATTTGCCAGGCCGGGGGCGTCTGCCTTGCTGGCCAAATCCATCAGATCCTCAGCTGGCAAGAGGCGGGCCCCCTCAAACCAGGGCACGATCCCCAGCCCGGCCCAGCCTGTCTTTTCTTCCAGCCAGCGCATCGCATCTGCAAAGAGCGCCGGATCACCGCAAAATTTATTGACGCAAAACCCGGCAATGCGCGCCGCATCCGGCGGCTCCAGCACCGCTTTGGTGCCAGCCAGCGCCGCGATCACCCCGCCGCGTTCAATATCGCCTATCATCACCACCGGCAAATCAGCCGCCTCTGCAAAGCCCATATTGGCAATATCGCCCGCGCGCATATTCACCTCACTGGCAGACCCGGCCCCCTCTACCAGAATCAGATCCGCCGCGCCCGCCAGCCGGGAAAAAGAGGCCAGCACCGGCTCCAGCATGTGATGGCGGACCTGCTGCCAGCTTTGGCCCTCAGCCAGCGGGTGATGGCGGCCTTGCAGAATCACTTGTGCGGTCTGGCCGGGTTGCGGCTTCAGCAGAACCGGGTTCATATGCACGCTGGCAGGCCGTCTGGCCGCCTGGGCTTGCAGGGCCTGGGCGCGGCCAATTTCGCCGCCATCCGGGGTGACAGCTGCGTTATTGGACATATTCTGCGGCTTGAACGGGCGCAACCTTATCCCCTGATTGGCCAGCAGGCGGCACAGCCCGGCCACCAGCAAGCGACTTGCCCACACCGGACCCGGTTCCCATGAACATCAACGCCGCGGTCATTGCCACCTTCAGATTTTCAAAAAAAATACCGCCCCAGATAATCGCCGGGGCCGGTTACCCTCTATCAGGAATGACGGCCATAATAAAGGCCCACAACATGCTCAGCTTCTGCAAAAAACAGCCAGCGCGCCGCAAAAACCCCCACCAGATGCACCGCCCCGGCCAGCCCGGCAGCCAGCAGCCCGGCCCCGCCTGCCAGCAGGATCGCAGCAGGCAGAATGCTCATCCCCAGCAAGGCTATCACCCGCAAACGCCGCGCATGCTTGCGCCCGATATGATAGACCATTTCATCCAGCAGGTAATTGCGGCCTGTATGGGGCGGCTCAAAAAGCCGCAGCTGACCGCGCCCGCCAAGGCCGGTTGCACTCTCCAGCGTGGACCCGGCCTCAGCAAATCTCTGCCCGCCGCGATACCAGACCCAGAGCTGGGCCAGCCCGGCCAGCCCGAACAGACCGGCGGCCAGCCCGGCCTGTGCGGTGATCAACCCGCCGCCCGCCAGCGCCAGCGGATAAACAGCACCACGTGCCCGGCTGGTTCAGCGGGGCACCGTTTTCAGCTGGGCATTGATCATCGCTGTCGCCAGCACCGTCAGCAGGCAGAGCCCGGCCCCGGCCCGGCCCAGCCAGACCCAATTCTGATCAAAAAACACATGGCCCAGCCCAAACAGCCCCATCACGCCCAGCGCCGCGACAGCCAGAACCGCCTCGCGGCTCAGCCAGCTGGTCTGCCACTGGCTAAAGGCCCGCCAGAAACGCTGTGGATTGCCCAGATGAAAGGTTGAGGCAAGCAGCCCGCCAGCGGACAGGATGAGGGCCAGGGCAAACAGCCAGAAACCAGCCATCCCGCCGGTCTCAGCCTGGCCCAGACCCAGCCAGAACAGCATCCCGAAACCGAGGCCGGACAGAACGGTAAAAATAATGACAGACGGGGCCGGATTCATCTCATAATTTCTCCAAAGCCTTGTCCAGCCATTTCAGGAACCCTTCTGGCTCTTCTGCCACAGCTGGCAGCATATCGTCGGCCTCTGGCTGATCCAGCCAGCGATCCTTGATGCGCGGCAAGAGATATTTATTCACCGGTTTGGTTCCCTGTTCCGGCATCAAATCCACCGATTCCCTCGCAGCCACCAGCTGGCTGACCGCACTGTCCGGGTCGCCGAAATCGCCGAAATGGCGGGCGCCGGTCGGACAGGTCCGCACACAGGCCGGTATCTGATCCTCAGCAGCCAGATTTTCATTATAGATGCGGTCAACACACAAGGTGCATTTTTTCATCACCCCTTCAGCCTGATCCATCTCACGCGCGCCATAGGGACAGGCCCAGGCGCACAGCCCGCAGCCAATACAGGCCTCTTCATTGACCAGCACAATGCCGTCCTCTGCCCGCTTGTAGCTGGCCCCGGTCGGACAGACGGTCACACAAGGGGCCGTCTCACAATGCAGACAGGATTTCGGGAAATGCACGCTCTGGGCCGGGCCGTCATCGGGCTGAACCTCAAAGGAATGGATGCGATTGAGAAAACTGCCCACCGGATTTTCCCCGTAAGCATCCATATCAGAGAGCGGGGCCCCGTAATTTTCCGTATTCCAGCCCTTGCAGGAAATCACACAGGCATGACAGCCGACACAGATATCCAGATCAATGACCAGCCCCAGTTTTTTTTCCGATGCCGCCGGTAATTTTGTCATCTCTCACCTGCCTTTGAGGGGCGGCTTTGCTGGCGCAAATCTTGTGGTCCGCGCCCAACCGGGGATTTCTGCGCCGGAAAAACGGGCTGCGCTTCAGCGGGCGGGTCTGTCTTTGCAATGGCCACCCGCAAATCGAACCAGGCCGCCTGGCCGGTCACCGGGTCCGAATTGGCCCAGCGCAACCCGTCCCCCTTTGGCGGCAGCAATTCATGGATCAGATGGTTCAGCAAAAACCCCTTGCTGGCTTCCGGGGCGTTTTCATCCAGGGCCCAGGCCCCCTTGCGCTTGCCTATCGCATTCCAGGTCCAGACAGTCCGGCTGTTCAGCCCGGCCATGCGCGCCACCGGCACGGTGATTGATCCATGCGGTGATCTGACCTCAGCCCAATCCCCCTCGGCAAAGCCTTTTTCCTGCCAGATCGCATCCGGCAGATAGAGCGGGTTCTGGCCATGTATCTGGCGCAGCCAGGCATTTTGCGTGCCCCAGGAATGATACATCGCCATCGGGCGCTGGGTCAGCGCGTGATAGGGATAAGCGGTCTCATCTGCGCTGTCTGGCGGATACCAGATGGGCAGCGGGTCCAGCTGGGTCTTGATACGGGCGCGCAAATGATCGGGGGGCTGGCGTGTCCCGTGCCCCTCTGCGGCCAGCTGGAAGCGGCGCAGCGGCTCTGACCAGAGATCAAACAGATAGAATTGCGGGGCATCATAGAGCCCTATCTCTACCGCCCATTCCTGATAGGCTTGGTTCCAGGGCTTGAAATAGAGCGCCTCTTGCGGAATATGGGCGGCAAAAAAACTGCCATTATCCCTATAGGCCTTTAGCTGATCCTCATTGATCTCGCCGCGGCCGGATTTCTGGCCCTTTTTGCCTCGCCAGCCAGCCAGAGGGCCAATGCCCGGCCGCCTCTCATGATGGGTGATATAATCCGCATAATCAGCATATTTCTGGCTGCCATCTTCTTTGACAAACCCCTGCAAGCCCAGCCGGGCGCCCAGATCACACAAGACAGACTGAAAGCCGCGCACATCCCGGTCCGGCTCCATGACCGGCCAGCGGATCGCATCTGCTGCCGCATCCGCCTCGGAAATCGGCCGGTCCAGCAGCGAGATACAATCATGGCGTTCCAGATAGGTGGTATCGGGCAGGATCAGATCGGCATAGGCGACCATCTCAGAAGAATAGGCATCTGAATAAATGATTTTCGGGATGACATAATTGCCTTCCTCATCCCGGGCGGTCAGCATATCCATCACCCCGCCACTGTTCATCGAGCTGTTCCAGCTCATATTCGCCATATACATAAACAGCACATCCACCGGATAGGGATCGCCAGCATAGGCATTGGAGATCACCATATGCATCAGCCCATGCGCTGACATCGGATTTTCCCAGGAATAGGCCTTGTCAATGCGGGCCGGGCTGCCATCCTCTTTCAGGCACAGATCCTCCGGCCCCTGAACATAGCCCAAATGCGGGCCATCCAGCGGCGCGCCGGGGGTTACCTTGCAATGCGGTTTTGGATGGGCCGAAACCGGCTTTGGATAGGGCGGCTTGAAACGGAAGCCGCCCGGCACCTCTACCGCCCCCAGCAGGATTTGCAGCAGATGCAAGGCCCGGCAGGTCTGAAACCCGTTGGCATGGGCCGAGATGCCGCGCATCGCATGAAAACTGACCGGCCGGCCTACCATGCGTTGATGTGTCTCACCGCGAAAATCTGTCCAGCTTTGCTTGATCTCTATCGCCTCATCAAAGGCGGTGCGCGCCAGATCAGCCGCCAGCTTGCGGATTTGTCCAGCCTGCAGCCCGCAGCGTTCGGCCACCTGTTCCGGGGCATAGGCCGGGTCCAGATATTTTGCGGCCAGGCGGGCCATCACCGTGCGATGTGTGATGCCATCCCTTTGCAGCTGGCCATTCAGGTCCGGGCGCACCCCCTTTGCATCCCAGCGCGCCGACTGGCCTGTCTTTTTGTCAATGACGAGCTTGTTTCCCTCTGCATCGCGCAGGAACAGCCCATAGTCCGGGCTGTCCGGGTCATCATTCAGCAAGAGCGGGGCATTGGTCCATCTGGACAGGTAATCCAGATCAATCTTGCCAGCCGCCATCAGGCAATGCACCAGCGCCAGAATAAGCAGCCCATCGGTGCCGGGAGTAATGCCTATCCAGTCATCTGCCACCGCATTATAGCCGGACCGCACCGGATTAACGCCGATGATCCGCGCTCCGCGCTGCTTCAGCTTGCCAATCCCCATCTTGATCGGGTTGGAATCATGATCCTCAGCCACCCCGAACAGCATGAACAGCTTGGTATTGTCCCAGTCAGGCTGGCCAAATTCCCAAAAAGCCCCGCCCATCGTATAGATGCCGCCTGCTGCCATATTGACTGAGCAAAACCCGCCATGGGCCGCATAGTTCGGCGTGCCAAAAGCCTGCGCCCAATAGCTGGTAAAGCTCTGCGATTGATCGCGCCCGGTAAAAAAAGCCAGCTTTTCCGGGTCCTGCTTATGCAGCGGGGCCAGCCACTGCCGCCAGCTGCAAGGCGTCCTCCCAGCTGATCGGCTCAAATTCGCCGGAGCCGCGCGGGCCCACCCGCTTTAGCGGCTGCTGCAGGCGGGACGGGGCCAAAACCTGCATCAAGCCAGCACTGCCCTTGGCACAGAGCACGCCCTGATTAACCGGATGGTCGCGGTTGCCCTCTATATAGACAGGCTTGCCCTCTTTCATATGCACATTGATGCCGCAGCGGCAGGCACACATATAACAGGTGGTTTGCCGTATCTCGTCAGACGGGCGCGGCGACAGATTCAGCACCGGTTCAGCCATAACAGAATTCCTTGTCACGCGTGTGGCCCCACCCGGCCGTGCCACAGGGCAGGGATGGCAGGAAATCCGCCTCTCTCCTCAGGTTTGAGTTAAGCCCCCGCTTCCGGCAGAGTCAATGCCGGACCTTGTCAATTGCCGGTAAAATTATCCGTTAAATCTCTGGTAAAATCTGCCAGCCAGCCAAGGCTCGCCTCGGTTTCGCCAGCCGGTCTGTATTCGGCCCCGAACCAGCCATCATATCCCAGCCGGACGAATTCGCCCAGCAGCCAGCGATAATCCAGCTCACCGCCTGAGGGCGGGCCGCGATCCGGCACGCCAGCAAATTGCACATGGCCTATCAGCGGCTGATAGCTGGTAAAATAATTCACCAGATCGCCGCCCTGGCGTTGCAGGTGATAGCAATCAAACATGATTTTGATATGCGGGCTGGCCAGCTGATCCACCAGAGCCGCCGCCTGATCACAATTCTGCAGGAAATAGCCCGGGACATCATGCCGGTTTAGCGGCTCAATCAGCACCCCCATCCCGGCCAGAGCTGCCTGATCAGCGGCCCAGCGCACATTTTCGGCAAAGGTCTCTTGCGCCGCTGGCCCGCTGGCCACCCCGGCCATGATATGCAGATTGCCGGCGCCTATTTGCTGGCCATAATCCAGGCCCTGGCGGATCGCCGCGCGGGCTTCTTCTTGCCTGCCGGGCAGGGCGGCCAGCCCAAATTCCCCGGCCCGGCCGCGAACCGTATTCAGACATAGCATCGGCAGGCCGGTTTCCGCCAGCACAGCCCGCAGCTGCGCGCTATCCGTCTCATAGGGCCAATGGCATTCCACCGCCTGAAACCCGGCGGCAGCGGCAGCCCGGATTGCCGCGGCCAGCGGCCTCTCGGTGAATAACAGTCCCAGATTGGCAGAAAACCGCATCCTCTTTTTCCCCTGCACACCCTGACGGCTCATTCTTATTTCTATAAAAGAAAAGTAGGCCAAAAACAAAAACCGGGCCCCTGATTATCAAAACAAGGGGCCCGGCGTTACTTTTTTGACCGTTTATGCAAGCCGAAAAGGCTTACTTCTCCGGCAGCTCTTCAGGCAGAACCAGATTCAGCACAATCGCCAGCACCGCTGCAGGCAGCAGGCCGGACACCATCAACAGCTTGGCCGTACTCGGCAGATATTGCAGAGCCGCAGGCTCCATCTGCAGGCCAAGGCCGACAGACAGCGAGATGGCAAAGATAACCAGATTGCGCCGGTTCCACTTCACTTGTGAGAGCATCGACACGCCTGCTGAGGCAACCATGCCGAACATGACAATCACCCCGCCACCCAAGACTTCGATTGGGATGGTAGAGATAATCGCCCCCACTTTCGGGATAAGGCCACAGATAACCAGAATAATCGCCCCGATAGTCACCACACCGCGGCTCATCACCCCGGTAATGGCTACCAGACCAACATTCTGGCTGAAAGAGGTGTTCGGCAGCGCCCCGAACAGGCCGGCAACGGCACTGCCCAGACCATCTGCATAGGTCGCCCCTTCAATTTCCTTGTCTGTCGCCTCACGGTTCGCACCACCGCGTGCAATGCCCGATACATCGCCGACTGTTTCCACAGCCGAGACAAAGGCCATCGCAGACATACCGATAATGGCAGCAGCGGTGAACTCTATGCCGAACTTCAGCGGCACCGGTGCAGCAAAGGCTGCCGCCCGGCCAATACCGTCAAAGCTGACCATACCCATTGCAAAGGCAACGATATAGCCTACGACCATGCCCCACAGGACAGCCCCGACAGACAGCATTCCTCGGCTGAAAAATTTCAGCCCGAGCGTGACCACAATCACCACCCCGGCTACCAGCCAGTTATTGAAGCTGCCATATTCCGGCGTGCCTATCGCTGGCACACCGCCTGCTGCATATTGGATACCAACCTTAATCAAGGCCAGACCAATCATCAGCACCACAAGGCCTGTCACAAGCGGTGGGAAAGCAAAGCGGATACGACCGATGAAGGTGCCAAGGAACGCATGGAACAGGCCCCCTACAAAAACGCCACCCATAAGGATGGCAATCGCATCAGCTCCCTTGCCCGCCACCAGCGGGATCATGATCGGCACAAAGGCAAAGCTGGTGCCCTGAACCACCGGCAGGCGCGCGCCGACCGGACCAAAACCAATTGTCTGAAACAGCGTTGCGATACCGGCAAACAGCATCGACATCTGAATCATATAGATCATGAGTGGGAAATCGGGCGAATTTGACCCGAAACCGAAACCCGCCGCCCCGGCCACGATAATCGCTGGCGTCACATTCGAGATGAACATTGCCAGGATATGCTGGATCCCAAGCGGGATCGCCTGTGCCATCGGCGGGGTATAGTTGGGATCTGCCAATTGCTTGGCGGTTCCCAGAGAAGTATTAGCTGCCATTTTATCCCCCTTTGCTAGCTAATATTGGATTTGAGTCTGGCTTGATTATTTACGGAACCAGATCAGTCTTTTTGCATTACCAAATAAGGCTCCTCAAACCAGAACTCCTCCAGATTGTGCCCGCTGCCAATACGGTCAATGACCGCGAACAGCCCGGGACTGTGCAATGGTGTCAAGACACCATGCCAAATGTTGCGGTGAAAACTCACCGCATGATGGGGCGGGATCAGAAAAGCTTTTGGGAAACTTGGCCGATCCCCCTCATCTGAAGCGACTATAGCCAAAAAGGGATTCGCTGTCATGGGAATAAAGCTTTGGCTGCCCAGAGGGTGCCTTTCCAGCAGATCCAGCTGATAGGGAAAATCGCGCTTTTCTGCCAGAAACAGGCTGATTCCAGCCCGCCCGCCGACAAAATCCAGCTGCGCCAAATCATGCCAGCGTCCGCATTTTTCCTGGTTAATAATCATATCCGGCGGCCCCTCAGCGACCAGCAAATCACCAAAGGGGGAAAAGCGCTCGCGGGTGACTGTTTGGGTGAGGATATGGCGGTTTTCTGGCATGGTCCCTGGCATGGTTTCTGGCCTGTTTTTGGCTCTGATGCGTTTTGGCTAGCGGGCGGGCCCGGCAGCGGCCAGCAAGGGCATATGCCGGTTCACATCCTTGTAAAGCAGGTAGCGAAAGCGCCCGCTGCCGCTGGCATAGCAGCAATACGTAACC
>JAYPQA010000023.1:7500-98609 GCA_038131695.1 Alphaproteobacteria bacterium | reverse complement strand
TTCGTTCCAGTTGCGTATTTGCTATGTCGGTATCCGCCCATCAGAGCGATAATCTGAATGTGAAGAGTGATACCACAGTGTCGGCCACGGCGAGCTTTGGTGTCGGCCTGTTCAAGATTTCCGGCACGCTGACAGCCAATGTGTCAGTTGCCAAGGAACAAAAGCGTTCCAGCGATTATTCAGCCACTACCTATGCGGAATTGACGCTGAAACAGGGCGATGTTCCCGAAGGTCTGGCAAAGATAATTGATTCCATGAACAGCACGGTTCAAAAGGGCTTGCAGCTCAATGAACAGCTGATCAGCAAACAGGCTGAGAAGCTGGCCGGCGAAGTGGATGGCGATACGCTGGCGCCCTTGCCGGTCAATAAGCCGGACGCCTCAGCGGGCGCGGAAACGGCGGCCTGACAACAGGCTAGCCCCGACAAGCGGCCATTCGGCCAAACAACCAACAAAATCCCTGGAGGAAAAAATGCCAAGACACGTCACAGATCCCTTTGCCATTCAGCCAGCTGATGTTGTGGTCAGCGCGCATGGCAATACGCTGCCCGGCGGGGCCGCCAATTCCATTGTCCCGGACGGGTTTGAATACTGGTTTTTCGGCCCGCCTGGAACCTGGCTGTCCATACCGGATGCCAACCGGATTGAGCGGGGACACACGGTGACCCGCATCACGGTATCTTCCGTTGCATCCGGTGTGATACAGACCCCGATCTATGTCTATGAGCCGGGCGAGATCTATCCCAATTATCTGTTGAGCCCGCCGGATGACAACCCGCCTGCCGGCCCCGGCTTTACCTATATCCCGCCCGGGGAGGAGCTGATCACCGAGGCGATGCAGAAAATCAAGGCAAAATATGCCCGTAAGGGAGAGATTGTGCGGGTGATATTTGTGATCTGCCCCTCGGTTGAAGAAAGGCAGGATAAAATGCTCAGGGTGCATTTCTGATTGCCAGCCCCGGCACCCGGCCTGAAGCGCGGTTTGCTGCCGGGTGTTTTTCTTGCTTGAAATGCGGCATCCGGCCTGATACAAAGCCGTTCATTCGGCCTGCGTGTCAGGCCCGATGCTGCTGTAGCTCAGTCGGTAGAGCACACCCTTGGTAAGGGTGAGGTCGATGGTTCGAATCCATTCAGCAGCACCATTTCCTGCCTAAAATTCAGAGTGTCGCAAAGTCAGCCGCTGGTCAGGAAAAATCCGCCAGTGTTTGGCGGGCAATGATGATCTTTTGCACATCACTGGCCCCCTCATAAATCCGCAGGGCGCGGATTTCCCGATACAGCTCTTCGACCTTCTGGCCGGAGCGCACCCCGTCCCCGCCATGCAGCTGCACCGCCTTGTCTATGATCTCAAAGGCGGTCTCGGTAGCATAGAGCTTGGCCATAGAGGCTTCCCGGCTGATGCGCCCGGCCCCGCTATCCTTTGTCCAGCCAGCCCGATAGATGAGCAGGGCAGCGGCATCCACGCCAAGGGCCATATCGGCCAGATGCCCCTGAACCATCTGCATTTCCGCCATGGCCGCCCCGAATAGCTGGCGGCTGCCAGTGCGGGCCAGCGCCTCATCCAGCGCGCGGGGGGCAAAGCCAAGCGCTGCCGCCCCGACGGTTGAGCGGAAAATATCCAGCACCGACATGGCAATGCCGAACCCCTTGCCTTGCGTTCCAATCAGCGCATCTGCCGGCAATTTCATATTATTGAATTTCAGCCGCGCCAGCGGATGCGGGGCAATCACATCTAGCCGCTCGGCAATCTCCAGCCCCTCTGTATCAGCAGGCACCAGAAAACAGGACAGGCCCTTGGCCCCCGGCCCTTCTCCGGTGCGGGCAAAAACGGTATAAATATCGGCGATGCCACCATTGGAAATCCAGGTTTTCTCGCCATTCAGCACAAAGCCGTTCCCGTCCGGCCGCGCCTCGGTGCTGAGATTGGCGACATCTGAGCCGCTGGCCGGTTCTGACAGGGCAAAGGCGGCCAGCGCCTCTCCGCTGGTCGTCTTGGCCAGCCAGTCGCGCTGCTGCGGGCTGCCAAACAGGGTTACCGGCCCCATCCCCAGCCCCTGCATGGCAAAGGCAAAATCAGCCAGCCCGTCATGGCGGGCCAGCGTTTCGCGTATCAGGCACAGGCTGCGCAAATCAAGGCCCGTGCCATCATAATCAGAGCTGTGGGTCAGCCAGCCAGCCGCGCCCAGCATGGCAACCAGCTGGCGACAGGCAGCATCTGTATCGCCATGATCCACCGGCAGATTCTCTGCACACCATGCCTCTAGCCCGGCGGCCAGATGGCGGTGTTTATCCTCAAAAAAAGGCCAGTCAAGAAAGCTGCGATCTGCCATTAATTACCCTCAAATACGGGTTTCTGCTTGGCAACAAAGGCGTGATAGGCGCGTTCAAAATCAGCTGTTTGCATACAGATTGCCTGAGCCTGTGCTTCTGCCTCAATCGCCTGTTCGAGTGCCATGGACCATTCATGATTGAGCTGTGTCTTGGTCATCATATGGGCAAAATTCGGCCCCTCTGCTATCCGGCTTGCCAGGGCGGCTGCCGCCGCCTCCAGCTCTTCTGGCTGGTGCAGGCTGTTGAAAAAGCCCCAGGCCAGCCCTTCCTCAGCACTCATTGACCGGCCGGTATAGAGCAGTTCAGCCGCCCGCCCCTGACCGATCAGGCGCGGCAGCACTGCACAGGCACCCATATCGCAGCCCGCCAGCCCAACGCGGGTGAACAAAAAGGCTGTCTTGGCAGCCGGGGTGGCCAGCCGCAAATCAGAGGCCATCGCAAGGATGGCCCCGGCCCCGACACAGATCCCGTCCACAGCCGCGATAACCGGCTTGCCGCAATGCAGCATCGCCTTGACCAGATCGCCGGTCATGCGGGTAAAGGCCAGCAGCCCCTTCATATCCATCTTGACCAGCGGGCCGATAATATCATGCACATCCCCGCCGGAGCAGAAATTCCCCTCATTGGAGGCGATAATCACAACCGACACATCCTCGGCATAGGCGAGGGCCCGGAAGCAATCGCGCAATTCGGCATAGCTCTCAAAGGTGAGGGGGTTCTTGCGCTCCGCCCCCAGCAGGCGGATGGTGGCCACGCCTTGCCGGCATTCCCAGCTGAAATGGGCGGGCTGGTAATCTGCCATCTGGGTGCTGTTCATGGACGCGCATCCTTTATCCGCGAGAGCAGGCCGGTCAGCATGGCCAGCTCCTGGCTGTCCAGATCAGCAAAGAGGTCATCGACCCATTTTTCATGCTCGCCAGCCATAAGGGTGAATTTTTCCTGCCCGGCGCGGGTCAGCCGCACCTTGGTGGCTCGCTTGTCTTCCTTGGTGATCTCGCGGGTAACAAATCCTTCTGCAACCAGCTTGTCCACAATGCCGGTGACATTGCCATTGGAGACTTTGAGATGGGCTGACAGGCTGCTCATCCGCAACCCGTCGCGATAGCGATCCAGCGTCGCCAGCACATCAAAGCGGGGCAGGGTGGTCGCATGATGCAGGCGCAGGGATTCGCGTAGCTGGCTCTCAACCGCCCGGTTGGTTGACAGAAGTTTCAGCCAGACCCGCAGCCTTTGTTTTGATACAGGCAGATTATCCAGGCTGTTATCCTGATCAGGATCCAGCATGGGTGAGCCTGTTGTTGGCCCTGTTGTCATGTTTCTCCCCCCGAAACTGATAGAGCTTGCCCGGTGATGCTGTCTGTATTCGGCCCGCACAGGAACAGGGCCATCCGGGTTACCTCAGCAGGTTGTATGAGCCGGCCTTGCGGATTCATTTCGGTCAGCGCATCACGCGCCTCATCGCGGCTCTTGCCTGTCTTTTCCATAATATTGTCCAGCGTGCGGTCTGTCATCTCAGTATCCAGATAGCCCGGGCAAATCGCATTAAAGGTAAAACCCGCCCTGGCATTTTCCAGCGCCGCTGATTTCACCAGCCCGATCACCCCGTGCTTGGAGGCCGCATAAGCGCTGACATAAGGATAGCCGCGCAGCCCGGCGATAGAGGCAATGGCGATAAACCGCCCCCACTCCTGTTTTTCGGCCCGCAAGGCTTGCAACCCTTCCCGGAAAGTCAGAAAGACAGCTGTCAGGTTCACGGCCATAATCTGCTGCCAGCTCTCCAGCGAGGTGCGGTGCAGGGGCGCGCTTTCTGCCATGCCGGCATTGGCGATCACAATCTGGGCCGGCCCAATATCAGCATAGAGCGCCTTGACGGCTGCCTCCTCTGTCATATCGGCCTGATGGGCATGGATATTAGGATGGGCCCCGGCGACAGCCTGCAAGGCCTCGGCACGGCGGCCAGTAATATGAACCGTGGCCCCGGTTTCGGCAAACTTATGTGCCAGATCAGCGCCCTGACCTGACCCGCCCCCGGTCACCAAAACTGTGCGGGAAGATAAATCCATATTCCTGCCTGTCCCCCTTAAACCCGAATACCGATCCCCTCACCGCGCTCAGAAAGACGATACAGCTGATCCCGCCCGGCCAGATAGGGATCCGGCCATTTGGTCAGGCTGTCCCCCAAAGCGGCGGCAGCGTGCAGGGTCCAGTATGGATCAGACAAATGCGGCCGGGCAAGACATACCAGATCAGCCCGCCCAGCCAGCAAGATGGAATTGACATGATCCGGCTCATAGATATTGCCCACCGCCATTGTGGGAATGCCTTGCTCATTGCGGATTCTGTCAGAAAAGGGTGTCTGGAACATCCGCCCATATTGCGGGCGGGCCTCTTTAGAGGTCTGGCCAGCTGAGACATCCACAATATCCACCCCGGCAGCATAAAAGGCCGCCGCAATCGCAACTGATTCTGCCCCGTCAACGCCGCTTTCGCCCACCCAGTCCGTCGCGGAAACCCGCACCGACATCGGCTTATTCTCCGGCCAGGCGGCCCGCATGGCTGCAAAGACTTCCAGCGGATAGCGCAACCGGTTTTCCAGCGAGCCGCCATATTCATCCGTGCGCTGGTTCGACAGAGGCGAGATGAAAGAGGAAATCAGATAGCCATGGGCGGCGTGCAGCTCAACCATATCAAAACCGCAGCGCGCCGCCATCTCCGTTGCGGCTGCGAATTGATCACGCACCAGATCCATATCCTGGCGTGTCATTTCCCGCGGCACGGCATTATTCGGCGACCAGGCAATCGCTGAAGCTGACATTAACGGCCAGTTGCCGGATTTCAGCGGGGCGTCCATTTCCTCCCAGCCCAGCTGGGTAGAGCCCTTGCGCCCGGCATGGCCGATCTGCATACAAATGCGTGCCTCGGTTTCCGAATGCACAAAATCCACCAGCCTTTTCCAGGCCGCTTCATGCTCCGGGGCATAAAGGCCCGGACAGCCCGGGGTAATCCGCCCCTCCGGGCTGACACAGGTCATCTCAGTATAGACCAGCCCGGCCCCGCCCTTGGCGCGCTCGGAATAATGCACAAAATGCCAGTCGGTCGGGCAGCCATCCTTGGCCTTGTATTGCGCCATCGGAGAGACAACCAGCCGGTTTTTCAGCTGCATATCGCGCAGCTGGAAGGGCGCAAACATAGGCGCACGATGCACCCCGTTAGCGCCGGCCTTCTGCTGGAACCAGACCTCAGCCGATTTCAGCCAATCCGCATCGCGCAGGCGCAAATTCTCATGGCTGATGCGCTGCGAGCGGGTCAGCATGGAATAGTTCAGCTGCACCGGATCAAGATGCAGATAGCGCTCTACATCCTCAAACCATTCGGTGGAATTGCGCGCCGCAGATTGCAGGCGCATCACATCCAGGCGGCGATCTTCCTGATAGCGCTGGAAGGCCTTTTCCAGACTGTCCTCACTATGAACGAAATCCGCCAGGGCAATCGCCGATTCCACCGCCAGCTTGGTGCCGGAGCCGATAGAAAAATGCGCGGTGGCAGAGGAATCGCCCAGCAGCACAACATTTTTGTGATACCATTTCTCACACAGCACCCGGTTAAAGTTCAGCCAGGCTGAGCCGCGCAGATGCTTGGCATTGCTGATCAGTTCATGGCCGCCCAGGTGATTCTTGAAAATCTCCTCACAGGCGGCGATGCTCTCCCTCCTGGGTCATCTCGCCAAAGCCCCATTTGGCCCAAGTCGCCTCAGAACATTCAACGATGAAAGTGGCGGTGTCATTGTCAAACTGGTAGGCGTGCGCCCAAACCCAGCCATGCTCAGTTTCTTCAAAGATAAAGGTAAAGGCATCATCAAATTTCTGATGTGTGCCCAGCCAGACAAATTTGCAGGCGCGCTGGTCAATCTCCGGCTTGAAATGCTCGGCAAAATGATCGCGGGTACGCGAATTGATGCCATCGGCCGCGATCACCAGATCATAGTCTTTCATATAGGTTTCGACATCCTCAAACTCAGTCTCGAATTTGAGGATAACACCCAGCTCGCGCGCTCTTTCCTGCAACAAAAGCAGCATCTTCTTGCGGCCAATTCCGCAAAAACCATGTCCTGAGGAGACCAGCCTCTGGCCCTGGTGAATCAGCGCAATATCATCCCAATAGGCGAAATGCGCGTGAATCATATCGGCACTTTTCTGGTCATTTTTTGCCAGGTTGGAGAGCGTCTCATCAGACAGCACAACTCCCCAGCCAAAAGTATCATCGGCCTTGTTTCGCTCCAGAATGGTGATCTCATGCGCCGGGTCGCGCAATTTCATGCTGATGGCAAAATATAATCCAGCCGGCCCTCCGCCCAAGCAAACAATTTTCAAGGTGAACCTCCTTAAATTATTTTGCCCGAAATGCAATCGGGTCTCATAAACTTGGCATTGCTACCTATTAATTTCAATCCTAAAATATTAAGCTTGTAATTTTTATAGCGGCGGGTAGGCTGAATTATACAGCAAGGGGAAAAGTGATGGGCAGAGGCTCAAAGCGATTGACCCGGCCTGCAGGATGGCTATCCTGCCTTCTGGTTGCAGGCGCAATATGTGACAGGGTTGCAAGGCCAGTGATTTTTGGATTTGGGTGCATGGATCAGCCAGGCTTTTCAGGAAACAATCTGCAAGAGGCATCAGCATGACCAGTTACCGGCAAGAGCTGCCCGTGATGTTTCAGCATTGTGACCCGGCCGGCATTGTTTTTTATCCACGCTATTTTGAGATGATGAATTGGGTGGTGGAACGCTTTTTTGATGAGGCGGTCGGCTGGCCCTTTTCCCAGATGCACGCCGTTGACCGGCGCGGCATTCCGGCGGTTTCGGTCAGTGCTGAATTTAGCAGCCCGGCGCGTCTGGGCGATATTCTGGACTGGCATTTGCAGGTGCAACGTGTGGGCCGGGCCAGTGCCACTATCCAGCTGAACGCTTTTGTTGGTGACCGGATGGTCGTTGAAGGGCAGGTCAGCATCGTTCATTCTGATTTGGACAAGATGCGCTCGCTCAGCTGGACAGATGCGGTGCGCGCGCGGCTGGAGGCCCATTATGCTGAAAACGGGGAGCACAGGGGGAAATAATGGCGTTGATTGAGGTTCAGCCACCAGGATGGAAGCCGCCAAAAGGCTATGCCAATGGCATGATGGGGACGGGAAAAATGCTGCTTGTCGGCGGCCAGATTGGCTGGACCAGCGCACAGGAATTTGAATCGCATGATTTTATCGGCCAGATGCAGCAATGTCTGAGAAATATTCTGGATGTTGTGCGCGCGGCTGGCGGCGGGCCGGAACATATTGCCCGGCTGACCTGGTTTGTCACGGACAAGCAGGATTATGCCAAACATCAGCGCGAGGTGGGCGCCGCCTATCGTGAGGTGATGGGCTATCATTTCCCGGCCATGACCATGGTAGTGGTCAGCGCGCTGGTTGAGGAAGAGGCGCTGATCGAGATCGAAGCCACCGCCATCCTGCCGGAATAGGCTCAGCGCAGCCGGAAACGCTGGATCTTGCCGGTCGCGGTTTTCGGCAGAGCCTCACAAAAAACAATAGAGCGCGGATATTTATACGGGGCAATGCTCGCCTTGACATGGTCCTGCAGGCTCTTGATCATGGCCGCATCGCCGCTATTGCCCTCGGCCAGCACAATATGGGCCTCTACAATAGCACCGCGTGCCTCATCCGGCTGGCCAATCACCGCACATTCTGAAACGGCTGGATGGGCCAGCAAGGCGGCCTCCACCTCCGGGCCGGCAATATTATAGCCTGAGGAGATGATCATATCATCATTGCGGGCGGCAAAATAAAGATAGCCCTCGGCATCCATGCTGAACGCATCACCGGTAATATTCCAGCCATCGGCGACATAATTTTTCTGCCGGTCATCAGCCAGATAGCGACAGCCGGTCGGCCCGCGCACCGCCAGCCGGCCTACCTCACCGGCGGGCAATTCCGCGCCCTCCGGCCCGATAATGCGAGCTTCATAGCCACGCACCGGCTTGCCGGTACAGGCTGGCCTGTGATCCTCCAGCCGGTTGGAGATGAAAATATGCAGCATCTCGGTCGCGCCGATCCCATCCAGCAGCGGCTTGCCGGTGGTGTCCATCCAGGCTTGATAGATAGGGGCAGGCAGCGTCTCACCAGCCGAAACCGCACAGCGCAGTGAGGAAAGATCTGCCCCTTCCTCCATCGCGGCCAGCATCACCCGGTAGGCGGTGGGGGCGGTAAAGCAAATGGTGGCCCGATATTTTTCAATAATTTCAATCATATTGGGCGGCGAGGCATCTTCCAGCAAGGTTGCCGCCGCCCCAAACCGGAGCGGAAAGACCGCCAGCCCGCCCAGCCCGAAAGTAAAGGCCAGCGGCGGCGAGCCGACAAAAATATCGTCTGGCGTCACGGCCAGAACCTCTGCTGCATAACCATCTGCAATAATCAGAATATCGCGGTGAAAATGCATGGTTGCCTTTGGCTCTCCGGTGGTTCCCGAAGTAAAGCCCAGCAAGGCGACATCATCTCTTGAAGTCCGCGCCGCCTGATATTGCACCGGCTTTTCCAGTGCCAGCCTGTCCAGCTCTGCATCATGGTTTGAGGTGCCGTCAAAGCCGATGACCTTTTTCAAGAATTTATTGCCTTTGGCGCATTTGGTCATTTCATCCATCAGCCTTGTATCACACAAGGCCAGGCTGATTTCCGCCTTATTGACGATTTTTTCCAGCTCTCCGGCGCGCAGCATCGGCATGGTATTGACGACCACCGCCCCGGCCTTTGTTGCGGCCAGCCAGCAGGCCACCATCGCTGGATTATTCGCCGACCGGATCAGCACCCGGTTGCCCGGCTCCACCCCCAGATCAGCGACCAGCGCATGGGCCAGCCGGTTCGTCCAGTCGGCCAGCTCTTTATAGGTGCGCCGCCGCCCATTGCCGATCAGGGCCGTGTGATCCCCAAACCCCTTGGCAACCATCGCATCTGTCAGCTCCACCCCGATATTCAGCTCGTCTGGATAGGCAAAGCCGTCCAGCAGCAAATCCGGCCATTGATTCTGCGGTGGCAACTTGTCACGGGTAAAACTGTCCTGATGAAAAGAGGGGGCCAGCATTTCTCTATCTCCTTCCCGATAGCGCCGCCCTGCCGGGGCGGGCTGGTCAGCTGTGACTGTCCGGCAGCACGGGCGGCTTGAACACGCCATTCATTTTAAGCATTTCAGCAAATTGTCGCATTTTTTCAAGTTTGAAGCTGTCCTGATCGCTGTCCTGCCAGTCATAGATGCCCTTGCCCGCGCTCATGCCAGTCTCGCCAGCCTGCATTTTCTCAGCCACGATGGCTGGGGCAGCAAAGCGGTCCTGCTGCATTTCCCTTTGCATATAGGCACTGGCATAATAGAGAATATCCAGCCCGCCCCAATCAATAAATTCCAGCAATCCCAGCACCGCAAAGCGCAGCCCGAACCCGTAGCGCACCGCCTTGTCAATATCCTCGGCACTGGCCACACCTTCTTCTACCAGCCGGGCGGCCTCATTCATGGCCAGGGCCTGGATACGCGGCACGATATAGCCGGGGCTGGCCTTGCAAATGACCGGCATTTTGCCAGCCTCTTCGAGAATGTCTGTCAGCCGGGCGAGACTATCACTATCTGTGCCCTCATGCGGGGAAACTTCCACCAGCGGGACCAGAAAGGCCGGATTCAGGAAATGCGCGTTCAGCACCCGCTGCGGGCGGGCCGACCAGCTGGCCACCAAATTTGCCAGAAAGGTTGAGGTGGTAGAGGCGATAATGGCCGCTTCCGGCAGGGCCGCATCCAGCTGGGCAAAAGCCTGTTTTTTGGCCTCTTCAGTCTCCGGGACAGCTTCAAAGACGAGATCACAATCCGCCAGCTGGGCCAGCCCCTCCTCATAAGGCAGACAGCGGATACGGGCCGCCAGCAATTCTGCTGCACCGGCTGGCAGCAAATCCAGCGCCGCCAGCATGGCCAGCATCTGGCCAATATCCTTATTGGCTGCCGCCTGCCAGGCCGACCAGTCCCCACGCGGGCGCGAATCCACCAGCAGCAGCTCCGCCCCGGCAAGGGCAAAGCAAATGCCGATACCGCGCCCCATCCGGCCCCCGCCATAGGCAGCAATGCGCAGCTCTGCCAGGCTTTTTTTGGCCATCAGCTTGCCCCCTCAACCAGCAGCTGGCCAAGCTCTGCCTTGCTCAGATGCGCTGCCCGCAGCTCTGCCAGCTGCGCCCGGTCTGGCGGAAATCCTGACCAGCCGCGACCGACCCCAGCGCCAGCAGACCGGCGGCAACCGGCATATCCAGACCCATCGCCTCGCCCAGCGTGGTCAAAAAACATAAGCCCATTGCGATATCCTCAGACATATAGCGGTGATCTTTCAGATCCAGCTTTTCATGCCAATCGCCGGAATCAACCAGCCGGTCATGCGCCAGATTGCCATACATCCAGTTTGAGGTATTGTAGTGATCGCTGAGCGGAAAATGCGGCGGCTGATAGCCCAGCGCCTCGCGCAGCCGGATCCGTTCCCCATCCAGCGCATCATGCACCGCCCGGATTTCCGGCTGGGTGCCCTCATTATGGATATCCCATTTGTCAAAATGGCGGATAGGGCCGGCATTCATCAAAATCAGCGGCGGGTGGATAATCGGGCCGGCATTCATCAAGGCGGCAGACAGCGCATCCTCAACCGGCTCTATCGCATCTGGAAAGGCTTGGCTGATAAGGGCCAGCGCCCGCTCGGCATGGCGCGCCGGATAGACGCCGCTGGGCAGGCGTGAGGCGCGCGTCGTTATGGCAATGGTCTGCAGCCCATCCTGATCCGGCCTGCGTCTGGTCAGCCAGGGCAGGGTGCCGGTTTCCGCAAAGGCAACATCCGCCCGCGACCCGCCCGCCCGGCAAGCGGCAGCCATCAGATAGCTGCCAAAAGTCCCGGGCGGCAGATAGATAATCTGGCCATCTTCCAGATGCGGGGCCAGCAGCGCGGCAATATCCATCTGGGCAAAGGCCGGGGCGGGACAGACAAGCAACTCTGCCCCGCGCACCGCCTCGCCAATATCTGCGGTGACACAGGCCAGGGCCAGATCATGGCTGCCTGCATGATCCAGAAGACGCAGCGGCTGGCCGTCTGCCAGACTGCCAAAAGCGGCAAAATCGCGCCGCCAGAACCGCACCTCATGACCGGCCAGCGTGAAATCAGCGGCGGCGGCATAGCTGCCATTGCCGCCGCCAAGCACAGCTATTTTCATCTTCCGGCGTCTCCTTGTTTCAGCATTCGGGCTGCCTGCTGCCCGGCTATCCGGCCCAGCGTCAAGGCGGTCAGCAGGCCATTGCCGGACAGATAGCCCGATACATCCGGGCCGGATACGCCGCGCGCGGCCCCGCCTGCTGCCAGCAGATTGGGCAGCGGCTGGCCGGTTTTATCCAGCACCCGGGCCGAGCTATCAATATCCAGCCCGCCTTGCGTGTGGAACAGCGCGCCGGTCACCTGAATCGCATGATAGGGCGCGGCGAGGGCAGGCTGGCCGGTAAAATCGCGGCCCAGCGGGTCCTTTTTGCTGCCCTCTTGAAAGGCGGCCATGTCCGCCAGCGTCTCTAGCAGCTGGCTGGCGGGCATTTTCAGCCGATCGGCCAGCGCTTCGGCGCTGTCTGCGCTGATCACAGCACCGGCGGTTTCGGCCTCGGCAAAGTCGGGAAAGCCGCGGCCCAGCTCCAGCAGGCTGTCATCAAACAGCACAAAGGCGGTCTTGTCTGTCTGTGCCATGACGCGGGCGGCCTGCTCAGAATAGCCTTCATGCTCATTGGAAAAACGCGTGCCCTCTTTGTTGATCAGGACGCCGCCTTCCATCATCAGCGCCCAGGAAATCAGCGCCCCATGCGGCCAGGCAACAGACCCATGACCCTGATAGCCGCTCATATCGGCTAGATTTGCGCCCAGCTGCTCGCCCCAGAGGATGGCCTCGCCCTGATTGCCGACATGGCCGAAATAGACGGCCTCAGCGACTTCCGGTATATGTTTTTCGACCAGCGCCTTATTGCCGCCATAACCATTACAGGCCAAAATCAACACCTCACAGCCAACTTGCTGGAACTGGCCATCCTCGGTGCGCACGCCAACGCCGCTGATGCGGCCATCTTCCGCCCGGTAGAGGATTTCTGCCTTCTGGCCAGTGGCTATCGGCAAGTCACGCCGACCGGCTGCCTCCAGCAGGGCGGCTTGCAGGGCGGCCCCGGTTTTTTGCGGCATGGCGTGCATCCGCAGCACGGAATGGCCCGGATACAAAAACCCGTCAATCAGGATAAAGGGCAGCCCATGTTCCTTGGCCAGCCATTCCACAACCGGCCCAGAGGCAGCCGCGACCGCGCTGGCCAGCGGTTCATGGGACCGGCCTTTGGCTTTGTTTTGCAAATCCTGCAGCAACAGCTCCGGGCTGTCCTCTACGCCCTGTTCGCGCTGCAGCCAGGTGCCCGCAGCCGGCATAAAGCCTGAGGAAAGCGAGGTTGAGCCGGATGGGCTGCGATCCCGCTCCAGCAGCAGGATGCTGGCCTCTTCCGGACAATCCTCGCGCGCGGCCAGCCCGGCCACCAGCCCACAGGCTCCGGCCCCGATAATCACAATATCGGCGCTGAACTCAAAGGCAGGCGGGGCAGGCTGAATCTCGGCCATGACAGGCTATTTCACCAGGCTGGGCAGATACAGCGCGACACCCGGAAAGGCAATCATCAGCGCAACAACAGCCAGCGCACACAGGATAAAGGGAATGCCGGCCAGATAAATATCGGTCATCTTGGTATCTGGCGGGGCCACCCCCTTCATCACAAACAGCAACAGGCCAAAGGGCGGGGTGGTAAAGCTGATCTCAAGGGCCAGCAGGATAATCACCGCAAACCAAATCGGATCAAATCCCAGCTGGGCGGCCAGCGGGAAATAGATAGGCACGGTCAGCAGCATCATGGAGAGCTGATCCATGAACATCCCCAAAATCAGCAAGATACCAAACATGATAAGCAGCATCGTCAGGGCGGAAAATTCAAAGCCGGTTGCCCAGCCCAGCAGTCCGGCACTGGCCCCGGAAAAGGCCAGCAAGGCGCTGAATGTGGCTGAGCCAAAAATAATCAGGAAGGCCATCACGGTCACCCGCAGCGCCCCGGCCGTCGCATTCACAATCGCCTGCCAGCTGAGCGTGCGGTAAAGCACACAGAGCAGCAAAATACCCAGACAGCCAAAGGCAGCTGATTCAGAGGGCGTTGCAATGCCGAACATGATCAGCAAAATCACCCCGACAATCACCGACAGCATCGGCAGCACATCGCGGGCAAACATCCCCAAACGGTGCGACAGGGGCGGCAAATCTATATCATAAACCGGCGCGGCTTGCGGATCGATTCGGCACTGGAACCAGATCAGCACCACATACATAGCGGCCAAAATCACCCCCGGCATGA
This sequence comes from Alphaproteobacteria bacterium, assembly GCA_038131695.1. Taxonomy (GTDB): domain Bacteria; phylum Pseudomonadota; class Alphaproteobacteria; order Puniceispirillales; family Puniceispirillaceae; genus JADHLK01. Next base: position 84,815 of record JAYPQA010000023.1, on the reverse strand, counting down.
TGCCGCCAATCAGCAGCTTGCCAATATCCAGCTGCGCCAGCGTGCCCAGCAGCACAGCCAGAGCCGAGGGCGGTATCAGCATGGCCAGCCCGCCCGTGCCCAATATCGGGCCGATGGACATATGCTTTTTGTAGCCGCGCGCGCTCATCTCCGGAACCATCAGCGAGCCGAGCAGGGCGGTCGAACCCATTGACGAGCCGGACAGGGTGGCAAAGGCTGTACCGCCAGCCACGGTGACATAGGACAGACGGCCCGGCACCCGGCCCATCAACACCTCAACCGCGCCAAACATCCGGGTCGCCAGCCCGCCATGAAAGAACAGCTCTCCCATCAGCAGGAACATCGGCACCGGTATCAGATTAAAAGTGGTCAGCGAGGGCAGCGCATTATTCAGCAGCTGGCCAATCCCGCGTGAGGCTTGCGAGGCCAGATCACCATAGCCGCCCATGAAATAGATCGCCCCGGCGATATTGGCCCCGATAAAGGCTATCGCCACCGGCATCCCCAGCAGCATCAGCCCCAGGACTGAGCCGAGCAGGAAGAAAATTGCATAATACCATTCCAACATGGGCTAAAAATCCTGGCTGTTATTCATGCATGCCTGCCTCGCCGGTATGCAGCGGCGTCGGGCCAATGACAAAGCGCAGGAACTGCAAGGCCATCAGACCAAAGCAAATCGGCATGGAAATCATCAGCATCCAGCGCGGCATATCCAGCGAGCGCATATCCACCTCATCACGGGCAATCGCGCGCAGGGTCACCTCGCCGCCATACCAGGCGATCACGGCACAGATGATGATGACCAGAGTCACGACAATGCGGGAAAAATTGGGCCGGATATGGGGCGGCACGACAGCGGTCAGCAATTCAATATAGACATGGCCCTTTTCCCGCACCAGCCAAGGGGCCCCGGCCATGGTGATATAGAGCAGGCCATATTCAATAAAGGTAAAGATATGGGACGATCCGTAAAGAAAGACGGAGCGGGCAACGACCTGGAAAATGATGGCCAGAAAAATCCAGACAAGATAGATCCCGGCCAGTATCGCCAGAAAATTTGTCAGCTTGTCCAGCCACCCAAAAAACCGTTGCATTGCCCGCTCCTGAAAGGCGTTGTGTCAGATGTTACTGCGGTGCATAGAGCGAGCGCAGCTTGGCAACATCCCCGCCGCTGCCTTTTTCTGTCATCCGCTCAGATGCCCGGGCCCAAACAGAATCATAAGCCAGCTTCAGGTAATTTGCGCCGCCAGATGCAGAATGGCTGACAAATTTCATGCCGCCATCCGCATAGGCTTTTTTGTATTTATCCACATCACCCTGACGGTCATCATAGGATTTTTGCTCCCACTCAATCGCCACAGTTTCCAGAACTTTTTTGGCATCGCCGCTCAGCCCGTTCCAGCGATCCAGATTGACAATAATGCCAAGGTCGGTGGAATAGAAGGCCGGCTCAACCATATAGTTCAGGAACTTGTTCCATTTCAGGTCGGTGATGCCGATTGTGGTCCACGGAGCCGCATCAATCACGCCTTTTTCCAGCGCGCCATAGGCTTCGGTGGACGGCATGGGTGAGGTGGTTGCCTCAAGCGACTTCAAAAAGGCGGTATAGATCGGATTGTCGCGGATTTTCACGCCGCTCAGATCCAGCACCTGGTCAGAAGACCGGAATTTCGGCTCATTCACGGTGAAAATATTGAAGCCGATACCGGAATCGATCCAGGCCAGATATTTCACATTAAAGCGCTTCTGGTGGGCCGCATCCATCATCGCGGTTCCGCCATTGGCACGGGTCTGCATCGCATTGTTGGTAGAGGCCACCATCGCATCGATCTCAGGCACGGCTGCGCCATAGAAAGAGCCGGGGGTATGCACCATGTCAACCACGCCATCGCGAACCGCATTTGGCTGTTCAAACATCTTGATGGCTTCCGGGCCGCCCAGAACACGAATCTGGACAACACCCTTGCCCCGCTTGTTCACTTCCTCAACATAAGACAGGAATGTCTTTGTATAGACCAGGAAAGGCGGGAAGGCGTGCACGGCTGTCAGCACTTCCTCAGCAACCACTGTCTTGACAGTCAGGGTCGCCCCAACCGCAGCAGCAGCAAATAAACTGATCAGTTTTTTCATGTTTCGCTCCAAAGTTTTGCAAAAGTTCGGACAGGAATGAAGAATAGCCGCCATTCAACTCTCCCTAATCCCCATTGAGACAATTATTTCACACATATAATAGTTCTGTGGTCAAGCATTTGATTTGAAAAGCTGCTCTTATTCCGCGTGCTTTTTCACACATAAGGAAACGGTCGGGGAAAAATCGCCAGCCGGGTCGTTATGAGGCGGCGATTCGGGCGGTGAAACAGCATTTTTCGCCGCCGGTCACAGCCGCACAGTCACTTTCCTCAACCCGCGCTTCGCGGCCAAAAATCTGCCTGGACAGAGCCGCCAGCATCCCGCGCACTGGCGCGCATACCGGATGGTCAGCTGCTCCAAAACCAGCCACAAAGGGCGAATTGGCCAGCTGCAAATCCAGCCCGTCCGGCTGGCGGGCCAGCTGCCATTGGCCCCAGCCCAGCTGCGGGGCTGTCTGCATGATGATGCCGATCAGCTGATCAGCCTCCTCCAGCCCGGCCCCAGCATAAGAGGCAGCCGATTTGCCCCCATTTTCGGTGATTGAGGCGGCAAAGGCTTCCAGCGCGGCCAGCCGCTCAGCCTCCGGCAGCCGCAAAAACAGCCCCATCAGCGCATCGGGCCGGATCATCATATAGCGGTGCGGGCCCAGCATCAGCCCGCCCTTGCCATCCATAATATCCTGATTATTCTGGCTCATTCATCATATCCCGGGTTAACGCGCTCCAAAAGGGTCAGCAGGCCCGGCCATTCGCGCTCAGACGGCGGCACGGGAAACCCGTTCAGCTGGCGGGCAGTCTGTTCCAGCACGGCCTCATCCGGGATGGAAAAAGCCTGGCCGGAGGCTAGAATCTGCATCTGGACACGGCAGGAAACCTCCAGCGCATAGGCTAGGCTAAAGGCTTCTGCGACATCCACGCCAACGGTCAGCAGCCCGTGATGACGCAGAATCAGCGCCTTGTGCGGGCCCAAATCGCGAAACAGGCTCTCGCGCTCCTCCTCAGCCAAGGCCATGCCTTCAAAATCATGATAGCCAACCCGGTTGTGGAATTGCATGGCTTTTTGATTCACCATCATCAGCCCGCTATCGAGAGCCGATACTGCCATGCCGGCCTCAGTATGGGTATGCAGCACGCAATGGGCATCGGTGCTTTTCAGATGGATGGCGCTATGCACGATAAAGCCGGCCGGATTGACCCGCGCACCCTTGGGATGCACAACCTCACCAGCCAGATTGATGGTCACCAGATTGCTGGCCTTCACATCCCCGAACATCAGCCCGAACGGATTTATCAGGAAATGCTCCGGCTGATCCGGCACCCGCAAGGTGATATGGGTATAGACCAGATCATCCATGCCAAAATACTCTACCAGCCGATAGCAAGCGGCCAGATCGACACGCGCCTGCCATTCGGCGGCTGAAACCTCATCCTTGGTGATTGTCTTGACTGTCATGATGATCAGTTAACCAGCTATCAGCAGGCCAGACAAGCAGATTTTGCCCCTTTTTCAGCGGCTTATGCTGGCCAGCGCCTCAGCCACTGTCAGCCGGTCCGCGATCGAGCCCAGATCATCCAGCGCCGCCTGATGGCGGGCCTCGGAAAAGGCCCCGCACCCATCTTCCAGCACCGCACACTCAAAGCCGCGCACATGGGCATCACGCAGCGTAGACGCCACCCCGCCATTGGTTACAATACCGGCAAAAAGCAGGCTCTGGATACCGGCCTTTTGCAGCGCAAATTCCAGCGGCTCATATAAAAGGCGGAATAAGCCACCTTTTCCACCGTGATATCGGCTGGGCCCAGCTCATCGACCAGCTGCTGGCCCCAGCCGCCGGGGACAAAATCACCTTTTTTCAGAAAAGGCCGCAGCTCTTTGAGATGGGCGGCGATATAGGGCTCTCCGCCTTTTAGCGGCACCAGCGTGAACAGGGTTGTCGCCACCCAGCCGCCGCCGGCCCGAAACGCCTCAGCCAGCGGGGCCAGCCTGCCCGGCAATTCGGCAATCTGGGCTGATTTCTGGTCTGCCTTGCCATAAGCCCCGTCAGGATGGATAAAGTCATTCTGCAAATCAACCAGCATCAGCGCGCTGGTTGACAGATCCCATTGGGCAAATTTTTTCATATCCAGCTCCCCTGCCAGCCTGCTGCTAGCTGCGCGTAATCAACAAATTGCCCAGCCTGTCCACCTCTCCGCAGAGGCCGGGATCGATAAAGATCGTGGTATCAGCCTGTTCCAGCAAGGCCGGGCCGGTGATCTGCTCACCAATCGCCAGAGCCAGACGGTCATAGACGGGCGCCTCATGCCAGCCCCCTCTGCCCAGATGCGGCGCTGGCCAGTCTGCGCTTCGGCGGCTGTCTTGCCATCCTGCGGGGCCATGGCTGCCAAATCCAGGCTGGGACGGCGGGCAATCGCTGCCAGACGCAGATTCACGATACGCACCGGGATATTATCCAGCGGCTGGCCAATCTGTGCCCGGTAGGCGGCTTCAAAAGCCTGCAGCAGCCCGTCCCGGTTCAGCGCCGCACGCCCGGCCAGCTTGACCTGCACCGTATGGGTCTGGCCGGCATAGAGCACATCGGCCTCTATTTCCTCTTCAATCTTATCGAAAACGCCGCTGCCCGCATCCGTGATGCGGCTACTGCAGGTTTGCCAGAGCGCCTCTGCCCAGTCGGCCAGCTGTGCCTCATCCAGTTGGGACAGCATCTGGTTGACCGTGCGCACCGCATCATGGCGCATATCCGCAATGACACAGCCCAGCGCGCTGGTAACCCCGGGATAACGCGGCACAAGGCCGGAACTCAGCCCCACCTCCCTGATCAGCGCGCCGATATGCAGGGCCCCGCCGCCACCAAAAGGCATCGCCGCGAATTTAGCCGGATCATGCCCGCGTTCAATGGAAACAATACGGATAGCCCCGGCCATGCGGGCATTGGCAACCTGAATAATCGCCTCGGCAGCCTCCATTTCAGAAATACCCAGCGGGTCGGCGATTTTCTGCTTGATGGCGCGGGTCGCCGCCTCGACATCCAGCCTGTCCAGCTTGCCGCCAATGGGCTTGTCTGCATTGATTCGGCCCAGCAACAGATTGGCATCTGTTACTGTCGGCTCCTCATTGCCCAGCCCATAGCAGACCGGCCCCGGGTTGGACCCGGCAGATTGCGGGCCGATTTGCAAAAGCCCGGCCCCGTCAATCCAGGCGATAGAGCCGCCCCCCGCCCCGATTGTGGTGATCTCAATCATCGGGGTGCGAACGACCATACCGAAATCAATCGCGCTCTGGGCGGCGAGGGCAGAGCGGCCCTCGGCAATCACCGATACATCAAAGCTGGTCCCGCCCATATCGCAGGTGATGAGATTGTCAAATCCGGCGGACTGGCCGATAAAGCTGGCCGCGATTACTCCGGCTGCCGGGCCGGACAAGGCGGTGCGGACCGGCTGGCTGGCCGCTGAGTCAATGCTCATCACACCACCATTGGATTGCACGATCAAAATATCACCAGCGAAATCGCGCCCGCGCGCCTGGCTGTCCAGCCGGTTCAGGTAATGGGCCATGCGCGGCTGCAGATAGGCATTCAGAACAGCGGTTGAAACGCGCTCAAATTCGCGTATCTCCGGCAGGATGTCAGAGGAGACCGTCACATGGTCATTGGGCCAGATTTGGCGCACAATCTCGGCGGCGGCCTGTTCATTCGCGCCATTGGCATAGGCATTGATAAAAGCGATGCAGACCCCTCGCAGCCTGCCTCCAGCAGCTGCCGGGCCGCCTGTTTCACCGCCTCGCTATCCAGCGCGGTCTCAATCTGGCCATCAGCCAGCGTGCGCTCAGCCACACCGAGGCGCAAATCGCGGCTGATCACCGGCTGATAGCCACCGCGCAGACCCCAGGTATGCGGCCTGTCACGCCGCCGCATTTCCAGCACATCCTCAAAACCGGCAGTGGTAATCAGGCCGGTTTTCGTGCCCTTGCGCTCCAGCAGCGCGTTGGTGCCAACAGTCGTGCCATGCACAATCGTGTCAATATCGGCGAAATCATCCAGCTGGCGGCTGATCCCCTCAACCAGGCCAATGGATTGATCCTCGACCGTGCTGGGCAGCTTGCCGGTAAAGGCGGCGCCGGTCTGCCGGTCCACAAAGAATAGATCGGTAAAGGTTCCGCCGACATCAATGCCGATAATATAGCGCGCCTTGCTGTCTGAATTTGCTGAAACTGTCATCTGTCACATACCCTTCTTGCCAGCCTGTGCCTAGCGGCTCTGGCGCATTTTCGCGCGTTGTTTTTCGGTTGCCGGCGCATCCAGCCCGCCCCCGGCATCCAGCACCAACCCATAATCACCAGCGGCCTTTTGCGCTGAAATATAGCCAAGGCGCAGATCATCCATCACCTGCTCTGCCGGCCGGTCCAGCGGATCGCCGTAGCCGCCGCCGCCCGGCGTTTCCAGCAGCACGGAGCCGCCTTTCGCCAGCTTGATGCCCACTTTTTTCGAGGTCATTTCCGGCAAGGCTGCCGCCCCGCCTTTTTCCGCCTGCCAGGAAAAGCGGCTGAACGCAGCCTTCTGGCCAGCCCCGACCCCGTTTGGGGCATGGCGGCCCCGCTCGCCAAAGAAGAAGCCATCTGCCCCATCGCTCAAAATCTCTATCTGATAGACCGCGCCCAGCCCGCCGCGCTGCGCCCCGGCCCCGCCGGAATCTGCCCGCAAGGCCCATTTGCGAAAGGCGACCGGATAGGCAGATTCCAGAATCTCCAGCGGCGGAATGGTTGCCATTGAGATAGGCGCGTTGCCATGGCTCAGCCCGTCCCCCTCGCTATGTCCGCCATGCCCGCCTCCAAAAAAGGAAAACATCACCCAGCGGCTGCCATCCTGGCGATGCCCGGCCAGTGACAGCGCATTAATCGTGCCATAGGCATTGGCCAGCGCGCGGGCCGGATCAATCTGGCCAATCGCGGTAAAGATGACATCGATAATCCGCAAGATCGTCTCAGTATAACCGCCGACCGGGCGCGGCGGGCGCGCAGAAAGCAGCGACTCCTCAGGTATCACAATCTCGACCGGGTCCAGCACCCCGGCATTGGCCGGCACATCCGGGAACAAATGCTTGAGCGCGACATAGCAGGCCGCTATGGCGGTGGAGCGCGAAATATTGACCGGCCCGGCCACACTGCCTGCCGAGCGGCTGAAATCCAGTATCATCTTGCGGCCCTTGATGCTGACATCCACAGCGACCGGCAGGGCCTCATCGCTTATGCCGTCATTATCCAGCCAGTCGGTTGCGCTGACCGTGCCATCTTCAATCGCTTCGATATGGTTTTCCATTTGCAGATGCGCGCGCGACCGCAATTCCGCAAACACCGTAGCCACCGTGTCATCGCCATATTCATCCAACAGCGCGAACAGCCGCGCCTCACCGAGCTCCAGCGCGCTGATCTGGGCGTTCAAATCCCCATAGACGGACAGGGGCAGGCGCGAATTGGTCTGCAGAATATCCAGAATATCGTTCTGCAGCTGGCCTTTCCTGAACAGTTTGACAGGCGGAATATGCACCCCTTCGGCAAAGCTCTCGGTCGCAACCGGATTGTAATTACCCGGCACATTGCCGCCCACATCATGCCAATGCCCGACTGAGGCCAGCCAGCAGAAAATCCGGCCCTCGCGAAAGACTGGCCGCACCAGCTTGAAATCCGACAGATGCGTGCCGCCTTCATAGGGGTCATTGAAAATATAGACATCGCCTTCTTCGGGCGGATTGTCGGCGGTTTTCTCTATGACAAATTTCACCGCAAAGGCCATCACCCCGACAAAGACCGGCAGCCCCTCCTTGCCCTGCACCAGCGTATCGCCGGTTTTGGCATCATAGAGCCCGTGCGAGGCATCATGCGCCTCAGCAATAATCGGGTTGAAAGCGCTGCGGAACAGCGTCGCATCCATCTCATCGGCGATTTGCTCCAGCCGCCCGCGCAACACTGCCAGAACGACCGGGTTCACCCCAGAACCGGTCGCTTTTTTGTATCAGACTTAGCCATTAATCCTGTGCCTCCGGATCATATTTTTTCCCGTCTTGCAAAATCTCATCTGTGCCCAGCAGCTGATTCAGCCCGGTCAGATCAAGCATTCTGTCCTGCCAGCCAGAAGTGCCGCCCGTGGCTATCAGATCAGCATAAAACTGATTGCCCATAAAGGTCAGCGCCCGCACAAAAGCCCCCGGATAAATCACCAGCCGAAAGCCCAGCGCGCCCAGCTCCTCCAGCCCCAGCAGGGGTGTCTTGCCGCCTTCGACCATATTGGCCAGCAATGGCAGGCGGCCAGAAAATTGTTTGGTAATCGCCTGCATTGCCTCCTGGTCTGGCGGGGCTTCAACAAAGAGGATGTCGGCCCCGGCTGCGACAAAGGCTTCAGCCCGCCGGAGCGCGGCCTCGAACCCCTCTATCGCTATCGCATCGGTGCGGGCAATGACCAGACAGCGCCCGTCTGCCAGCTCATCCTTGGCGGCCTTTATCTTGCCCACCATCTCCTCGGTGCTGACCAGCGTCTTTCCTGCCAGATGCCCGCAGCGTTTGGGCAGGGTCTGGTCTTCCAGCTGAATAGCAGTCGCCCCGGCCCGTGCAAAGACACGAGCGGTGCGCTTGACATTCAGCGCATTGCCAAAGCCGGTATCCGCATCCACGATCAGCGGCAGCGCCACCCGTTCTGAAATGGCCGCGATATTCTCAGCCATCTCAGACATGGAAACCAGACCAATATCCGGGCGGCCAAAGCGGGTATAGGCAAAAGAGGCCCCGGACAGATACAGCGCTTCTGCCCCGGCCTTTTCTGCCATCATGGCCGACAAGCCGTCAAAGACCCCCGGGGCCAGCAGCGGGCCGCGGCTCTTGTCATGTAACCGGGACAGCAACATCTCAGCCTTGCCCATCATGCACTCACCTTTGTTTCGGGTTGTTTTTTCAAATGCGGGATCAGCCCGCCATCTGCGATCATTGCCAGCAGGAAATCCGGCAGCTGCTCGCAATCCCAGCTCTGGCCGCCTGCCATCAGCTGGCCTGTTGCCAGATCAAGGCTGGCCGTATCAAGCTCAGCCATAGCGGAGGTGTCCAGATCCGGGCAGCTGAGACAGGCCAGGCCGAAATTAAAGGCGTTGCGCTGAAAAATGCCGCCAAAGGAGCGGGCGATAACAGCAGTGATCCCCAAAATCTTCAAGGATTCAACCGCCTGCTCACGCGAGGAGCCCACGCCAAAGCCGCGACCGGCCAGAATCATGTCGCCGGGCTTGACCGAGGCGGCGAAATCAGGGCGCACGGCTTCCAGACAATGGCTGGCCAATTCAGCAGGCGGCAGGCGCATATAGGCCCCGGGAGCCAGAACATCTGTGTCCACCCCGTCTCCCAACAACCATACGCGTCCCTCAAAGCGCATTGATGGTGCCCCTCCTGATATCATATTTGCCCGGACAGGCCAGGCTGGAACGATGGCGCGTCCCGGGTATCCTGCCGCTCTTGCTAGGTCCGCGGCACTGTGACTGGCGGAGCGGCTGAAGGGCCTGCTTGCCAATGGCGATTATTAACCATAAGTTACTTTAAGCAATAAACAGTCAGACAACAATATCTGTTTGGCTGGCAAAAGACCATGTTATTCAAAAAAAATAGCATCATTTTGCACAAGTCGCAGAGGGCTAATCGGGAAACAAGGCGGTTTTTTGAGAGGGGCGCAAGACCACCTTCAGCAAAATCCGGCAGAACAGGGGACTGACCAAGATGGAAAAATACAAAACTGCTCTGGTAACCGGCGCTCAAAAGGGGATTGGGGCCGCCATTGCAAAGGCCCTGATCGCAGAGAATATCAATGTTGTGATGAATTTTCTGGATGATGACAGCATGGTCACAGCCCTGGTTGAGGAGGCAACCGAAAAAGGCGTTCAGGCCAAGGCGGTGCAGGCCAATATTGCCAACCGGCAGGAAGCCGAAAATCTGGCTGATGCGGCTGATGAATTTGGTGGGTTGGATTATCTGGTCAGCAATGCTGCCATCTATCCAAGAGTGTCGCTGCTGGAGATGCGTGAGGATGAATGGGCACAGGTTCTTTCGGTCAATCTGACGGGCTGTTTTTTCATGGTTCAGGCGGCTGCCCGCAAAATGATTGCCAAGGGCAGCGGTGGGTCCATCCTCACCCTGTCTTCGGGTGCGGCTTTCAAGGGGGCGGTGAACGGGGCGCATTACAGCGCCAGCAAAAGCGGCCTGTTTGGTCTGACCAAATCAGCCGCCCTTGAATTGGCACCCCATAATATCCGCGCCAATGTCATCGCCCCGGGTCTGGTGGATACGGACCAGCCACGCGGCGAATTTTCTGATACAGATATGGATATGCTTTGGCAGACCCTGCCGCTGGCTGGCAAGACTGAGCCGTCTGATATTGCCGATATGGCCCTGTTTCTGCTGTCTGACAAGGCGCGCCGGGTCACCGGCCAGATCATCCATGTAAATGGCGGTGGTCTGATGCCGTAACAGCCAGCGGCTGTTACAAATTTTCCCCCGCTGCCAGAGTCTGGCTGTGGATCAGGTTTGAGCGGTTCTTCGTCCAGACAATCGCATTGCAGCGGGCCGGGCCGGTTTTCGCCGGTTGCAAGGCCAGCAATTCCGGAGCAGAAACAGTCAGCTCACCTGCGCCAAATTTTGCATTCTCTATTGCGATATCAGACATATGCGACTGAAATATCTCAACCTGCCGATTGAGACTGACCGGGTCCGGCAGCACCCGCATGGTGTAGAAGGTTGCAAAGGCTGGCACGCTCTGGCCAAACCCCTCTCGGTCATCCACCTCCATCGTCAGCGACAGAGCCGGGCCGCTTTTGCGCTGCACCTTGCCGGTCAGCCGGTCGCCCGCGCGCACCCCATAAACCGGATCAGGCGGCGTCATCCAGATTTTGGCATCCAGCTGCGGCCAGCCAAACATCTCCCGCCCGACTGTGATTTCCTCAGCTGAGTCACAATACAAGAAAGGGTCATAAAACCCCTCCACCCCTTCAAATTGCACAGCCAGAGCCACCACCGCCTCGCGCACCAGACAGCGTTCCGGATGGCGGGCAGCAAAATCGGGGCCAAAACCGATATCACAGATCAGCTCATGGATGGTAAAACGCACCGGGGCATCCGGTATTGCTTGCAGCGGGGCCGGCACCAGATCAGCCACGGCGCGGCTGTCACACTCTGCTATCAAGGTCATGGAACGGCCCCGGAAATGCCAGGGGGGCGGGCCATAGAGGCTGGTCTGGCCAGCCGGGTCCAGCGGGGCTGCAAAGCCTTTCAGGGAGCCTGTCATAACCAGCTCTAACGGTTGCCGGAATTCGGATCAGCCATTGCCGCGAACAGCCGGGCAATGAACGCATCGCGCTCAGCCAGCCTATCTTTATCATAGGCGGCTGATTCAACCGGCTCATCCAGACGCGCCAGATCAGTTCCGTTTTCTGCCAGAATTCCTTCCAGCAGCTTTTGCCGGTCGCGCATGGCATAGACTTCCGTGGCCAGCGCCAGCACCACCCGCATCATGTCTGATTTTGATACTGAGTCGAAATAATCGGTTGCCGGAGAAGCTGCCATCCTGTTCACCCTTGCTGTTCCGGCTTGCGGCCCATGGTTACATGATACTGGAACTTGCCCATATAATTGCCCTTGGCACCGCCCCATTCAGAATGGGCTTCAAGCAAATCCGCATCCAGACCGGCATCGCGGTAGGTTTGCAGCAAATCCATCTCATGATAGTCGCGCCAGAACGGCTCGCCATTATGTTCGGTATCCCAATCCATCAAAAAGGCGCTCAAGCGGATCAAGGCTGGCATAGCTGGGCAGTTCCAGATTGGCCAGCACGCCGCCAGGGGCCAGCACGCGGGCGGCTTCATTAACGATATTGGTTACCGCCTTTGTCGGCACCTCATGTAGCAGCAACATACAATAAACCAGATCAAAATGACCGTCCGGGAAGCGCATATCCTCAGCGTTCATCTGGCTGAAATGAATGGGCTTTCCATGCTCTGCTGCCCGGTGGCGGGCATATTTCAGCATCGGGGCGGCCAGATCAATGCCCCAATGTTCTGCCTCGGGCAGCGCATCGACCAAAGGATAGCCCTTATAGGCCGGCCCGCATCCCATATACAGCACCCGCTTATAGGGCTTATCCGGCAACACGCCGACCAGCGCCCGCCCCATCTCATCACCAGCCTTGCCGTAGCGGTGCATCGTATAGGTGGCCACGCCAACCTCATAAATCGGCCCAGCTATGGTGTTTTTGTGAAAATTGCCGGGCTGCAGGTGAAATTCGGTATTGTCATAATAATCCGGCATCACCAGATCAGCATCAAGGGTCAGCGAGCCAGCCGCCTGATAGTCGCTGTCGAGCTGTTTCTCTATTTCCTGTTTGCGTTGGTTCAGCCCGTAAATAACCTCTTGCCACATGGCTTCCTGGCTGAGCCGCTGCAAACCGCGTGAGGCTTGATAAAGCGGGTCGGACCCCAGTTTTTCCTGCATGAATTGGCTGTCGCGCAGCTGGCTTTCACTCGGATTCTCAGCCGCACACCAGCTTTCAAATTCCTGCCGCAAAGAGGGCATCATCTGGCCGGCGATAAAGACTTTCAGCCCCTCTACCAAATCAAGGCGCGCCTGATGCTCGCGTGAGATGCGCAAATCCATTTTGTCCTCCCGGTTCTTGTTTCTTCTCTTTCCCGTGAAAGTTTGCACTGCCTTCGATAATTTGTCCAGATCCAGTCTGCCGCGCACGCAAGCCAGATCTACAAGACCCGTTGCCGGACCGAGCCCTGACCCGGTGCTTGCCAATTTACCCTTTACCCATGCTAGACTTGCCACAGAGATTAGAGCTTTGTGGCTTCGGATAGGGGCAGCGCGTGGGGAGAGACAAAAATGACCAGCAACCTCAAGGTTAAAAACGGGTATCTGGATTGCAGCTGGGGCCAGCTGCATTACCGATCGGTGAATTTGGATAGTGATTTGCCGCTGCTGGTGATGCTGCATCAATCGCCACTCTCCTCGCGTAATTATCAGGCGGCCTTGCCGCATCTCGGTGAGGGCTTTCGGGTAATCGCGCTTGATACGCCCGGTTTTGGCCAGTCGTCCCCGCCTGATCAGGTTTGGACTGTGCAAGATTATGCCCATATCGCCTTGCAGGCTGCTGACCGTCTGAAGGTTGAGCAGTTTTCCCTGTTCGGGCGCGCGACCGGCGGCGTATTTGCCTTTGTGGCTGCCTTGCTGGCTCCGCAACGGGTGGATAGGCTGGTGCTGCATGGTATGCCTGTCTATACAGCAGAGGAGCGCACCGACCGGCTGGCCAATTTTGCCCCGCCCTATGAGATTGATGATGAGGCTGGCCATCTGCGCTGGATTTGGGATCGCATCCATTCTGAATATCCTTGGATAGATGGTCATCTGGCAACCCAGTTTTGCCGGGATTTTTTGAATGCCGGGCCAGATTTCGCCACTTCTTACCGGGCGATCTGGCACTATGATTTGCCCGCTGGTTTTGCCGCTGCCGACAGCCAGCTGCCCTGTCCGACCTTGCTGCTTGGCGGCGGGGCTGACCGTATCTCTTTCATGCATGCCCGCGCCAAGACCCTGTTGCCAGAGGCGCAGGAGGTGTTTGTTCCACAGGCCACAGATTTTATTGCCGAACAGGACCCGGCCCTTTTTGCCCGCATTATAATGGATTTTCTGGCCAGCTAGCGGTCTGGTATAGACGGTTCTGCTGGTTATTGTCGCCTGCTTTTTTTATTGCTAGGCTGGTGTCTATGAGAGAGACAGAGACTCCTGATCAGCAACAGCTGATAGAAGATTTTATCACCGGATTCGCCATTCTGGATGCGGATGGCCAGAATAGCGGCATTGCCGGGCATCTGACGGCCCGCAGCGGCGAAAATGGGCAGCTGCTGGGCCATCAATATGGGCTGGCATTTGATGAGGTTGATGCTGCGGCCGTGCGGCAGACAGATTTTTCCTTGCAAGCCGCCAAGAGGGGCTGGTCAGCCCGTCCCTGGCTTTTCATGTCGCCCTTTATAAGGCCCGCCCGGATATTGGCGCGATCGTTCATAGCCACCCGGATCAGGTGATCGCTTTCAGCGCCACCGGCGCGCGTTTCCAGCCGGTCTATCAAAGCGCGCTGATGCTGTATGGCCAGGTCGCCCATTATGATGATTATGACGGCATTATTGAAAATGAGGCGTTGGGGCAGAAATTTGCGGACCAGCTGGGCAACGGGCAGATAGTGTTGCTGAAAAATCATGGGCTGATTGCGGTGGGCCGGTCGGTTCGCCATGCGGTCTGCGCGGCCGTTATCTTTCACCAGAATTGCCGTATTCACCTCAGGCGATGACAGCAGGCGGCGCGTCTGGCTTTGTCGATACTGGCGAGGCCGCAGACCAGCTGGAACAGGCCGGGGCTTTTCTCAATCAGGACCGGATTATTGATATGCGCTGGGATCAGCTGGCCCGTCAGGCGGCACAGAAAGGAAAGGCACAGCTTCATGCAAGAAGAAGAAATGAACAAAACTGAGTTATCGCGGGACAGCTGGCAAAAGCTGGCGGAGCAAAGCGGCCTGGATATGACCCAGCTGGATCAGGAAGCGGTCTATCATGCCTGTGTGCGTTTGCGCGTGCTGTTGCAGCGCCTTGATAATCTGGCGGCCTCTGAAGCTGAAACAGCTGCCATATTCCTGCCAGAGAGGTTTCAGCCATGAGCCGCAGCAGCACGGAGATTGCCCCTCTTTCGGTTTATGAGCTATCCAATTTGCTGGCGGCTGGCCAGATCAGCGCCGTCGAGATCGCAACCGAAGCACTGATCAGCCGGATTGAGGAAAAAACTGGTCTATCGGGCCTTTCTGACAACCAGCTTTGATCTGGCTCTCAAACAGGCGGCTGCCGCAGATGACCGGCGCGCAAAATCGGCACCGCTCAGCCCGATTGACGGTATCCCGGTTGCGCTGAAAGATGCCTATGACACAAAGGGGCTGGCCAGCACGGTCAGCTCTGCGCTGATGCGCGAGCGTATAGCCGGATGCAGACAGCGCGGTCTGGGAAAAATTGCAACAGGCCGGGGCGGTTCTGCTGGGCAAGCTGGAATGCACCGAATTTTGCCTTGGCGGGCCATCTCTGGATGCGGCTTTTCCGATATCGCTCAATCCGCATGATACGGGCCGTTATACTGGTGGCTCCTCCAGCGGGGCCGGGGTGGCGCTGGCGACCGGCATGGTGCCTGCTGCGATGGGCTCTGATACAGGCGGCTCTATTCGGATACCGGCGTCTTTTTGCGGGGTTGCCGGGATCAAGCCAAGTTACGGGCTGGTCAGCTTGCGCGGCCTGTTTCCCCTGTCCGGATCGCTGGATCATGCCGGGCCAATGGCGCGCACCAGCCGCGATTGCGCGCTCTTGCTGGATGCGATCATGGGCCATGATCCGGCGCATCCGACCAGCAGCAGGCAGCAGATTGCCGCCGACCGCGCCCGGCCTCACCGGCGATTGCCGTGGCCTGGTTATCGGCCATGTGACCAACTTTACCGAGCTGGAGGCGGTTTCCGAGGAAAGCCAGGCGGCCTGTCTCAGGGCGCTGGAAGTCTTTGCTGATCTGGGGGCTGAGATTAAACAGCTGCAGCTGCCCAGCCTGTGGGATTATACCATCGCCAATACCACGATTATGACAGCTGAAGCCTATGCCATCCATGCCGGGCGGTTTGCCAACGCTCTTGACAAGGTTAGCGATTTGACCCGCCACCGGATTGCCCTTGGCGCGTTTTTTACAGCAGAAGATTATATCAAGGCGCAAAAGGCAAAGGCGGGCCCTGAGCGACCAGACTTATGCCATCATGGCAGAGCAGGGGGTGGATTTGCTCTGCTATCCGGGAATGCTGGGGGATCCGCCAAAGATTGATCAGGTCAGCCGCTATTATTATCTGGATGCGCCGCTGATCACATCCCCGGCCAATCTGACCGGGGCCCCGGCAGCCTCTGTGCGGGCGGGCTATTCCGCCGCCAATATGCCAATGTCCATCCAGCTGACGGGCCAGCTGTTTGAAGATGGCAAGGTGCTGGCTGCTGCCCATGCCTATGAGATGGCAACGCCGGATTTTTCCAAAATCATGGAGTGAGGATATGATTGTTAAAAGACGCTTTATGGATATGCCGTTTGGCCAGATTCACTATCGGGAGGCTGGCAGTCCGGATTTGCCGCCGCTGATGATGTTGCACGCCTCGCCCGGGTCTTCCAAACAGCTGGAGCTGCTGATCGGTGAGCTGGGCCGACAATTTCATGTGATCGCTCCGGATACGATGGGCAATGGGGATTCAACGGCCCCGCAGCAGGAGCAGCCTGAAATAGCCGATTATGCCGCGCAATGACAGGCTTTGCTGACCAGCTGGGCTGGCAGAAAATGCATCTTTACGGCACCCATACCGGCGCGCGTATTGCCACCTGGATGGCCTTAAATGATGGGGCGCGGATTGACCGGCTGATCCTGGACGGGTTTGGCCTTTACACGCCGCAATCGCTGGATCAAATCCTGCAGGTCTATGCCCCCTCTATTGAGCCGGATCAGCAAGGTTTGCATGTGTTGCAGGCGTGGCAGCTATGCCGGGATCAATATATCTGGTTCCCCTGGTTCCGCAAACAGGCAGACAAGCGCGTGCCGCACGATTTGCCAGATGCTGAATTTTTGCATAATAAATTTGTTGAGGTGGTTAAGGGTATTCGCAGCTATCATAAATCCTATATGGCGGCTTTTCGATATTCCATGCGCGAAAATGTGCCGCAGCTGAGCCACCGCACCTTGATCACCTGTGCTGAGAATGATCTGGTCCGGCCCGATTATGATGAGGCAAAAACGCTGCTCGATGGGGCGGCCAGCTGCGTAACCCCGGGCGTGCGCAGTGTTGAGTCGGCAAAACAGACCGCTAAGGCATTTACCGATTTTCTGCTGGCAGAGTAAAGCGGCCTGTAGATCACAGGCCGGGTGATTTGATTTGTGCTTTGCGGCTGCCGGAGCTGACGCTCATCAGACCGCTGGCACAAATCATCACAATGCCAATAACATCGGACAGGCCCAGCGTTTCGCTAAACAGGAAATAGCCAAAGCCCAGGGCCCAGACGATCCGCAAATAATCCAATGCCCCGACCAACATAGAGGAGGCAAACCGATAGGCGAGAATAATAAAGGAATGCACCCCCAGCGCAACGGCCCCTAAAACGATAACCCAAATCCATTGATCACCGGCGGGCAAGCGAAAATCAATCAGGCTGGGCAGGCCAAAAAATATCACGCCGGAAAAGGTCAGATAGAAAATCACCGCAAAATTGGAACTGCGGGCCGGCATCCGGCGCACTGCCAGATTGGTGCAGGCCGCCAGAAAAGAGCCGACCAATACCACAACCATATCAAAGCTGATCCCGCCAATATCGGGTTTCAGAATAATCAACGCCCCCACAAATCCCAGCAGCAGAGCCAGCCAGCCAAGCCGGGAAACCTGTTCTCTATAAAGCAGGCTGGCCAGCAGCATGGCGATCGCCGGGGTGGTAAAATTGATTGAGGTGACAGTCACAATCGGCAAGCTGCGCAAGGCGTAATAGAAACACGCCATGGCACTGACCGAAAAGGTCGCATGGATCATATGGGCTTTTAGATCAGCAGCCAGCAGGGCCTTGCGAATTTTGCCAATAAACAAGAATGGCAATAAAACCAATAGCACCAACCAAGAACGCCAACCCAGCATCTGTATGGTGGTAAATTCAGCAGCAGTCAGATATTTAATCGCCACTGCCATAATCGGTATCAATACCGTATTGCCCAGCATCGCCAGATAGCCCAGCAGCGGGCGCGGGGCCAGAATTCCCGATGAAGTCTGCTCCATGCCGAATCAAACCTTTCGCCAGATGGGCCCGCGGGCCCGCACCGGCTCCAGCAGGCTTTCATCAAAGGGCGGCAGGACATAGCCTTCAGGTTGCGGCGGACGGGCCTCATAGCCGGTTTTTTCCGCCAGAATCTGGCGAATATGCGGGTCAGTATAATAAGCGGCATAACAGGCTTTCAGCACCGTTTCAAAAGCGTCTGGCTGCGCGCTCTCAAGGGTGGTCAGACAGGCTGTCTGCCGGTCAGCAGACAGGGCCAGAAAATCATCCGGCAATCCTGCCAGCACCGTTACAAGATGGCTGTCAGCCTGCTCAGAGAGGCTTTCCAGCAATTCCATAAAGCGTTCGGTCAGCCCGTGTTGACCGGCTGCGGGCCAGCCGCTGGCATCCCCCGGTATCAGGCAATCCAGCATTGCTTTAACAGTTTCATCAGACATTTTATGCCTCCTATTCAAGCTGCTGCCAGCCTTGCACTCATCAAATCAGCAGCTCGCAGGGCGAGAGCCTGCAAGGTAGAGGTGGGGTTGACCGGGCTGGCACTTACAAAGGTTGAGGCATCAATCAACGTCAGGTTTTCTACCCCATGCACTCGCCCATCGGAGCCGGTCACACTATTTTCGGGGCCGCTGCCCATGCCAGCTGTGCCCATCAGGTGAAAGCCAGCCTGCACAGATAGCGGCGTGGTCACGATGGTCTTGCCCCAGCCGCGGCCAGCCATTCGCGGGCCCTCTCAATGCCATAATCCCGCATTTTGAGGCTATTCTCACCCAGTGAATAGATCATGCGCGCGGTTGGCATGGCGAATCTGTCCAGCCTGCCCGTATCTATCTCAATACGGTTTTCCGGCTCTGGCAGATCCTCGCAGGTTACGGTCAGGCTCATCGACCGGCCAAAGGCAGCCTCAAAATTCGCTGTATGGCCAGCCCCCCATGCCAGCCTCCTGCCATAGCCACCAAGGGCGGTGCTGAGCGGTCCCTGACCGCGCAAGGCCTGCAGCTGAAAGCCGCGCAAAAAGCCCCGGCTGTTATCTGTTTCAGTAAATTGCTGGCTGATAACAGAGGTTGCGAACGGCCCGGCATAGCTATGCAAATCCTCGTCAAAATAGCCGGTCACTATCGCTGTTGGATGCAGCATCAGCCCCTTACCCAATAGCGGGTTTTGCCAGCCCGGCACGGAACTCAGCAGGATATTGGTTGATAGCGCATTGCCGGCCAGCACCAGCTCGCCACACGCTATTTTCATCTTCATACCATGCCGATCCACAAGCTCGAGATCTGTTACCCTGCCGCTGGCAGCTGAAATTTGCCGCACCACCGTATCGGTCATCAGCTCTATGCCGGCCGACCGGGCCGCATCCAGATAGGCAATATCAGCCCTGGCGCGGGCATGGCGCGGACAGCCAATCGCACAGGGCCCGCAATTATTGCAGCCCTGCCTGTCTGTTGCGCGATCCGTGCTGGTGATAGCCGCATCAGCGGGCCACCAATGCCAACCTAGCTGATTGGCAGCCAGAGCCAGTTTGCGACTGCCGGCACAAAAAGCCAGCGGCGGGTGCGGGCGTTCAGCGCGTTCCGGGTTGGCCGGATCGCCTGCCAGCCCGGACACGCCCATCATCTGATCATTGATATCCATATAAGGGGCCAGATCCTCATAGCCCAGCGGCCAGTCGGCTGCGATACCATCGGTGCTGAACAGGCGGAAATCAGACGGGCGAAAGCGCGGAAAATGGGCGCCCCAGCGAATGGTGCTGCCGCCCACCGCATTGAAAAAGGCTGGTTTGATGGGCGTTTGGCTTTCATCAACCGGATAGTCAGCAGCAGATTTACGGATATTGGGGTTGGCATGAAAGGGTTTTTGCAAGGCAAGTTCCCAGTCATCTGACAGGCTGGGGGCTGCCCGCTGGTCAATAAAGCCGCCGCGCTCCACCACAAGGATACGCAAATCCGGCTGACTGCTGGCCAGTCGCCAGGCAAAAGCAAGACCGGTTGCTCCCGCCCCGACAATGACTATATCGGCAGCCTCAGCCACTCCTCCTCCTCCAGCGCGCTGATCCCGACGGCTTAAATCAGCCGGGCGATCAACTCCCCTTCATTAATGGCATCATTGACACGCCGCTGGGCCATCGCATCCCCGATCAGATGACAGGGCTTGCTATCAGCCAGACTGTGATAGAGTTGGTCATTCGCTGACCCGCCCTGCACCATAATCACGGCAGAAATATCTTCAAAAGTAGTTTTCGCGCCAGTATAGAGGTCGCGCATGACCACTTGGCCGCCCGCAATCGACAGCAGCTCGCAATCGACATGAAATTGGACTCCCAGCTTTTTCAGCATCCCATGCACCTTGCCCCAATCACGGCTGGAAGCCAGATCAGGCGAGGGCTGGCCAAGCTGGGTCACAAACTGCACCTGCCTGTTCTGGCGGGCCAGAATTTCAGCCACTACCGCGCCTTGGCGACCACCCATAATATCAAAAATCAGCACCTGGGCACCTAGCTCTGGCCGCGCCTCCAGCACTTCAGTATAGCTATAGACATGGGCGCTATCCGCCCCGGGCAGGCAATCTGCGTTCCATTTTTCGGGATGCAGCATAGTCCAGCCATGTTTCAGGCCGGTAGACCCAGCTGCGATCACCACCTCATCAAATTCAGCCAAATCCGCCTCGCTGGCCTGATGGTTCAGGATCACCTCTATCTCTTCTTCAGCGATACGGTCGGCCAGCCAATCAACAATGCCGATCAGCTCGCGGCGCGATTCAGCCTGCGCCCACCAGCGCACCTGCCCGCCCAGCTCAGCCCGTGCTTCAAACAGCGTGACCTGATGGCCACGCCGGGCCAGAGTCCAGCTGGCCCGCATCCCGGCAGGCCCGCCACCCACAACAGCCACCTTTTTCTTCTGCTTGGCAGCTGGCAAATTATATTCATCTAGTTCCAGCTCCTGCCCGGCGGCCGGGTTATGGATACAGCCAAGAGGCGCTTGGGCAAAAATGCGTGACATACACCAGTTCGCCCCGACACAAGGCCGGATTGTATCCGCCTTGCCGCTCAGGGATTTCTCCGCCCATTTCGGATCAGCGACCAGCGCCCGGGCCATGCCGACAAAGTCGCATTTCCCCTCAGCCAGCCAGGTCTCAGCTTCCTCTGGGCTGGTAATGCGGCCCACACCGACAACCGGCACGCCCAGCTCTGATTTGATGCGGCCTGTCGCGCCCAGCTGAAAGCCATGCTCCTCAGGGGCTGTCGGATAGATCAGCATCCTGTTGATATAGGTGCCATGGCTGAAAGAAATATAGTCAATCAGGCCGGTTGCCTCAAATTCGCGGGCAATATCGGCCCATTCATCCGGGCCAAGACCGCCTGAATGACCATCATCTGAGTTGAGCCGCATGCCCATAATCATATCCGGGCCTATTTCTGCCCGGGTCGCCTCCAGAATTTCGGTCACAATCCGCATCCGGTTGACCAGCGAGCCGCCGAAATTATCTTCTCTGAAATTGGTGGCAGGTGATAAAAACTGGTTCAGCAGATAGCCATGCGACATACCATGCACTTCCACCCCGTCCAGACCGCCCTCACGCGAATAGCGCGCTGACAGGCGATAGCCCTCTATAATCTCATCAATATCTGCAGCTGTCATGACATGAGGCATTTCCCGATAGACGCCGCAGGGCACTGCAGACGGGGCCCAGACTGGCAGGCCGTTGGTCACTCCGTTGGTCTGGCGGCCGCGATGCCAGGGCTGGGACAGCAGCAGCGTGCCATAGACATGCACCGCATCTGCCAGTTTCCGATATTCAGGAACCATGCGCGGGTCAAAGGCAAAGGCCTTGCCCTTGTAGGGCTGGGTAGTAGGATGCGTGGCCATCGCTTCCATTGTAATGACAGCAGCCCCGCCGCGCGCCCGCTCGGTATAATAGGCGATATGAGCATCGGTAAAAAGATGATCCTTGACCAGCAGCGTTGCGTGCGCCGTCATCCAAATCCGGTTACGGGCGGTCTTTGGGCCAAGCTTGATCGGGCTGCCCAGAATGGGAAATCGGTTTTCACTCATTTTGTGTCTCGTGAAATGATGTTGCCGCCTTCTTTTATTCGCAGACAGCTGGCCATATGCCCGGGTGAGATTTCTTCGGGCTGGGGCAGGGTGGATTTGCACGCCTCCGCAGCCACCGGGCATCTGGTATGAAAGCTGCACCCGCTAGGCAGATTGATTGGCGAGGGAATCTCCCCTTGCAGGGTCAAACGCTGCAAGTTGGCATCCGGGTCTGATGGCAGATGCGCCGACAGCAGGGATTGCGAATAGGGGTGCGAGGGATCAGAGAACAGCTTATCTTTTGGCACTTCTTCAACAATATGACCCAGATAGAGAACCGCGATCCGGTCACTGATCAGTTTAATCGTGCCTAAATCATGGCTGATGAACAGGAATCCGGCTTCTGTCTCGGCGCGCAATTCCTGCAGCAATTCCAGAATACCGGCCCGCACTGAGAGATCGAGCGAGCTGGTTGGCTCATCCAGCACAATCAGCTTTGGATTGGTGGCAATCGCCCGCGCAATACAAACCCGCTGCAGCTGGCCGCCGGATAGGGCGCTGGGTGTGCGATTCAGAAATTCGGTGCTGAGTCTCACGCGTTTTGCCAGCATCTCGGTGCGATCCTGACACTCGGAACGCGACATATCAAGGTGAATACGCAGCGGCTCGGCCATCAAATCGCCGATTTTCATGCGCGGGTTCAGTGCGCTCCACGGGTCCTGAAACACCATTTGCATATCTTTGCGCAGCGGCCTTACCTGCTTGGCTGGCAGGCTGGTAATATTCTGCCCATCAAAGAATATCTGGCCTTCTGTAGGGTCTGTAAGACGCAGCACCGTGCGGCCAATCGTGGAATTGCCAGAACCACTTTCCCCGACCATGCCCAGCACCTCACCGCGCCGGATGGTCAAATTCACGCCATTGACCGCATTGACAAAGCTGCCGGAGCGGCCCACCGGAAAGCGCTTGACCAGATTTTTGGCCTGCAGGATTACCTCATCCATTTTTCTTGCTCCTGCCCGATTTGCCAGATGGTTTTTTGGTTTTTTGGCCAGTTTTGGCTTTTGGCAAAATGGCAGCGGGCCGTATGGCCAGCTGTGATCGCGACCATCGGCGGCTCTGTGCGGCATTTATCCGTTGCCAGTGGACAGCGATCCTGGCTGAGGCAGCCGGGCGGCAAATTAAACAGATCCGGCGGCTGGCCCCCCAGCTGGTTTTCGCTGCCAAGATTGAGCCGCTCCGGGGTCGCCGCCAATAATTGCTGGGTATAGGGATGCGCTGGTTTCAGAAACACATCCCGCACTGTTCCCTGTTCAATAATTTCGCCAGCAAACATCACCGCCACCTGATCACAATAATGGGCAACAATGCCCAGATCATGGGTGATGATCATGCTGGCCATATCAAAGCGGGCGACCAGCTCTTTCAGCAAATCCAGTATCTGCGCCTGCACGGTTACATCCAGACCGGTTGTCGGCTCATCCGCGATAAGCAGCTTTGGCTCATTCATCAGCGCCATCGCTATCAGCACGCGCTGGGCCATGCCGCCAGACAATTCATGCGGCCAGGCCGTGAAGCGCCCTTCTGGATCGGGAATGCCGACAGCCTGCATCATTTCCATGGCCTTTTGTCTGGATGTCCCAGTGGCCCGCCAGTATGGGTTTGATGGATACGCACCAGCTGATCGCCGATGCGGGTCAGCGGATCGAGAGAGCTGCGCGGATTTTGCACGACCATCGCAATATCAGCCCCGCGAACGGCGTTCAGCTCCTCTTCTGGCAAGGCCAGCAAATCACGGCCATCAAAAGTGACCGAACCACCCACAATGCGGGCAGGCGGACGCAGCAATCCGCAAATGGATTGCGCGGTCAGCGATTTGCCTGCCCCGGTCTCGCCGACAATGCCCAGAATCTGGCCGGCATCCAGCGTCAGATTGACCTTGTTCAGCGCGCGCGCCTCGCGCAGCTGATTATCGATATCGTGAAAGATGAAATGGGTTTGCAGGTCAGAAACTGAGAGCAGGCTCATTTTGAAACCCTCCGCCGCGGATCCAGAATATCTTGAATGCCATCGCCGAACAGATTCAACCCGAATACCAGGAAAATCAGCGCAATACCGGGAAAGATAGCTACCCACCATTGACCGGTTACCATAAATTCAGCCCCTTGCCGGATCATCGCCCCCCATTCCGGGGTCGGGGCCTGAATACCCACACCCAAAAAGGCCAGCGTCGCGCTGATCCGCACCGCCCAGGCGGCCCGCACCGCGGTTTGGGCCATCGCCCCTTGAATGGAGTTGGGCAAGAGATGCAGGAATAAAATCCGCCAGGTTGGATTGCCGGCCGCGACCGCGCTTTCCACAAAGATAGAGCTTCGCAGGGCCAAGACCTCAGCGCGCACCAGCCGGGCAAAGACCGGGCTGTCCAGAAAGCCCAGCACCAAAACCACATTAAGCAGCGACTGGCCGGTCGCCGCGACCACCGCCAAGGCCAGAATGATAGAGGGGAAGACGCGCAGCCCGTCAAAAATCCGCATCAGCACTTCATCCAGCAAACCACCGCGATAGCCTGCAATCAGGCCAACCGGCACCCCGATTAGCACTGAAATAATCACTGCCGGAATGGCAATGCCAAAGCCGAATTTGGCACCATAGATAACACGCGAGAAAATATCCATCCCATTGCCATCTGTGCCAAACCAATGTTCGGCAGAGGGGGCTTGCAAGATACGCTCCGGATAAGAAGACACCGGATCATGCGTCATGAACAGATCAGAAAACAGCGCCAGCACACCAAACAGCAGGATGATAATCACGCCTGCGGTCGCGGTCGGGCTGAGGCGGCTGACCCCGCGCAAGCGATTGCCAATACGGGTGGAGAGCGGGGCCTTTGCGGATGAAACAGCAGACATCTCAGTTCAACTCCGAACGCGGTTCAATAATCGCGATGATGATATCCACCACCAGAAAGACCAGCACGGAAAACAGCGCCAGCGTCAGCACATAGCCCTGAACTGCGGTAAAATCGCCGCGCACGATCGCATTCAGCCCATATTGACCCAGCCCGCCCCAGGCAAAGACATATTCAATCAGCGACATGGTGCCGACGAGACCGGTAATCTCAGTGCCAACAAAAGTGATGATCGGTGTCGCGCTGTTCTTGAATACAATATCGCGCACAGTCTTTGTTTTCAGGCCGCAAGCCCGTGCATAGCGCACCAGAATCAGAGGCGATCACTTCCAGCGCAATCGCCCGTGTCTGTTTAATAATCGGCGCAGCAGAGACGATCGCCAGACAGATAACAGGCAAAATCAGATGCGTCAGCGCGGAATGGGCCGCTTGCCAGTTGGCTGTCAAGAGCCCGTCAATCAGATAGCTGCCGGTGATAAAATCAGGCGGGCTGACCATCAGCGAAATCCGGCCCATGCCAGGCGGGGCCCAGCGAAGCAGATAGAAAAAGACAAACAGCATCACCAGCCCCAGCCAATAGGTGGGGATGGAAAATCCCAGCAAGGAGAGAACCCGTGTTGTTTGGTCAAACCGACCATTCGGGCGGAACGCAGCCCGCAAACCCAGCGGCACCCCGATAAGCGTGCCAAGGCCAATTCCCCAGAACAGCAATTCCAGCGAAATCAGCGAGCGCGCTGAAATATCCTCCAGAACCGGCCGGTTGGACAGCCAGCTTTCGCCCAAATCCCCTTGCACAACATTGCCGGCATAAATCAAAAATTGTTTCCATAGGGGCTGGTCAAGTCCCAGCTCCTCGCGGATCATGTCAAATTCCTCAGCTGTCGCGGTCGGGCCCGCCAGCAGACCGACCGGGTCCAGCCCGCCAACCCGCACCAGCATAAAGGTCAGAAACACCACCCCGACCAGAAGCGGGATAACCATAAGCGTGCGGCGGAAAATAAACTGTGAAAAATTCATAGTCGGAACGCTATTCCAAGCAAGTTGTTCTTAACAGGGCAAAATAAATAACGGGCATTGCCGACAGCACACCACCGGCAATGCCCAAAGATGTTTTAGTTCATCTTCAGCTCACGCCAGCGCTCATGCTCATCTGGATAATGCACCCAGCCGGTTACCTTCGGGTTCATCGCCTCAAAGGTCGCCGGATAAGTTGTCAGAATCCAGGGTGCATCTGTCACCCACAGCTTCTGTGCTTCATCCATCATGGCCAAACGCTTGGTTGCATCCAGCTCTTCACGAGACATATCGATCAGCTCATCAACCCGCGGGTTGGAATAAGCTGCGCGGTTGGATACGCCTGTAGAATGCGAGATCAGATACATGGTATAAACCGGATCCAAAACAATCGGCCCGTCTTCCCAGGTAAAGAAGCACATGCTCATCTCCTTGGGAGAGCCCTTGGCCCGCATTTCAGATGTGGTCACCCGGGTCGGCTGAATGTTCACGCCGACCTTCTTCAGCATATCCGCAACCTGGATAGCCACCGGCTCCTGATGCCAGAACGCATCAGCATAAAGCAGCTGGATTGGCTCAGAGATGCCATTCGGGAAGCCTGCCTCAGCCAGCAATGCCTTAGCCTTGTCCGGATTATAGTCATACGGATAGTGGTTCGGGTTATACCCATCCACAATCGGCGGCACGATAGACTTTGCGATATCCGCCTGACCAGCAAACACAGCTGTGTTTAGCGCGTCCTTGTCAATCGCATAGTTAAAGGCCTGACGCACCCGCACATCATCAAACGGCTTACATTTCGGGTTCATTCTGGCTGAAGCAATGGAACGACCAGATGCCCGGTCCACCCGAACATTTGCATCCTGCTGCAGATCAACCACCTTTTTGAATGGACGGGCGGTCAATCAGATGCACCTGGCCGGTTTTCAGCAGGGTAACCCGGCTGGCTTCAGACGGCACTTCTTTATAAATCACCCGATCAAAATACAGCTTGCCGCCGAAATAGTTTTTATTGGCAACATATACAGCCTGATCGTCTGGGCGCAATGTTTCGAGGTGATAGGCCCCAAACCCGGCGGTGTTTGACTGCATCCACTTCAGAGCCCACGGGTCATCACTGGTTGCGTGCTTTTTGACCTCAGTTGAATCATAAATGCCCGGAACATAGAGCGTCAGGGCTTTCAGGAAAATTGAACTGGGAGCAGACAAGGTGAACTCAACCTCATATTTTGAGACCGCTTTCACGCCGACAACGTTGGATACGCGTGCAATGAAGTTACCTGTGCGCTTCTGGGCGAAGGATTTTGCCCAGCTCCACTCAACATCATCTGCCGTCAGCTCATTGCCATACGGGCTCTTGATGCCTTCGCGC
Organism: Alphaproteobacteria bacterium; assembly: GCA_038131695.1. Lineage (GTDB taxonomy): Bacteria > Pseudomonadota > Alphaproteobacteria > Puniceispirillales > Puniceispirillaceae > JADHLK01. The sequence goes on along the minus strand of JAYPQA010000023.1, from coordinate 57,484 downwards.
AGCTTGAACACCCAAGTCTTGCCATCTTCAGAGACTTTCCAGCTCTCAGCCAGATGCGGCTCAACTGTGGACGGGTCATTGACCATCCGGCCATCAACCATCTTCTTGCCATAAACAACCAGATTTTCATAAGTCTGAACGACCACATTCTGGGTGTGGGTTTTCAGGGCATCCCCGTCAAACCCTTCCGGGACCTGTGGTGAGGCCACGATAAGTGTTTCTGCCGAAGCAGCCCCTGCCAACGCTGAAAAAGCCAGCGAGGCAGCAGCCGTTACCAGCAGCTTGTTTTTGTGCTTTCGCATTTTTTCCTCCCTTTCCATAAGGATATACAAACAGACAGGTCAGCTTTTCTGGGGGTTGAAGAAAGGCACTCGAAAGCCGTCTTTGACTTCTTCGAGAATATCAACCACCTCATACTGGGCTTCAATTTGCCTGTTCACCTGCGGCGCTTCCAGCTGGTAGCGCCAATTATTGCCAAAACCCAGCGCCTTATCGACACTAACGAAGGTTCCGCAATAAACCAAGAAATCACGCGCCGGCAGGTTGTTCACCCGCTCTTTCAGCACGGATAAAATATCCGGTGGTGACAAGAACTTGTCCACTCCAACCTCTTGATACAGCCGACCATCCACCCAGCTGCGCAAGATACAGTCATCCCATTTGTCAGCTATCTCATCCCAGGCCCAGAACACCGGGGCCAGATGGTTGACACAAGCCTGCTTGGAACCCGGAATAGAGACAGATTCCAGCGCCCGGTCTGTATGATCGCTGCCAACCCCGACATAAATCTGGTCGCTGACATAAATGATGATTTCAACCTCGCCAGAGGTTTGCGCGGACTGAACAAAAACTGAATCACCCGTATCCAGTGCGTGTAGCCCGATCGGATAAATCCGCGGGGCAGGCACATCAAAGGCAATATAGATGCCAGATTTCGCCACTTCTTCTTGATGCGCCACGGCCGCATCAGGATCACGGGTGGCCGAGCCAAAATTATACATCCGTGCAATCTTGAAGGATTGTTCTTCTTTCTGTCCGTCCAGATGTTCTATTGTTACGGCAATCTCGCGCATACCCTATCCCTTCTTATGAACCAAATTCAGCCAAATCCAGCAAAACCGGGTCTGTGCCCGGCCCGATATGCCGCCGCCACATCCAATAGCGTTTCAGATTCCGGCCTCCGACTGTGCCCGGGCTGAACGCCTCTCGTCCATGCAAAAAGGCCAGATTATTCATCACCAGCATATCGCCCGGCCGCAACAAAGTCTGAAAGTTAAGCTCCGGCCTTTCCAGCACCTCGTCCAGAAAATCCAGCGCCTCAACCTGCACCGGGCTGAGCGGCTGGCCAGCCATCTCCATGCCCGGCGTGATCATCACCCGCGCATAATGCACCAATAATTCCCCATCCTTGAATTCCAGAATCGGTTTCTGGATGGTTGGCCCTTTGGATGGCCAGACATGCGATTGCGGGGCGCGAAAATGATAGGTCTGGAAAAAGTAGTCCAGCAAATCTGGCCGTTCCTCAATAATCGTGCGCAAAATAGCCTGAGCAGAAATAATCGTGCTTTCCCCTCCCTGATCAGAGGATTGATAGCAGTAAAGTCCCAGATAACAGGGTGGCCGCGGCTCAAGGCAGCCATTATCTGAATGTTTGGCAGATCGTTTGGCACTGGCCCCGATGCGCGTCGGGTCATTATTGGCGGTGCCTTTGTCTGCGACAGTGAACAGGCGCAAATCATGGTCAATGCCTTGACGCATAATCTGGCCGAAATAATTGCACAAGGCCCAGCCGACAATTTCAAAATCACTTTCCGACAGCGTCTCGGCCAGCCCGGTATGCAGCACCACGAAGCCGATTCCCTGATCCAGCTGGTGACGCAGGCGTTGCATCTCAGCGGCCAGCGATGGCAGGCGGAAATCTTCTTGGGTCAAGGTGGAAAGGGTCAGATTGTTGGCGCGCACAAAATCAAGGGCGGCTCTTATTTCCTGCCCTGTTTGCCGGACTCAGCGTAAAACCAACCCGGTCTTTTTGGGCCGCCAGATCATCTGCCTGCCAACAGCGTCCGGGCCATTTTTTCTCGCTTGCATCAAGAAGGGGCTTATCTCCCATCAAGCATACTTCAGGGCCTGGCTGCCCCGACGTCACTGTCAGATGATGGTGATAACGACTCTTTTTGCAACATACCCCCAAATCACAAAACCAGATCAAACTATTTTGCACTTAAAATTGTGAGGCAGACAAAAAGTCTTGTCAATGCCTCTTTGCTTGTTTTTTTACAAGAAAAACCCGTCTTTCGACAATTTTATTTCAAAAGGTGCAATCTATGCGCTTTCAAGCGATGATCAGCTGTGCGAAGCGCAGAGGGCCTGTATCGTATTGGTCGGATTCACAGCTGCTGCGGTCACAAAGGCCGCCCCGTCAATAACGAACAGGCCGCTCACATCATGGGCCTCACACCATCTATTCAGGACTGAGCTTTCCGGGTCCGTTCCCATGCGGGCGGTGCCCATCAGATGAAAACCAGCCTCTGGCAGGGCTGGGGTGGCAAATGTTTCAAGGCAGCCTGCCTGCTGCAACGCTTCTTCCGCCCGTGCCATTCCATAGGCAAGGGCTTTTTTCGCAGCCGCCGGAATTTGATAGACCATGCGCGCCGCTGGCAGCCCGTCATCTGCGGTTATCCGCTCGCTCAACCGCACCTGGTTGGCCGGGTCCGGCATATCATCGGAGCAGACAGACAGGCTGTAGGCATGGCCAAAATGGCGCAGGAATTCCCGGTGATGATCCGTCCCCCAGGCGATCCGCCGCCCGGCTGAGCCGCTGGCCATCATGGCCGGGCCGTGCGTGCCAAGGGCCTGTAGCTTGAAGCCGCGCTGGAAACCCCGCCCGGCCTCTGTCTCATAGAAATGATGGCTGACAAAGCTGCCTGCTGAAATGCCCTTATGCCCCTCTACCGGATCGGCAAACAGCCCGGTGACCCGCGCCAGCGGATGCAGCATCAGGTTTTTGCCAACCAGGCCGGATCGGTTGGCCAGCCCATTTGGATGCGCCTTGCTGGCCGAGAGATGCAACAAGCGGGCTGAGCCGATCGCATTGCCAGCCAGCACCACCCGCGGGGCCGCACCAGCTGTTTCTGCCCCTCCTCATCCAGATAGAGAACGCCGCTGGCGCGCCCCTTGCGAATCCGTCAGCATCTCAATAACCCGCGCCCGGGTGATCAGCTGTGCCCCCTGTTGCAAAGCGAGCGGCCAATAGACAATATCGGTGCTGGCCTTGGCCTTTTGCGGGCAATTCAGCTCACAGGGCCCGCAATGGGTGCAGCGCCCGCGCCCCGGCCCATAGGCCTCAGAATTGACGGCCATATCAGCTGGCCACCATGACCAGCCCAGATCGTTAAAGGCGCGCGCAATGCGCTGGGCGCCGCTGGAAAGGGGCAGCGGGGCCAGCCGGTGCGGCCGGTCATCGGGATAGGCGGGATTGCCAACCAGCCCGCTGACCCCCATCATTTTCTCATTCAGCTGATAATAGGGCAGCAAATCCTCATAAGATCGGCCAGTCATCGCCAACCTCGTCCAGCGTTTGGGTGCAAAAATCAGAAGGGTGGAAGCGCGGAAAATGACAAGACCACATTATCGTGCTTCCGCCAACAGCTGCACAGGCCAGCGGTTTTATCATGCTATCTTTTGCATCAATTTCGAGATCAAATGGCAAGCGGCGCTGGGCCGGGCTGGGACTCCATCTGGTCTGGCGGATGATTTCCCAATCATCTGCCTGTGCCGGAAAATCATTTTCAGACTGCCAGCCTCCACGCTCCAGACAGGCGGTTTTCAGCCCGCCCGCTGCCAGCCTCCATGCAGCCGCCGCACCTGCTGCCCCGGCCCCAACAATTATCACGTCCAAATTATCAAGCATTATTTTACAGTTGTTTTAGCACAGATAGAGTTTTACCCTTGGTTAACCTAAAAATACTTTGTGGTCAGAGCAAATGTCATTTGAAATTGCGATTCTTTGTAAGGCTATCGACAAGATGATGCAAAAGCATTTGCCGCCTGCAGAAGTCAGGCGGCGTGATGCGGCTGCTGAACCGCCTGATCATTTGCTGAAAATTTTTGCTGATATGGGTCCTATTCCAGCTGGTCCTGCCAGAACAGGCGAGGCGGGCTGGGTGGCAGCTGGCAGCAGCTGTCCATCATTCAGGAAAGGCTCGGCTATCATGCAACGATGGCCGCCTTGCTCTATAACCGGGTGGCCTGTTTTGGCATGATGACTTTGTTAACTTCTGCCAGCAGTGAGCAGAAGGGTAAATGGTTACCAAAATTGCTGGCTGGCGAGGGGACGTTTGCGCTGGGTCTGAGCGAGGCCGGGGCAGGCAGTGATGCCGGGGCCTTGCAGACCCGCGCTGAAAAGAGCGGGGAGGGCTGGAAAATCACCGGCCGGAAAATCTGGATCAGCGGCGCTGCTGCTGCCTTGCGGATGGTGGTGGCCGCGCGCACCGACCCGGCCAGCACTGGCGGGCGGGGGGTCACGCTGTTTTTAGTGCCGCCCGATGCCGAAGGGGTCTCCATGACCCGGCTGGACAAGGTCGGCAATCGCTGCTCCCTTTCCTATGATATTGGCTTTGATGAGGTTTGTGCCGGATGAGGCCGCATCGGGGCGGTTGGCGGCGGTTTGAGTTGCCTCAAAAAGACCCTGTTCTATGCGCGTTCCGGTTGGCCTCTGCGGTGGTTGGAACTGGCTCAGGCCGCGGTGGATGCGGCCCTTGCCCATGCCCGCGAGCGCACGCAATTCGGCCAGCCGATAGGACGGTTTCAGGTGCTGGCACACCGGCTGGCCCAGATGCAAACGGAGGTGGATTTGGCGCGTCTTGTCACCCGCGAGCTGGCCAGAGCCATTGATGCAGGCGAGGATTGCACGCGTCTTGCTGCAAAGGCCAAGTTGGTCACCACTGAAACACTGAAAAAGTAACTGAACAAGGAATGCAGATTATGGCCAGTGCCGGCTATGCGGCAGAAAGCGATATGCAACGCTATTGGCGCGATGCCCGCCTTTACAGTTTTGGCGAAGGGTCGAGCGAAATCCTGCTGGATTTGATCGCCGCAGGATATGGGAGCAGGAAGAGGTGCTGAATAAATGACAGACGCTGATCACTCGATTTTGGCCATCGATACGGTGGTCAACCCGCATACCCCGGAAATCGTCAAGATGCGCCCGGACTGGTCAGGCCGCTTTCACAAAAGCAAATTTGGCCGGGATGAGTCGGTGATGCAGGGCTACAGCTATGAGGAAATGCTGCGCCAGATGGATGCATCGCGCATTGAAAAAGCCTTTCTGGTCGCCAATAAAACCGGCCAGCTGGGGCTGCCGGGCAGCTGGCATCTGCCTTATGACATGGTGGCTGAGGCGGTGCGGCAATTTCCCGACCGGTTCCATGGGCTGGCTGGGCTGGACCCAACTGAAGGGATGGCCGGGGTGCGCGCCCTGCAACAGGCGGTAGAGGAGTATGGCTTTATCGGGGCGCATGGCTATCCGCATTGGTTTGAGCTGGCCCCGGATCATGCGCGCTGGTATCCGTTTTATAGCAAATGTGTTGAGCTGGATATTCCGATATTGTTGCAGGTGGGCCAATCGCTGGTCTATGAGCCGCGCCGCCCGCTGCAATCTGTTGGCCGGCCAATCAGCCTGGATCCGGTCGCCTGTCATTTTCCCGAATTGAAGCTGGTGGGAATCCATATCGGCATCCCCTGGACAGATGAGATGATCGCGATGGCCTGGAAACACCAGAATGTCTATATCATCGCTGATGCCCATGCGCCGAAATACTGGCCGGACAGCTTTGTGCGCTATATCGACAGCTATGGGCGGCACAAGGTGATGTTCGGCACAGATTTTCCGGTCCTGACGTTTGAGCGCTATCGCCAAGAAGTTGACGGGCTGGGCTTGCGTGCCGAATCCTACGAAGCATTTGTCCGCGGCAATGCGCTGCGGGTTTTCGGGTTGGACAAATGATCGCTGACCTGCCGTTTCAAAGCCGTTCGGTGATCACCGCTATTCAGGAAGAAAATTTTCCCGTACAATGGATTTGTGCTTTTTCCGGCATCCCTATTACCGCACCCAGTTTCGGCAAATGGGGCTGGCGCGCGGCGATATCAAAAGCCTCGCTGATATTCATCTGCTGCCGGTGATTTCAAAAAAAGACTATGCCGCTGCACCGGAGGAATTTTGTCTTGAAACCGAGGGGCTGGAGGAAGAAGCCACCATTCAGTGGGATGTGATGCATACCACCGGGACCAGCGGCGGCAAGCCCACCCCCTTTTATTCCACCAGCTATGATTTTTACAATACGCTGACGGCCAACCGAAGGGCGCTGGAAATAAGACAGGTGCTCAGCAACGATATTGTGGCCAATCTCTGCCCGATGACCTTATATCCCTACGGGGCCTATCACCGCACAATCGCCGCAGCCAATGTGATGAAGATTCCGGTGATCAGCCCGCTGCCCGGCCGGCCCTCCCCACATTTTCACTGGACCGCCGGTCTGGATGAGGTGGTTGATACAGTCGCCCGCACCAAAGCAACCATCTTGTGGGGGGTGACCAGCTATGTGCGGCGGGTGCTGATGCGGGCTGAGGAAATGGGCGCCGATTTTTCTTCTGTGCGGCTGGCCTTTGTGACCGGCGAGGCGGTCAGCGGTGAAATGCGCCGCGATTTGACCGACCGGATGCGGCGTATCGGCCAGAAAGAAGCCTTTGTCAGCATCTCCTATGCGGCGACCGAAATGCAGGTCGGGTCTGTCGAATGCTGCCCGGAGTCCGGCTATCACAATCCGGCCCCGGATCATTTTTATTTTGAGGTGGTGGACCCGGACAGCCATGCCCCGCTGGCCGAGGGCGAGCGCGGCCTGTCCGTGCTGACACATCTGGATCGGCGCGGCACGGTGTTGCTGCGCTATGCGATGGGGGATTTTGCCGCCCTCAGCACAGAGCAATGTCCGCATTGCGGCAGCTGGACAGATCGGTTTGTGGGGATGCCCTCGCGCGCGGATGATCTGGTCAAGGTCAAGGGGATGCTGGTGAACCCGGAAGTGGTAACGGACCTGTTGCTGGCAGACGGGCAGGTCGGCGAATTTCAAATCATTGTGGACCGGGAAGTGGCAGGGGATGCGCTCTCAGCAGACCGGCTGCGGCTGTTGGTGGATGCCGAGCCGCAGGCTGATATTGACCGGATAGCCGAGGCGGTGCGGGTGGCCATCGGGGTGCGCCCGCTGGTTGAGCGGGTTGACCGGACGGCGATTTTCAATCCTGATAAATCGCTGAAAGCCAAACGGTTTTTGGATTTGCGCGGGACATAGAAACAAGGCAGGACAGATGGAACAGCACCCTTATTATCCGCATATTTTCCGGCCTCTGAAAATTGGCCAGACAGAAGTGCGTAACCGTATTTTTGTGCCAGCCCATACCACCAATTACGGCGAGAATAACCTGCCATCCGCCCGCCATCTGGCCTATCACCGGGCGCGCGCAGCAGGCGGGGCGGGGCTGATCATTTTTGAGGGGATCCGGGTGCATAAATCCTCACTGGGCCGCCAGCAGGGGGTTAATGGCTATGAGGCTGCGGCCATCCCGAAATTCCGCGAAATTGCTGAGGCGGTGCAGGGGGAAGGGGGCCGCCTGTTCGGCCAGGTCCTGCATCTGGGCCGCCATATTGACGGCAATTTTGCCAGAATGGCCTCCTGGTCTGCCTCCTCCATTCCTTGGACCGCAACGGCCCCGGCCCCGCATCCGATGACCGTTCAGGAAATCAAAATGGTGGTGGAGGCACACGCCGATGTGGCGGCCAATCTGCTGGAAGCTGGGCTGGACGGGATAGAGCTGCAGCTGGCACATGGCCATTTGCTCCAGCAATTCTTGTCCCCTATCGCAAATGAGCGCGAGGATGAGTATGGCGGCACTCTGGAAAACCGGATGCGGTTTGTGCTGGAGACCGCTGCCGCCGTGCGCCAGACAGCCGGGCCAGACCGCACTATGGGCGTGCGGATCAGCGCGGATGAATTTCTGCAGGGTGGGCTGACGCTGGAGGATATGTGCCAGGTGATTGTGAAGCTGGCCGCAACTATCCAGCTTGATTTTGTCAATATCTCGCATTCCGCCTATCACGGCAGCTATACGATTTCCACCCAGATGGCCGATATGGCCTTTTCCAACCAGCAATTCAGATATTTGACCGAGGCGATTAGCACCGCCCTTGACGGGGTGGCAAAAAAGCCGGTCATCATGTCGGTTTGCCGCTATAACCGGGTAGAGCTGGCAGAAGAAATGCTGGCAACCGGAAAGGCGGATATGATCGGCATGGCCCGCGCCCATGTTGCGGACCCGGAGCTGGTCAACAAGGCCCATGCCGGGCGGGTTGCCGACACCACCCCCTGTATCGGCTGCAATCAGGGCTGCGCGGATATGCTGGCCCAATCGCTGGCAATTTCCTGTCTTACCAATCCGCGCGCTGGCAAGGAGGCAGACTGGCCTGCCCCGGCCCTGCATCCGGCCAAGGGCAAAAAGCCGGTGCTGGTGGTTGGCGGCGGCCCGGCAGGCATGGAAGCAGCCGGTATCGCAGCCGAACGGGGCTTTTCCGTGACGCTCACCGACCGCCAGCCGGTTTTGGGCGGCACGCTGAACTGGCTGGAGAAGATGCCACTGCGGCGCGAATTCCTGCAGCTGCTGGATCGCCAGAAGCGCCGCCTTGACCAGAACCGGGTGCGCCTTGAGCTGGAATGCACCGTCGATGAGGAGATGCTGCAAGCCCATCAGGACAGCCATATTATCTGGGCTGCCGGAGCTCAGGCCCAGGCCCAGCAGCTGTCTGGCGGCGGGGTTGCGCTCACCCTTGAGCAGGCTCTGGCTGACCCGGAAAAGCTGGGGGAAAAAGTGCTGATGGTTGACCATCTTGGCACCTGGGCCGTTGTGTCAGTGGCAGAATATCTGGCCGATCTGGGCAAGCAGGTCAGCCTCGTCGTGCCGACCGGTATCGCTGGCTGGAAAATCAGCATCTACAGCTCTTTTGCGCTGAAACACCGGCTGCGCGAAAAAAATGTCCAGCTGATAGCGGGCCACCGGCTGGTCGATTATGCCAATGGCCGCGCGGATATTGCAGATTTATCGGTTCAGGATGGGGGCCGGGCACTGCTGGCAGACAGCGTTATCGCGCCGGTTTCCGGCAAGCCGAACGCCCCGCCGGAAAAAGGCCAGACCTTGTTGAATGTCGGTGACAGCGTCTCAGCCCGAACCGCCCTGGAAGCTGTCTTTGAAGGGCATGAAACAGCCCTGTTTTTACAGGATTGACCAGAGGCAAATAAACCGGGGCAAAAAGACAGGGGCAAATAGACTGGGGCAAACAGAATGGGGCAGCCAGCCTAGCGCGCGATATAGCCGCCATCTACCACCAGATCCGTGCCGGTGACAAAAGAGGCCGCATCCGAGGCCAGAAACAGCGCGGCATTGGCCAGCTCGTCAGCCCGGCCCAGACGGCCCAGCGGATGTGCCGCCCCCAGCGCCTCTTCGGCCTGTTCGGCGGAGCCAAAAATATCAGTCAGCCGCGGCGTTTGAACCGCCCCGGGAGACAGCGCGACAACGCGGATATTATCCTCGGCATGATCAAGGGCCAGCGTGCGGGTGAATTGCAGCAACCCGCCCTTGGTCGTGCAATAGGGGGCCGCCCCCGCAACCGCGACATGGCCCAGCTGCGAGGCGACATTGACAATCACCCCGCCGCCTTTCGCCTGCATTTGCGGAATCACCATTCTGGACAGCAAAAACGCTCCGGTCAGATTGACCGACAGGGCCTGTTGCCATTCTTCCAAAGACAGCTCTGTAATCGGCGCGCGTCGGGTAACAGCAGCGGCGTTATTGACCAGAATATCGACTGGCCCGTGCTGATCCAGCAGCGGGGCCAGCCCAGCCTCCAGCTGGTCTGCATCAGAAATATCGACAGCAACGCAGACAGCCCGCGCGCCCAGTTCCCGGCCAAGTTCCTGCAGCCTGTCCGCTGACCGGTCAACCAGAACCAGCTGTGCCCCGGCCGCATGGAATTTTTCGGCGATGGCCCGCCCAATTCCCTGTGCGGCCCCGCTGACAAGGGCGGTCTTTCCGGTCAGGCTTTCGGTCATTTTTTCCCTGCCCGGCTCAGCCCAGCGCTTCCAGCATGGCTTCTGCCCCGGAGCCGGTCAGCTGGCCTGGCTCCTCAATAAAGGAATGCACAATCTTGCCCTTATCGACGATAAAGCCGCAGCGCACCGCCCGTTCGCCCAGAACCGCGCCAAAATCCTTGTTCACGCCAAGGGCGCGGGCCAGTTCGGCATGGCTGTCTGCCAGCATCACGATTTTGCCCAAGGCCCCGACCTGTTCCCCCCAGGCGTGCATCACATACATCATTGACCGACAGGCAGGCCACCGCATCCACCCCTTTACCGGCAAATTGATCAAAATGCCGCACAAAGCCGGGCAGGTGCGTGTTGGTGCAGGTCTGGGTAAAGGCCCCCGGCACATAGAACAGAACAATCTTCCTGTCCCCGCACCAATCGCGGAAATTGATCGCCTCAACCTCATCCCCGGTCTTTGTGTGAATGGTAATCTCAGGCAGGTTTGATCCCACATCCAAAGCCATATCAGCCCCCAATTATTTGATAATTAAAAAAAGACTGTTGAACCCTAAATCAAATACCCCAACCTTGTCCAGCCCGGCCTTGTCCAGCCCGGCCAGCCTCTGCCGACCAGAATCTAGGTCATCTCGCGCGGGTCTGCCAGCCGTCCGGCCACCGCCGCTGCCGCCACACTGGCCGGAGAGGCCAGCCACACCTGGGAAGCCGGATCGCCCATGCGCCCCTTGAAATTGCGTGCGGTAGAGGAAATGCACACATCCTCCGGGCCCAGGCGCTCGGCCCCATAGCCGGCACACATCCCGCAGGCAGTCGCCAGAAAACGCGCGCCAGCTTCCTCAAATATCTGCATCAGCCCTTCTTCTTCAGCTGCCTGTTGATCCTGCAGCGAGGCCGGGGCGACCAGCAGGCGCAGCGAGCTGGCCAGCTTGCGGCCCTGCAGGATTTTTGCTGCCGCCCGCAAATCTGCCAGCTTGGCCCCGGTGCAGGCTCCGATATAGGCAATGGTGAATGCCGGGCTGTCATGCTCGCTAATCGGCCCGGCATTGGCCGGGCTGTGCGGGGCGGCGGCCTGGGGTGCCAGCCTGTCCAGATCAAGATCGAAGGACGGGCCGGTATGGCTGCCAGCTGCACTGGACCACCAGCTGTCAGGCTGCTGGTCAACCAGCTGCCGGTTCGGGGCGTGCTGGGCCAGCCAGTCAGCAGTGACCGCATCCGGGGCGATGAGGCCGGCCTGCGCGCCCAGCTCAGCTGCCATATTGGTCAGCGTCATGCGTTCCTGCATGGATAGCTGGGCCACCCCCGGCCCGGCATATTCCAGCGCCTGATAATCTGCCATATCCATGCCATGCGCGCCGCACAGGGCCAGAATAATATCCTTGGCAAAAACCTGATCCGCCAGCTGCCCGGTCAGGGTGACCAGCCTGGTTTGCGGAACTTTCATCCAGATTTTGCCAGTCGCGGCAACGCCGGTCATATCAGTTGCGCCGATACCGAACGCATAACAGCCAAAAGCCCCGGCCGTCGTCGAATGGCTGTCCCCGCCCACAATCAGCATCCCCGGGCGCACCAGCCCCTTTTGCGGCAGCACGACATGGCAAATCCCCTGTTCAGGATAAAACTGCCGGATTCCTTCTGCTGCGGCGAAATCAGCGGTGATTTTTTGAATCTCGCGGCTGGCGGCATCCTCGGCTGGCACAAAATGATCGGTAATGATGGCCAGCCTGTCCGGGTCAAACAGCTGGCGTTCCAGCTCGGCCAGCTTGGGGCCCAGCCTGCGCGGGCCGGAACTGTCATGCACCATGGCCAGATCCACCGCACAGGACAGGTAATCACCTGCGACCAGCTCAGCTTGCCCGGAGGCCCGGCTGAGAATTTTTTCAACAATTGTCTGCATTTTTCCTGACTGATCTGCTCTCTTGCCACTTGTCCCGGTTTGCTGCATCATTTCAAGTCTGAAATAATGTGTCAAATATTTACCCTTTTTTATCTGTCAAGGAAGCCATGCCATGCCTGTTGTGCAACTGACCCTGATTAAGGGCTATTCCGCTGAATTCCGCCGCCGCATCTCAGAAAAAATCACCGATCTGGTGGTGCAGCTGTCCGGGGCTGTGCCAGAGGGGACGACGGTAACCATTCAAGAGCTGGATCAGTCAAGCTATATGCGCGGGCGGGAACAGAAAAACCCGATTCCCCCGGCCCCGCCAGCCAGCCAGATTGTGCTGGATTATCTGGCCGCGATGGAGGCGCGCGATCTGGACAAGGCAAAAAAGCTTTCTGGCAGAGGGATTTGGATGGAATTTCCGGGCGCAGTTCGGATGACCAGCCTGGAGGGAGCTGATCGCCTGGTCAAAGCCGCTATCAAAGGTGGGGCAAAACCTGGACGGGTTTGCCGAAGCCTGCTCGAAGGCGAGGACGGTGGTCACCTGCCACGGGATGCTGCACGGGGTCTGGCCGGATGGCAGCGCGTTCAGCGATATTCGCTTTGTTGACCGGTTCACCCTGCAAGGCGGGTTGCTGACCAGCCAGATGGTCTGGAATGATTTGGCTGAGGTTGCACCAAAGGGCTGAGCGGCCCGAAAGCTATAACCGGAAAGCTATAATTTGGGATGTGCCAGAAATTCATCCAGCACCTCTTCTGGCGGCTGGATGAAATCGCGCGTCCGGCTGACCTCCAGCCCGAATTTCTGGTGCATTTCCATCGCCATTTCGGTCATCCGCAAGGCCACCGGCAACCCGTTCAGCACTGGGGCTCCGGTAATGCGAAAGCCCTTTACTTGAGCAAAAAGCAGCATCGGAATACCGCCAGCCGGGATCAGCACATCCACCCCGTCCCGGACCAGCGGCTGGGCCTGTTCCTCAAACTGGGCGGTGACCTCGGCCAGCTTTTGCTCGTCATCAAAGGCTGCCAGAATTTCTCCCGGCTCAAAAGTCAGCGCATGGATGCCGGCCACCCGATCCGACAGCCCATATTTGCGAATCTGATGGGCATGGCCGGGAATAAAGCGCGGATTGATCGTGATAATGCCAATCTTCTGGCCATATTGGCAGGCATAGAGCATGGAGGCCTCACCCAGCCCGACAACCGGTATGCTGGCCGCCGCGCGCGCCTCATAAAGCCCCGAATCCTGAAAATGCCCCATCAGATAGCCGTCATAGCCCTGGCGGCCTGCGGTGATGGCAGCGGCAATCGCCTCGCGGCCGCAGCGATATTCGACCAGCGCATGGGCATAGGAATCATACGGGGTCATGCCAAAAAAATCGATTTGCGTATCTGGCCGGGCCTCGCTTTTCAAAAAGGCGGACAGCCTTTTCCAATAGCCCGGAGCCGCCTGTTCATTGACAAATGACTGATACCAGATTTTCATAAGGAGAACTCCCTGGAGCCGATAGCCCGCGCAAAGCGGCCTGAAAATTACTTGAAGTTTCAAATAAATTGCATCACAGTGTGACCATGGCAGAAAAAATGACCGGCAATCAAGTGAATATCACCGCAGCACAGGTAGAAGGGCTTTTCCGTCCCGGCGAGGCGCATCGTGATCTGTATGCCTCGCAGGCGATTTTCCAGGCTGAGATGCAGCATCTGTTTCGCCAGTGCTGGCTCTATGTCGGGCATGACAGCCAGGTGCCCAATCGCGGCGATTATATTGCCACTGATTTGGCGGATCAGCCGGTTTTGATGGTGCGCGACCGTGAAGAGGTCAAGGTCTTTCACAATCGCTGCCCGCATAAGGGAACCAAGCTGGTTCTGGATGCGGCCGGCCAGGCGGGCCCGTTCTTTCGCTGCCCCTATCATGCCTGGACTTTCCGCACGGACGGATCCTTGCGCTCGATTCCGCATCCGCAAGGCTATGATGAGGAGCAGCTGCAAAAATCAGCAGCCGGGTGCGGGCTCTCGCCAGTGGAAAATCTGGTCAATTATCGCGGCTTTATTTTTGCCCGGCTGGCCTCTCAGGGGATGGATTTTGACGCGTTTTTTGGCGGCTCGCTCTCAACGCTGGATAATATGATCGACCGCTCGCCAGAGGGGCGGCTGTCAGTGGCCGGGCCGCCCTTGCGTTATATGCACAGATGCAACTGGAAGATGCTGGTGGAGAATCAGACCGATACCTGTCATCCGATGGTGGCGCATGAAAGCTCAGCCGGGACGGTGGTGGATCTCTGGTCGCGCATTGGCGGCGACGGTAAAAAGCCGATGGCGGTGGAAATCTATGCCCCGTTCCTGTCGGATTATTCCTTTTATGACAAGATGGGGATCAGGATTTGGCCGAACGGGCATGGCCATACCGGGGTTACCCAGTCGATTCATTCCAACTATTCAGAGATACCCGGCTATTTTGACCAGATGATCGCCGCCTATGGCCAGGAGCGGGCGGAGGCCATTCTCTCGGAAAGTCGGCATAATACCGTGTTTTTCCCTAATATCATGGTCAAGGGGCCGATTCAGTCCTTGCGCCTGTTCAAGCCGCTGGCTGCTGATCGCACGCTGGTGGAAAGCTGGATTTTCCGGCTTGATGGTGCGCCCGATATGCTGCTGGAGCGCACAGCTGCCTATAACCGGCTGATCAATGCGCCCACCTCTATTGTCGGGCATGATGATCTGGAGATGTATGAGCGCGCCCAGGAAGGGCTGTCAGCGGGCGGCAATGACTGGGTGAATATGCAGCGCGAGATGCAGGCCGGGGAAATGGATTTTGACGCAGAAAAGGTGGTTATCGGCACCTCTGAGCTGCAAATGCGGAACCAGTTTGATGCCTGGCGCAAATTCATGCTGGAATCCATCCATAATGCCGAAGACAAAGCCGGGGCAGAGGCATGAGCGGGCTGGCCGGGATGAAGAAAAAAACCATCCGCAATTTTCTCTATTTTGAGGCGGAATTGCTGGATAATGAAGGCCATGAAAGCTGGCTGGACCTGCTGACTGAGGATTTTCTCTACTGGATGCCGCTGGAATATGGCCAGACGGATGACCGGCTGGTGACCTCCTTGATGCATGATGACAAGCTGCTTTTGAGAGTGCGGATTGATCGCTTGCAGGGCGACCGGACCTTTTCCCAAAAGCCGCGCTCGCGCTGTCACCATCTGTTGCAGCACCCGCAAATCCTCAGCCGCGGCAAGGATGTGATTACCACCCGCACCGCCTTTAACTATATAGAGACCCGTATTGATGATCAGATGCTGATGGCTGGCTGGGCGGAGCATGAGCTGGTGGCCGCCCCAAAAGGGGCCGGCCAGCCGCTGATGATTCGGCGCAAGACTGTCCGGCTGATGAATCCCGATGCGGCCTTTCCGAATATTCAGCTGATATTGTGACAGGATCCCTATTGTGACAAAACCCGGGCACATGGCCGCCTTTTATAAAGATGAAACGGTCTGGCAGCGTTTTTGCCAGACAGCAAGCACCTACCCGGACCAGCCTTTTTTGCGCTATATGCCGAGCGTTGCAAAGGTCTATGGAATAGAGGCCGGAGATACCAGCTATCAGGAAATGCGCCAGGCTGCTGAAGGCCGGGCAGCTGTTCTGGCGGCGGCCGGGCTGCGCCCCGGTGAGCGTATTGGCCTGTATCTCTATAACCGGCCGGATTTTTTCGTCAATTTTCTGGCCGCGAACAGCCTTGGCCTATCGATTGTGCCGATCAATCCGGATTTGCGGTCTGCTGAATTGACCTGGCTGATCGATCATTCTGAATTGCGCCTGATGATAGCGGCTGCGGCGGCCCCGCCGGTGCTGGCAGAGGTCTGTGGCAAGGCCGGGGTGCCTGTTATCGCGGCTGATGGGGTTCCGCCTTCCTGTGCCAGCCAAGCCCCGCTGCCGCCCGCCCCGCCAGCGGCCAGCAAGACCGAGGCTGCCCTGCTTTATACTTCGGGAACAACCGGCCTGCCCAAGGGATGCCAGCTGAGCCAGGAATATTTCCTCTATGCCGGCGATTGGTATGTTGAGATGCCGCCGCCCTGGGGATTGTCGCAAGCCAGTGAGGTGATGATAACGCCGCTGCCGCTATTCCATATGAATGCGCTGGCCTGTTCGGTGATGGCGATGGTCAGCTGTGCGGGCTGTCTGGTGCCGCTGGACCGGTTCCACCCGTCGAGCTGGCAGGCAGATGTCCGCGATTCCGGGGCCACTATCCTGCATTATCTGGGGGTGATGCCCTCTATCTTGATGCAGCTACCTGAGAGCAGCGATGACCGGGATCACACGGTGCGCTTTGGTTTCGGGGCCGGGGTGGATCGCACGCTCCATGCCCGTTTTGAAGCGCGCTTCGGCTTTCCCCTGCTGGAAGCCTGGGCGATGACCGAGACGGGCGCCGGGGCCTGTATCGCCGCCACTGACCCGGATCGGCGGATTGGGCTGAATTGCTTTGGCCGCGCTGAAGAGACCGTAGAGGTTCTGATCCAGCGAGAGATGGCCAGCCAGCTGGCAGGGATGAGCCGGGCGAGCTGTTGGTGCGGCGCGCCGGGGCTGACCCGCATTTTGGGTTTTTCACCGCCTATTACAAAAACCCTGAGGCAACGGAAGAAGCCTGGCAGGGGGGCTGGTTTCATACTGGCGATATTGTCGAGCAGGATGCGGACGGGTTTTTCTATTTCCGCGATCGCAAGAAAAATATCATCCGCCGGTCGGGTGAAAATATCGCATCCATAGAGGTGGAGGCGGTGCTGGCCCGGCATCCGGATGTTGCCCAGCTGGCAGTCGGGCCGGTGGCCGATGATCTGCGCGGCGATGAGGTGGCTTGTCTGGTGGTTCCGCGCAACCCGGATCAGGATATGCAGGCCCTGTTTGATGCGCTGTTTGCGCTGGCCTCGGATCAGCTGGCCTATTACAAGGCCCCAGGCTGGTTTGCCCGGGTGGACAGCCTGCCGCTTGACCGGCACCCAAAAGGTGCAGCGCGGCGGCTTGCAAAAAATGCTGCTGGAGATGGCAGAGCAGGGCGCCTTGCAGGATTACCGGGCCGGCAAGAAACAGCAAAAACCGGCATAGGGCAGCGCAGATGGCACAGGCACGGGCAAATTATGACGGGGTGGTGCTGACTGCCCCGATGAGCCTGCCCTATCAGCGATTTTCCAACCAGTCGGCGCATTGGTGGTTGCTGGGCTGCCTGCGCGAGATGTTGGCCTCTGTTGCTATCCGGCCAGATGAGATTGACGGGCTGACCGTCTCCAGCTTTACGCTGCATCCGGACTCAGCTGTCGGTTTTGCCCAGCATAGCGGGCTGGATTTGCGCTGGCTGGAACATATTCCGATGGGCGGGGCGTCTGGCATTGTGGGTTTGCAACGCGCGGCGCGGGCGGTTCAGTGCGGGGATGCCAGTATTATTGCCTGTCTGGCCGGTGACACCAACCAGCTGGACAGTTTCCGCCAGACTCTCTCGCGCTTTTCCAATTTTTCCAATGATGCGGCCTGGCCCTATGGGTCGGGCGGGGCGAATGGCTATTTTGCCCTGCTGACAGATTACTATATGCGCCGTTTTGACACGCCAAGAGAGTTGTTTGGCAAAATCGCGGTTGACCAGCGCAGCAACGCCCTGCTGCTCGAAGGGGCGATGATGACCCGGCCGCTCAGCCTGGAGGCCTATCTCTCAGCCCGCATGATCGCCTCGCCGCTGGGCCTGTTTGATTGTGTGATGCCCTGCGCCGGGGCTGAGAGTTTTCTGGTCATGTCCGAGGAGATGGCCAGCCAGCGCAAGCTGCCCTTTGTGCGGATCAAGGCGGTGATGGAACATCATAACGCCTTCGCCAGCGATCCGGTGCAGTTTCGCGGCGGCTGGCAAAAGGAGCAGGAACGATTTTGGCATGATGCCGGCAGCAATCCGCCGGATATGGACCTCATCCAGACCTATGATGATTACCCGGTGATCAGCGTCATGCAGATGGAAGATTTGGGCTTTTTTGCCAAGGGCAAGGCGGCTGAGTTCCTGCTGCAGCGTGATCTGACCTGGCAGGGGGATTTCCCGCATAACACCTCTGGCGGCCAGCTTTCAGCCGGGCAGGCCGGTGCGGCAGGCGGCTTTATCGGGCTGGTTGAGGCGGTGCGCCAGCTGACCGGGCAGGCCGGCAAGCGCCAGGTGGTAGGGGCCCGGCTGGGCCTTGTCTCCGGCTTTGGAATGGTGAATTATGATCGCGGCGTTTGCAGTGGTGCAGCGGTGCTGGAAGGGGCGGTCTGATGGCGGGAACAGGCAAGGACAAGCTGCCGCAGCCGGTCAAGAAAAACCCGCAGCTAAAGACAGCCGCGCCGTTGGTCCCGCCCTTGCGGCGGTCGCGCCTTGGCCTGCGTCTGGCTGGCTTTGCGGCACGCGGTGAATTTTGCCTGCCTTTTTGTGCGGCGTGTGACAAGGCCGTTTGGCCGCCGCGTGATGCCTGTCCCGGCTGTCTGGCCGAGCTGGATTGGCGGGAGGTGGACAGGCGCGGTGAGCTGATCGCTGAGTCAGTGCTGGAAACCAGCCCGGAGCTGTATTTTCGCGGGCGTATGCCCTGGCGTATCGGCACGGTGCAGCTGGCCTGCGGGCCCAGCATCATGGCGCATCTGCATCAAGAGGTTCAGGTAGGGGAACAGGTCGAGATGGGCCTGCATCTTGACAAGGCACAAAGGGCGGTATTCATGGCCTATAAAAACCGGGAGGGCAGTTCAGTGAATGAAGACAGCCAATTACGCGAATTGACCTCAGATCCAAAATACCGGCGGGTGCTGATTTCTGATGCGCGCAGCCCGGCGGGTCTGGCTCTGGCGAGGGCTTTGGCCGCGGCTGAGGCAAAGGAAATTTTTGCCGGTGTAGCCGAAAGCTGGCGGCGTGATGCGGTGCTGGAGGCGCTGGAAGCGCTGGATCATGTCACCATCGTGCCGCTGGATTTGACGGATAGCGGCTCGGTCAAGGAGCTGGCTGCAGAAATTGGCGGCAAGGTGGATATTCTGATCCATACCGCGGATCAGCCGCGGCCCGGCGGCTTGCTGGATGGCTCCAGCCTGACCCTTGCCCAGGAAATGCAGGACAGGCTGGTGACCGGCTATATGCGGCTGGCCAGCCAGTTTGGCCCGGCGATGCGCGGGCGCGGGGCAGACGGGGTGAATTCGGCCACCGCCTTTGTGACGGTTCTGTCTGTCTATGCCCATGCGAATTGGCCCAGCTATGGCACCCATTCTGCCTGTCATGCGGCTGTCTATTCGCTCAGCCAGTGTTTGCGTGCCGAAATGCTGGGCAGCGGGGTGCGGGTGGTCAATGCCTATATCGGCCCGCTGGAGCAGGACTGGTATGAGAGCGTGCTGCCACCCAAGCTGGACCCGCAGCGGCTGGCCCGCGATTTAATCAAGGGGCTGCAACAGGGGCTGGAAGATATTTATATCGGGGATGTTGCCCGCGATGTCGCCAGCCGTTTTCGGGAGGATGCCAAATTGCTGGAAATTGAACTGACCGGAGGGGGGCGCGAATGAGCAAGCCCGATCAGACAGCTGGCCTGCTGGATAATCTGGCCCTTGATCTGGCCAGCGGCGCGGTAGAGGTGGTGGATTTGACGCATACGCTGGACCCGGATTTTCCGGTGATTATTCTGCCGCCTGAATTTGGCCAATGTGCCCGGTTCCGGATGGAGGAAGTCTCGCGCTATGATGCGCGCGGGCCTGCCTGGCATTGGTATAATTTTTCCTGCGGTGAGCATACCGGCACGCATTTTGATGCCCCCATCCATTGGGTCAGCGGGCGCGATCTGCCGCATAATACGGTCGATTCCCTGCCGGTGCAAAAGCTGGTCGGGCGGGTCTGTGTCATTGATTGCGAGGCCGAAACACAGGGTGATGAAGATTATGAGATGGATCGGGCCAAGATTGAGGCCTTTGAAGCAGAATATGGCAAAATCCCGCCGCAAAGCTGGGTTTTGATGCGCACCGGCTGGTCGCGGCGGCGCGGGGCAGACTATGTCAATCTGCGCGAGGATGGGGCCCATTCCCCCGGCCCGGCAACCGAAGCGGTGCGGTTTTTGGTAGAAGATCGCGATATTATCGGTTTTGGCACTGAATGTATCGGCACCGATTCCGGACAGGCGGCCCATGCTGACCCGCCCTATCCGGCGCATTATATTTTGCATGGGGCCGGGCGCTATGGCCTGCAATGCCTGAACGGGCTGGACAGGTTGCCACCCACCGGCGCGATTTTGCTGGCTGCCCCGCTGAAGATCAAGCATGGCACGGGCAGCCCTCTGCGGGTGCTGGCCCTGGTGCCTTCGACGGGCTGAACAGACAGGCAAGGGAGGCGCAGATGACCCAATATCGCGCTTTTGTATCAGGCGGCAATTCCGGTATCGGGCTGGCTGTCAGCCGGATGATGCTGGAGGCAGGCTATGAGGTGCTTTCGGTGGGGATTGAAGCCCATCCGGACAGCCACCCCAACCTGTCACATGAGCTGCTGGACATGACAGATGCCGGGGCGGTCACCGCCTTTGCCGAAGGTCATCTGGCCAAGGGCGGGATAACCCATCTGGTGCATAATGCCGGTGAGATAAGGCACCGGCTGATTGAAGACTGGCAGCCCGAAGACATGACAAGGCTGGCACAGCTGCATCTGACCAGCCCGACCATTTTGACCAAGGCGGCCTTGCCGGCCATGCAGGCGGCTGGTTTTGGCCGCATTGTCTTTAATGCCAGCCGGGCGATTTTGGGTGTGCCGGGCCGCACCAGCTATGCCGCCACCAAGGCCGGGATCACCGGGCTGGTGCGCAGCTGGGCCCTTGAATGGGGCAAGCATGGTATCACCGTCAATCAGGTTGCCCCGGGGCCGGTTCTGACGGCCAATTTTTCTGATCTGGTTGACCCGGACAGCCAGGCTGCGAATGCCTTAAAAGAGCGGATTCCGGCCGGGCGGCTGGGAACAGCTGAGGATGTTGCGCGTGCGATGATGTTTTTTTGTGCCCCTGAAAATAGCTTTGTCACCGGCCAGACCCTGTTTGTTTGTGGCGGTTTGTCGGTAAATTCAAACGGCAGCTAGCCGGTTTTGCCGCCTGCCGGAAGGGGTGGAACTATTTTTCCTTTTGCAGGGGCTGGATTAGCAACACAAAACAGACTAAATGTATTTTAAGCATAAAAGGAGATTTTCTGATGGCTGCACCAAAAGCTGATTTGCCTGAGACCGGTCACACCAACAGCCCGGAATTGGCCCGTGCCAAGCCTGCCCAGCTCGATTGGGCGGATCCGTTCCTGCTGGATGAGCAGTTGACCGAGGAAGAGCGCATGGTGCGGGATACCGCCCGCGATTATTGCCAGGACAAGCTGATGAGCCGCGTGATAGAGGCGAACCGGCATGAAATTTTCCATCGGGAGATTATGGATGAGCTGGGCGCGCTGGGCTTGCTTGGCCCTACCATTCCCGAAGCCTATGGTGGGGCCGGGGTGAATTATGTGTCCTATGGTCTGGTCGCCAGAGAGGTGGAACGCGTGGATAGCGGCTACCGGTCTGCGATGTCGGTGCAATCCTCGCTGGTGATGCATCCGATTTTTGCCTATGGCAGTGAGGAACAGCGGATGAAATATCTGCCCAAGCTGGCCAGCGGCGAATGGGTCGGCTGTTTCGGTCTGACCGAGCCGGATCACGGTTCTGATCCGGGCGGCATGATCACGCGGGCGAAGCCGGTTGACGGGGGCTATCTGGTCTCCGGGGCAAAGAATTGGATCAGCAATTCGCCGATAGCCGATGTGGCGATTGTCTGGGGCAAGTCAGAAGCCCATGACAATAAAATCCGCGGCTTTATCCTGGAAAAGGGTATGAAGGGGCTGGTGATGCCCAAAATTGAAGGCAAATTCAGCCTGCGCGCCTCGGTCACCGGCATGATCCAGATGGATGAGGTCTTTGTGCCGGAGGAAAATCTGTTGCCGGAAGTCTCCGGTCTGGCTGGGCCGTTTGGCTGTCTGAACCGGGCCCGCTTTGGCATCAGCTGGGGGGCGATGGGGGCGGCAGAAGCCTGTTGGCACGCGGCCCGTGACTATACGCTGGACCGCAAGCAATTTGGCCGCCCGCTGGCCCAGAACCAGCTGATTCAGAAAAAGCTGGCTGATATGCAGACGGAGATTTCGCTGGGCCTGCAGGGCTGTTTGCGCCTCGGTCGGCTGCTGGATGAGCATCGTGCGCCAGCTGAGCTGATTTCCCTGATGAAGCGCAATAATTGTGGCAAGGCTCTGGATATTGCCCGTCAGGCCCGCGATATGCTGGGCGGCAACGGCATTTCAGATGAATATCCGGTGATCCGCCACGTGATGAATCTGGAAGCGGTCAATACCTATGAGGGCACGCATGATATCCATGCGCTGATTCTGGGCCGGGCACAAACGGGCCTGCAAGCCTTTATGTAGAAATGGGTTAGGGCTGGCTGGGCGCTGTCTCGTCCAGCCCCTCAACAATGGCAAAATCACGGGTGACCCCGCCCTCCAGCACGGCCAGCGCCTGCTGATAGTCTGGGCTGTCATAGGCGGCCCTGGCTTCGGCATAGGAGGGGAATTCAATGATTACCAGCCGCTCTCTGGAGCTGCCTTCCCGGCTTTCCGCCTGGCCGCCACGGGCAGATAGCGCCCGCCAAATTTGGCCACCGCCGCTGTCGCCAGCCTGGCATAGGCGGCTTGTTTTTCGCCATCCAGAATATCGGCCCGCACCATCCAGTAACCTGCCATCTATTTGTCTCCTTGTCGATTTTTTGCCCTCAAACCTTATCCGGACAAAATTCTATCCGGGCAAAACAGACTTTTCAAGACAGCCGCAAAACAGGCATAGTAGGCAAGCCTTGGCAGGCCCTTTATTTTCACGCAGGATAAACAGATGAGCCAGACCGACTATCAAAATGCTGCCGCCAATCCGTTTCTGCTCCAGACAGCCGCCAGCTGGCTGGCTGAGGGACATCAGCTGGCGCTTGCCTTTGTCATGCAGAGCTGGGGCTCCTCGCCGCGCCCGGCAGGCTCTATCATGCTGGTGCGATCAGATATGCGGGTAGAGGGGTCGGTGTCCGGCGGCTGTGTGGAAGGGGCGGTGATAGAGGCCGCGCTGGAAGCGATGGAAAGCGGGGCTGGCCAGCGGCTGGATTTCGGCGTGGCGGATGCCAAGGCCTGGGAGGTGGGTCTGTCCTGTGGCGGGCGCATTGCGGTGCTGGTGACGCCGGTCGGCGGCAACGGGCTTGCCGGGGATCTTTTGGAAAAGACAGCCCGCCAGCTGGCCGCCCGCCAGCCTGTGCGGCTCAGCTTTGCGGCGGAGAGCGGCGCTGTGGTGGCGGCCCCGCAAGACAGCGAGGCCAGCGCGCTGGATGAAGCAGCTGGCCGGTTTGATTTTGTGCAGCTGCCCTTGCCGCGGCTGGTGATTGTCGGCGGTGTGCATATCAGCCAGCATCTGGCCCCGATGGCGGCGCGTTCCGGCTTTCAGACAGAAGTGATTGACCCGCGTTCACTGTTCACCAACCCGGACAGGTTTGTTCAGATTGCGGTAGAGACTGGCTGGCCGCAGGATATTCTGGCAGACCGTCCGCCGGATGCCGAAACGGCTGTTGTAACGCTGAGCCATGATCCAAAGATTGATGATCCGGCCCTGCTCGCGGCCCTGAACAGCCCGGCCTTTCTATATTGCCTGTCTTGGCAGCCGCAAGACCCATGCGGCCCGGCGCGAGCGGCTGGGCGCAGCCGGGATTGCCCCGGACCAGCTGGACCGGCTGCATGGCCCGGCCGGGCTGAATATTGGGGCGCGTTCGCCAGCTGAGATCGCGGTCTCGGTGCTGGCTGAGTTGATTCAAGCCTATCGCAGCAGGGCTGGCTGATGGAATTCGGGCCGGTCAGTCTGGACGCAGCAGAAGGGGCCATTCTGGCCCATTCCCTGCCCTTGCCAGAGGGGCGCTTGCGCAAGGGGCGGGTGCTGGACAGCCAGGATATTGCGCAGCTGCGGCAAGCCGGCTTCAGCCAGGTAACCGTTGCCCGCCTTGGCCCGCATGATGTCGGCGAGGATGTGGCCGCGGCACGGCTGGCCAAATTGATAGCCAGCGCAGCCATCAAAACCGGTGAAGCGGCGACCGGGCGGGTGAATTTCACCGTGCCGACCCTGGGGCTGGCCCGCCTAGACCGGCAGCTGCTGGCGGCTTTCAATGCCCTTGATGAGGGGCTGACGCTGGCCAGCGTCCAGCATAACCAGCTGCTTGGGCCGGGCCAGATGCTGGCGACGCTGAAAATCATTCCCTTTGCGCTGCCGCAAACGGTGATAGAGGCGGCAGAGAACCTCTTGAAACAGGGTAAATTGCTCGAATTTCAGCCTCTTGCCAGCTGCAAGGCGGCGCTTATCCAAACCCGGGTCAGCGCCACCCAGATGGCTGTTTTGACCGCCACGGAAAAGGTCACCCGCGCGCGGCTGGAGGCGCTGGGCAGCCATCTGACAGACAGCCATGTAACCGGCCATGCGGTAGAGGAGGTCGCAGCTGCCATTCAGGCCGCCCTCGCCAACAAGGCAGAGCTGGTGCTGATTTGCGGCGGCTCAGCGGTGATGGACAGGCGCGATGTCGTGCCAGCCGCGATAGAGGCGGCGGGCGGCCAGCTGGACAGGCTGGGCCTGCCGGTTGATCCCGGCAATCTGCTGTTGCTGGGACGGGTGGGCAGTGTGCCGGTTATCGGGATGCCGGGCTGTGCGCGCTCGCCCCGCTTGAACGGGTTTGACTGGGTGCTGCATTTGCTGTTGGCCGGGCTGCCTGCCGATACAGAAGAAATTGCGGCAATGGCGCATGGCGGGCTGTTGATGGAGATAGCCTCGCGCCCGCTGCCGCGGCGGCTGGCCCGGACCCGCAAACCTGCGGGCGGACAGATACGGGCAATGCTGCTGGCCGCCGGTCTGTCCAGCCGGATGGGAGAGCAAAACAAGATGCTGGCTGAGCTGGATGGTATCGCGCTGGTGCGCCATGCGGCTGAGGCTTTGGCCGGGGCCGGGCTGAGTGATATTATTGTGGTGACCGGCCCGCAACCCGAAGCGATAGCCGCGGTGCTGGAAGATTTGCCGGTGCAGCTGGTGCCCAATCCCGACTTTGCCTCTGGCCAGGCCAGTTCGATACGGGCCGGGCTGGCGGCTCTGGAGGCTGGTAGCCCAAATGGCGACCCGGCTGGTAGCCCAACTGATGGACAGGCGGATGCGGTGCTGGTCGCGCTGGGCGATATGCCTTTTGTCACAGCTGAGCTGGTGGCAGCGCTGATCGCCGCCCATCAAAGCCTGGCAGACAGCCAGTCACGCATCACCCTGCCCAGTTTTGAGGGGCGGCGCGGCAATCCGGTTATCTGGGGGCGCAGCTTTTTTGAAGAGCTGGCCAGTCTGGAGGGGGATACAGGTGGGCGTGCCCTGCTGGCACATTATCCGGCCGCCCTGAATGCGCTGGGCTGGCCGGATCCCTCCATTCATCAGGATATTGATACCGCCGCCGAGCTGGCAGCGGCGAAAGCCCAGTTTGAGAAGGCCCGCACGGATTAGGCCGTCTCGCCAATAATGGCCGGATCAAAGGGCGGGCGGGAAAAGATTTCCCGCAGCATTGGCTCAAAATGGGCCAGCGGCCTGGTGGGATAATCCGGGTCAAAGGACATCTGATCCCAATCGCGGCAGAAACGCTCACAGGATGCAAACCATTTATGCCCGCGCCAGCGCTCGCGCTCATCCGGATTCAGCCCCAGATGATGGGCGTAATATTTCATCTGGAAAGCCCCATGCTTGTCCAGAATCCACCAGACTTCCTCGCGCACATAGGGCCGGATGATGGCCGCCGCCAGCTGGGAATGGTTTTCCGGGGCCAGCTCATCGCCCAGATCATGGATCAAGGCTGCCACAATCAGCTCAATATCAGCCCCTTCTGCCTCTGCCCGGCTGGCAGATTGCAGCGAATGTTCCAGCCTGGAGACCTGATAGCCAGCCAAGCTGTCATCCAGCCTTTGCAAGGCCGCGATCAGGCGATCCGGCAGTGCCTCAATATAGGCCTGTTCCTTTTTGTGCAGCAATTCATAATCTGCGCGTGTGCCGGCATCCATGCGCCGGAAGCTGGCCAGCTGTGAATCTGCCATTATCTGGCCTCCTTTGCGGGGGTTTCCAGCATATCGGAGCGCGGCACAATGCCATCGCGCCGCATCCGGCAATAGAGATTTTCCGGCCCGTCCCGGTCTATATAGCAGCCTTGCAAATGCCGGTATCCCTCAGCCGGGTCATAGGCGGTGCGGCCATGCAGAACCCGGTTATTGTCAAACATCATACATTCCCCCGGCTGCAGGCGAAAGCGCAGCTCATAGGCGGCATCACTGAACAGGCTGGCCAGTCGCTTGCGCGCCCGGTGATAGCGTTTCAGCGATGCCTCATCCACCAGCGGCAACCAGTCAAGGCGCGGGCTGTAATGCACCCCCAGCAGCTGGCCGGTCGGGTCCAGCGCGAAAATAGGCCGCTCGGTGGCAATGCTGACCTTGGCATCATCAAAGGCAAAGCGCACCGGCAAATCAGCCAGCAGCTGATAGCCCTGCGGGTCTTCTGCGCGCAGCTGGCCGGCACAGGCCAGCGAATCCACCAGCGTGGACAGCCCGCCGCTGGTATCATTCACCAGACAATGCAAAAGCTGGATGCCCGGCGTTGGCTCGCGGTAGGGATTGTCCGTATGCGGGCCAAGGGCAATTGGGTGATAGGCCAGATCATTCGGCCTTGTATGGGTGCGCACTTCAAAGGTCTGGCCGAAATTGGTTGCCCGGATATGGCCGAAATGGCTGGCCAGCTTGCGCAGGCTGGATTTTTCCGTCGGGGTTCCGGCCAGAATAATAAAGCCATATTCAAGATAGGCCTGCAAGGCGGCCATGTGGCCGTCCGGCTGCTGAATCTCAGCCCAGGCAAAGCGCGGCAACGGGGCCAGATCCGCCTGCCAGAGTTTTTTTTGCGGCAGGCGCAAGGGCGGGTCAATATGCGCGGCCAGCCAGCCAAAATCATAACAGGCCTGATAGCCGTCATTAAAGGTGAGATGCAGCCCGTCTGCCTCCTCGCGTGCTTCTGTCAGGCACAGGCTGTCGTCAAATTCATGCGGGTTGATCAGGCGTTGATGGGTGCGCTGGTCAATCTGATCCCTGGTTGGGGCGCGTTCGCGCAGCCACAGGGCCGGCAAATGTTTTTTGCTACCAGCTTGTTCGGCAAACAGGCAAAGCTGCCCCTCTTTTCTGGTAATCTCAAAGCGCATCGGCCCCTCCCGCTCAAGCAAGATTATTACGATCAGATTTTTGGCTATAACCCTTTCTGTCAAGCCATCCGAAACCGAAAAAATATCCATAATGCGCCATTCTGGCGTTCCTCTGTCAGAGCGGCCCTTTCCGGCCTTGAAAACCAGCTGGAAAATCATCCCGCCTTGCATTGCGATCCGGTTGGCCAAGCCCTATTCTGGCGGTCTGGATACGGTTTAAGGGAACATGATTTCAGGCAAGGAAAGGAAAAAGCGATGGAGTCCTATTTCGACAAGGGGCTGGCCCAGCGCAAGGCCACGCTGGGGGCTGATTATGTGGATAATGTGCTGGAAAATGCGGACAGTTTCAGCAAACCCTTTCAAGAGGCGATGACCGCCTGGTGCTGGGGCTTTGGCTGGGGGGATGAGGCGATCCCGGCAAAAACCCGCTCGATGATGAATTTGGCGATGATAGGCGCGCTGGGTAAAATGAATGAATGGGAAATTCACTGCCGCGGGGCGCTGAAAAATGGGGTCTCGGCAGAGGAAATCCGCGCCATTATCCATGTTGTCGGGATTTATTGCGGTGTGCCGCAGGGGCTGGAATGTATGCGCTCCGCCCGCAAGGTGCTGGAAGAAGAAGGTCTGCTCTAGCGGCAAATATCGGCGCGGGCCTTATCAGCAATTTCGGCCATGGCGGCAAAGCTGAACGGATAATCCTGCCAGGCCGGTCCTGCCATTTTGCAGCTCTGCCGGGTTTGCCAGCCAGCCGCGCAAGGCGGCCGCGATGCTCTGCTGGTTCGGGTCCTCCAGAATCAGGGCCCGCCCGCTGGCCCGTTCAGGGATACCGCCGCGCCGGGTGGTGAGCAGCGCGCAGCCACAGGCCAGCGCTTCGAGTACCGCCCGTGAGGCAGGCTCCGGCCATAAGGAGGGCACAACAGAAATGGCCGCCTGCAGCTGGCGGGCCTGCACCTCATCAGCTGGAATAAAGCCGGTCATTTGCGCTTGCGGGCCCAGCTTTTCCACATAGGCTGCAACCTGCTTCTCATAGCTGGACAGGCGGGTATTGGCAAAGCCGCGCGCGCCCACCAGCTGCAGCCGCCAGTCTGGAAAATCAGGCAGAATTTCGGCACAGGCGGCAGCTGTCTCCAGCACGCCCTTTTCCGGAACCATGCGGGCAACCAGAATAATGGTCTTGTGCTTTGCCGGCCTTTTTTTCACCGGCCGGTCCACCCCCAGCGGCGTGACCGCTACCTTTGCGGTGTCCGGCCTGGTCTCCAGCCCGTCCAGAAAGCAGCTGCGGATATAATCCGAGACGCAGAAAATACCGGCCAGATTATCCAGCAGCCAGCGCCGCTCAGCCAGCCGGGCCCCGCCGCGCATCTGTCTTGGATCATTATGCAGAAACAGCGCAATCTTCAGATCAGGGCGCCGCTTGGCAATATAGGCCGCGACATGGCAGCGGCCATGCACTTCCAAAAGGCCGGGCAGCCCGGCCTGTTCGTCCAGCCAGTCAAGATAGGCCGCCGCCAGCCCCAGATTGCGCCCCCGCAGCAAGCCGCGCCTTGGCTTTAGCATCTGGAAAGGCAGCTCGGCCAGCACCGGCCCTTCCGGGTCGCGGCCGAGCACCAGCTGATCGCGATACCGGCTGGCGCGGGCCATATCGCGCACCACCTGGGCCACCGCCCCGGCATTGGACGCGGTAAAGCGTTCCTTGACAGGCAACAGAATATGAAGCGGGGCCGGGCTGGCAGACAAAACAGGGCTGGAAGACATAATGCAAATGGCCGATTCTTAACCGGTTGAGTCACACAAATGGGCGAAGACGCGCCCCCTCACTAGCGATAAGCCCTTCTGCCTGCCAAGGCAAGCCTGCTGGCCCGGCAGCCGGTCAAAAGAATTACCCTGATGCTGGTCGAATACGGGCCGAAAAACGCCCCGCTTTTTGATTTGACCTTTGGCGTACCTGCTGACACTCTGTCAGACAGAGCAGAAAAAAGGGGGCAAAGCGATGAAAACCCGAGCCGCAGTCGCGTTTGAGGCTGGCCAGCCGCTGGAAATTGTTGAGCTGGATCTGGAAGGACCAAAGGCTGGCGAAGTGCTGGTGGAGATTATGGCCACCGGCATTTGCCATACAGATGAGTTCACCCGCTCCGGGGCGGACCCGGAAGGGCTGTTCCCGGCGATACTCGGCCATGAAGGGGCTGGCATTGTGCGGGCGGTGGGCCCCGGAGTTGCCAGTCTGGCCGAGGGGGATCATGTGATTCCGCTCTATACGCCGGAATGCCGGGAATGTGACTATTGCCTGCATCCCAAGACCAATCTGTGTCAGGCTATCCGCACCACCCAGGGCCAGGGCGTGATGCCGGACGGCTCTTCCCGCTTTTCCTATAAGGGCCAGAAAATCCACCATTATATGGGCACCTCCACCTTTGCCAATTTCACGGTTCTGCCGGAAATTGCGCTGGCGAAAATCCGTCCCGATGCGCCTTTTGATAAGGTTTGCTATATCGGTTGCGGGGTCACCACCGGTATCGGGGCGGTGATCAATACCGCCAAGGCTGAGCCGGGCTGTGTGGCGGTTGTGTTCGGGCTGGGCGGTATTGGCCTGAATGTGATTCAGGGGCTGCGGATGATCGGGGCGGCGATGATTGTCGGGGTGGATTTGAACCCGGACAAACAGGAATGGGGCCGCCGCTTTGGCATGACCCATTTTGTCAATCCGGCTGAGATCAAGGGCGATCTGACCGCCCATCTGGTTGAGCTGACCGGCGGCGGGGCCGATTACAGTTTTGAATGTATCGGCAATACGGATGTGATGCGGGTGGCCCTGGAATGCGCGCATAAGGGCTGGGGGGAATCGATTATTATCGGTGTCGCCGGGGCAGGCCAGGAAATTTCCACCCGCCCGTTCCAGCTGGTGACCGGGCGCAGCTGGCGCGGCACGGCTTTTGGCGGCGCGCGCGGGCGCACCGATGTGCCGAAAATTGTCGATTGGTATATGCAAGGGCAGATCGATATTGACCCGATGATCACCCACAGCCTGTCGCTGGAGGAGATCAATAAGGGGTTTGATCTGATGCATTCGGGTGAGTCAATCCGCTCAGTGGTGATCTATTAGGCGGGGCTGGGCCGGCCAGCCTGATCTTTTAGGCTCTCTGCCGATGGGTCACTTTTTTTTATATTAGTTGCAGATTATTCAAAAAAACTTGTCTATACTGGCCATCTTGTGACCGGCCGGGTGGCGGGAATTGCAAGACAGGCTTTGTCAGGATCGGGATTTTTT
This sequence comes from Alphaproteobacteria bacterium, assembly GCA_038131695.1. GTDB lineage: Bacteria > Pseudomonadota > Alphaproteobacteria > Puniceispirillales > Puniceispirillaceae > JADHLK01. The sequence continues at coordinate 26,899 of JAYPQA010000023.1, read as the reverse complement.
TGGTCAGCTATGCAACTTCGCAGATGGCAGCAAGGGATTATCGACGGCTTTGAGGATCTGCTCAAGGCGCATCGCCGTTTTATCATCAAGGCCCCGACCGGGGCAGGCAAAACGGTTCTGGCCTCAGAAATAATCCGGCAATTCTATCCCGGGGAAAAGGTGATTGTGCTGTGTCACCGGCTGGTTCTGCTGGAGCAGCTGGAACAGGCCCTTGCGCGTGAGCACCGCGTCCGCAAGCTGGGTCTGAACCATACTGAACGCGCCTTTGACGGCTATGATGTGCTGCTCTCTACCAGCACGCGTGCCCGTGATATTCTGGATGAGGCGGTGGAGCAAGCCAAGCTGGTCATCATTGATGAGGCGCACCGGGTTTCACCGAACGGAACCGGCTATAAGCGGATTCTGGATTGTTTCATGGAGCGCGGGCGTGATGATGCCCATCTGTTGGGGCTGACCGCCTCGCCTGAGCGGCGCACCGCTGACCAGCGTGATCAGCTGAGCCTTGCCTTTGATGCGATCATTGACGGGGCGGATATGGACAAGCTGTTTGATGAGGGGATTTTGGTCAGGCCGCGCTATCGCCCGCATTTTATCCATGATCTGGAACTGGCCTCGATTGATATATCCAGCGGCGATTTTCCGGTCGCCAAGCTGGCCCCGGCGATTATCAAATCCTCTATGATCAGCCATGCCTGTGCGATCTATTCAGAGGAACGGCAAAATGTCAGCCCGAAGCCGATTTCAGCTTGGTTTTGCCCGGATGTGACGGTCGCAGAAACCACGGTTGAGGCGATAGAGGAGATGGGCCTGTCAGTTTCGCTGATCACCGCCTCCACCCCGATAAAAGAGCGTATGCAGATGCTGGCCGATCATGCCTCCGGCAAGGTTGAGGCCGTGGTTTCAGTGGGCGTGCTGGCCGAGGGCTGGGATAATCCGCATTGCAATATCATCGTGCATATGCGCCCCACCCTGTCGAAAGTGCTGTGGGGCCAGTCTGTCGGGCGCGGCCTGCGCTCGGCAGCGGAAAAAGATACCTGTGTGGTGATCGATGTCAGCTCCAACTGGTCCACTTTCGGGCCGGTGGAAAAATTGCAATGGTCACTCTGGTCGCATCGCGGCTCCTATCTGAAATTCAAGAACCGCTTTGAATGGATTGCCCAGCAGCCGCTCGATGAACAATCCAGCTTTTATCTGTGTGACAATAAATTGGAAGGCGGCCTGCGCTGCAGCCATGTCTATCTGAAAGACAAGTTTTCTGATACTGGCTGTCCGGTCTGCGGGTCGTTCTCAGCGATTGATATTCACAAAGAACAGAAGATGGACAGCCAGGTGAATGATATTGGGCTGCACCGCCTGTTCTTTGAGCGTATCCCGCAAGTCTATGAGGAAATGAACCGCGATATCTGGCGCACGCTGGGGCGCACCGCCTGGACTGGCGCGGAAAAGCCGGAGCTGATCTTCCTGGCCTTTTGCAAGGCGTTTGAGCTGGTGTCGGGCGCGCCATCCAATTCGGATTCAGAATTCTGGCATCATACGCTGCAGGGTGAGGCGGCCATTCGCGGTTTTCTGGTGGAAAACAAAATCCAGATCGTCAAGGCTGAGGAATTTGAACATGATATTCTGGTTGATGGCTTGATGTATGGGCGGCGCGTGCGGGCCTTGCAGTCCAATCACGGGATTTTGCTCTGCGGGGCCCAGTTTGAGGATACGCCTGAAGATGTGCTGGAGCGCAAATATCAGCGCGCCCTGCAAATCATTGAAAGGCTGGCGGTGATGGGCTGCTCACAGCAGGATAATCTGCCCTATTTCAAGGCCCGCGATATTCTGGGCGGGGCTGGCTAGCCACAATTCGCCATTGCCAAGACCAAACAGGGGGGGTAACAAAAAGCCATGGACAAGCCAATACTTATAGCCCCGTCTGTGCTCGCCTCTGATTTTGGCCGTCTGGCTGAGGAAATCAGCGCGATTGACCGGGCCGGGGCGGAATGGGTTCATCTGGATGTGATGGATGGCCATTTTGTGCCGAACCTAACCTTTGGGCCGCCGATTGTGAAATCCGTGCGCGCCGCCAGCCAGCGTTTTTTGATGCCCATCTGATGGTCTCAACCCGGACAGGCTGCTGGCTGATTACGCGGCGGCCGGGGCTGAGGGGATCACCGTGCATTATGAGGCCTGCCCGCATCTGGACAGAACCTTGTCGGCCATTCGCGAGCTGGGCTGCCGGGCCGGGGTGGCCTTTAATCCGCATACGCCGGTTGACGGGCTGGCCCATATTCTGGACAGGCTGGATATGGTTTTGGTGATGACCGTCAATCCGGGCTTTGGCGGCCAGAGCTTTATTGAGGCCATGCTGCCGAAAATAGCGGCTGTGAAGGAGTTGATTGGCGGGCGCCCCATCGATATTCAGGTGGATGGCGGGATTACCCCTGCGACTGCGGGCCAGGTGATCGCGGCCGGGGCCAATGTGCTGGTTGCCGGATCAGCCGTCTTTGGCGGAGGGGCTGACCGCTATCAGGCCAATATTGACGCGCTGCGCGGCTAACCGGCCTGTCTGGCTGGCCAGATTTTCGCTAATTTGATTTCGGCTGGGATTTCCTGCGTGCCGGAGCCGTGCCGATATGCCGCTCGCCGCGCTGGCGGGCCAGCTGCATCTGTTTTTGGCGTTCGGCAAAGCGGGCGCGCTGGCTGGGGCTGGTCTTTTCGATACAATGGGGGCAGCTGATCCCGGGCTGATAGGCCTGTGACTGCCGGTCCTGTTCACTGAGCGGCATCCGGCAGGCATGGCACATATCATAGCGCCCCTTTTCCAGCCGGTGATTGACCGCAACCCGTTCATCAAAAACGAAGCATTCCCCCTGCCAGAGACTGTCTTTTTCGGCGACTTCCTCAAAATATTTCAAGATGCCGCCTTTCAGGTGAAAAACCTCATCAAAGCCGTGTTGGCGCATCAGCGCGGTTGATTTCTCACAGCGAATCCCGCCGGTGCAATACATGGCGATCTTTTTTGGCCGCTCGGCTTCGGGCAGGCTGGCCAGCTGTTCGGCAAAGGCGGGAAAGTCCCGAAAGCTGGATGTGTGCGGGTTCACCGCCCCGGCAAACTGGCCGATGGCTATCTCATAATCATTGCGGGTATCGACAACCAGCACGCCCGGCTCACAAATCAGCTGGTTCCAATCCTGTGGCTCTATATAGGTGCCGGCCTGGCGGGCAGGTTCAATATCCGGCCTGCCCATGGTTACAATCTCTTTTTTCAGCCGCACCTTCATTCGGTGGAACGGGCAATCTTCATGCAGCGCATATTTTATCTCTATATCGCTGAATTCCGGCTGGTCCCGCAACCAGGCAACCAGCTGGACCAGACCGTCCCGGCGGCCTGCCACAGTGCCGTTCAGCCCTTCTGAGGCCAGCAGAAGCGTGCCGGAAAGCCCGGCCTTTTGGCACAGGCTGGATAATTTGGCCTGCCAATCCGGCAAATCAGCCAGCGGCACGAATTTATACAAGGCTGCAACGATAAATCCGCCTGCTTCTGGCACTGAAACCGGGGTATTTTCTGCTGCTGGCCGCAAGGGGCTGCTCCTGTTTTTGCCTCGACGGTCAAATTTTGGCTTGCCGGATAACCGGGCTTCTCTATAGCATAAGGGGCTGTTCTTGAGAAGCTGGCAGGAGGGCCGGGCGTGCGCCAGACAGGCAAGAAAAAAACCGGAGCACCGCCGCTGATAGAGGTGCGGAATCTGCATAAAACCTATGGCGATCTGGCGGTATTGCGCGGCGTCAGCCTCTGTGCGGCGGCGGGCGATATTGTCAGCCTGATAGGCTCTTCCGGCTCTGGCAAGTCAACCTTGCTGCGCTGTATCAATCTGCTGGAAAATTCCGAACAGGGAGAGATCATCTTTCAGGGGGACGCGATCCGCTGGACCGGCAGCGGCTCAGGCCGGCGCCCGTCAGATGCCGCCCAGCTGCGCGCGGTGCGCACCCAGCTATCAATGGTTTTCCAGCAATTTAATCTCTGGTCCCATATGACCATTATGGATAATGTCATCCGCGCGCCGGTAACCGTGCTGGGCCGGGATCCCGAACAGATGCGCCAAAAGGCCCTCAGCCTGCTGGACAAGGTCGGGATTGCCGACAAGGCCGATGCCTGGCCTGCCCAGCTCTCCGGCGGCCAGCAACAGCGCGCTGCCATTGCCCGTGCGCTGGCGATGGAACCGGCGGCCCTGCTGTTTGACGAGCCAACCTCCGCCCTTGATCCAGAGCTGGAGCAAGAGGTGGTCAAGGTAATCCGGGCGCTGGCAGAGGAAGGGCGCACCATGCTGCTGGTCACCCATGACATGAAGCTGGCCCGCGATCTGTCCAGCCGGGTCATCTTTCTGGATCAAGGCGTGATTGAGGAAGAAGGGTCGGCTTCAGACTTGTTTGGCAAGCCAAAATCGGCCAGACTAAGACAGTTTTTGAGTGCGTCCGCTGCCTAGCGGATCAGCGCTTGTGGCTTTATCGCAAAGGGAGAGAGACATGAAAAAACTGATGATTGCCGCTATTCTGGCCAGCATTGTTGCTGTGCCTGCTCTGGCGCAGACTGTGCGGATGGGAACCGAAGGGGCTTACCCTCCTTATAACTTCATCAATGACAAGAATGAGGTGGACGGTTTTGAGCGCCAGGTGGGCGATGAGCTGTGCAAGCGCGCCGGGCTGGATTGCGTCTGGGTGGTCAATGACTGGGATTCCATCATTCCAAATCTGGTCGCCGGCAATTATGATACGATTATCGCCGGTATGTCCATCACCGCTGAGCGGGATGAGGTGATCGATTTCACCCAAAATTATTTTCCGCCTGATCCGTCGGCCTATATGGCGCTGAAAGGGGCGGCCGGTTCGGTTGCCTCAGGTGTGGTCGCGGCCCAGACCAACACAATCCAGGCTGGTCATGTTGCCTCATCCGGGGCCACACTGGTTGAGTTTGCCACCCCGGACGAGACTGTCGCAGCGGTGCGTAACGGTGAGGCGGATGCGGTGCTGGCTGACAAGGCCTTTCTGGATCCCATCGTCGCTGAATCAGGTGGTGAGCTGGTTTTTGTCGGCGGCGATGTGATGCTGGGTGATGGTATCGGGCTGGGTGTGCGCGAATCAGACGGCGATCTGAAAGCCAAATTTGATGCCGCTATCAGCTCCATGAAAGCCGATGGCACGCTGAACAGCATGATTAAAAAATGGTTCGGCGCGGATGCCTCAACCTTCTAGGCACCCGATTGCAATTAAAGGCAGGGGCCAGCTTCTGGCCCCTGCTGTTATTTTGGCAGGATTCGGGGGCCAGGGGTGATGTTCGCCAGCTGCGCCGATCCGTCTGTTTTATCGGGCCTGCATTGGCTGGCCTGTTATCTCACAACTGCCAAGCATTTATCCTTTTACAGCTCATTCGGCACCGTCTTGCTGCTGCTGGCCCTCGCGGCTCCGGCGGCTTTGGTGCTGGGATTTGCCGGGGCGCTGGCCAGCCGCTCGCAGAACCGGCTGCTGGCCCTGTTTGGCCGCGCCTATATCGCGATGGTGCGCGGCGTGCCGGATATTGTGTTTTTCCTGTTTGTGCCTGTCGCGCTGGATCAGGCTGTGGAATATATCCGCAACCTGCTTTTTTGTGAGCAGCGCGCCGCCTCGGTCTGGCAGGGCAATGATTTTGTAGTCTGCGCGGCGGCCAAGATGCCGCTCTCCTCAGCTGCGCCTTTTATGCATACGCTTTGGGGGTTTGTGCTGGCCCTGACAGCCTTTGCCATCGTGTTCGGGGCCTTTGCCGGCAATGTGCTGGCCGGAGCGATGCGGGCTGTGCCGCGCGCCCAGCTGGAGACCGGCGCGGCCTATGGCATGACAGACGGACAGATTTTCCGCCATATCCTGTTGCCGCAAATGTGGATTTATGCGCTGCCTGGCCTGTCCAATTTGTGGATGATACTGGTCAAGGCCACGCCGCTGCTGTTTTTGCTGGGGGTTCAAGATATTGTCTATTGGGCGCGCGAGCTGGGCGGCTCCAAGACTTCGGCCTATGCCTATCCGCATCCTGATTGGCGGGTGTGGTATTTCAGCGGCTTGCTGGTCTTTTATCTGCTGCTGACCTTTGTCTCTGAGCGCGTCTTTGGCCATTTGATGGCCCGCCTTGGCCGTGGTCAGGCTCTGGCAGGGACGCCTCAGCAAGGCGCGCTGGGCGGGGTGCTGTGATGGGATGTCTGGCCACCTTGTCTGATTATGGGTTGCGCGCCATCGGCCTGGGCGAGCGGCTCTTGCCAAAAGCGGATATTTCCTTATGTGAGCAATTTGTGCTGATCGGCTCCGGGCTGATCTGGAATATCTATTTCGGGGTGCTGGCGGTGGGGCTGGGCTTTGGCTTTTCCATTCTGCTGGCCTTGGGGCGGGCCAGCCAGCAGGGGCTGGCGCGGCGTCTGTCTGGCGGCTTTATCTTTCTGTTTCGCGGCTCGCCGCTCTTTATCCAGTTTTTCTTTGCCTATGAAGCCTTTGTGCTCTTGCCAAAAATCGGCATAGAGCTGGATTTGGGGCTGTTTGTGCTGAGTGCGGAGACACGCTGGCTGACCAAGGCCTGGGCCGGGGCGCTGCTGGTGCTGTTCTGCAATACCTCAGCCTATACGGCAGAGATTTTCCACGGGGCGCTGAAAGCGGTGCCCAGCGGCGATATGGAGGCGGCCAGAGCCTATGGGATGACCGGCTGGCAACGTTTCCGGCATATTCTCTTCCCCTCTATGATGCGGCTGGCCTGGCCAGCCTATACCAATGAGGTGATTTTCCTGTTTCACGCGACGACTTTGGTGTTTTTTTCTGGCTTTCCGGCCTGGCGGCAATCCGGAGACGCGCTCTATTATGCCAGCTATTTTGCGGACAAGACCTTCAACCCGTTTATTCCCTATCCGATAGTGGCCTTCTATTTTATCCTGCTGACGCTGCTTATTATTGGCCTGTTTGGTCTGGCCGGGCGCTGGCTGAACCGGCATTTGCCGCAACACGCCCGGCCGCGCTACCGGTTCCGGCTTAACTTGCTTCGTTAAGTTCTTCAGTCTCGGCCAGCGGCGGCAAATGTGCTTCAATGGCGCGAATGATTTTGTCGGAATCTGGCCTGGTCATGGATGAGAACCAGTCAATCAGCTGGCCATCCGGCCCGATCAGATATTTATGGAAATTCCAGCGCGGCCTGCCGGCCCGCCCGGCCTGCTCTGTCGCCCAGAGATAAAAGGGATGCGCGGCGTCGCCCTTGACCCGGCTGCTCTCGGTCATCGGGAAATCAATGGCAAAATTGACGCTGCAAAATTCCTTGATAGCGGCGCTGCTATCCAGCTCCTGGCGGCCAAAATCATTGCTCGGCACGCCCAGCACCACCAGCCCCTGATCGCGGTAATTTTGCCAGAGCGCTTGCAGCTGGTCATATTGCGGGGTAAAGCCGCAGCGCGAGGCGGTATTGACCACCAGCAGCAGCTTGCCGGCAAAATCGCTGAGCGCCAAGGCATTGCCGTCTATTGAAGTAAAGCTGAATTGATGGGCTGTATTGGCTTGTGCCATGGCTGGGCCTCCGCTGGAAATCATCAAAAGGAAAAGGGCGGCCAGCCGGGTGATTGCAAAACTCATGATCGCTCCGCTCTTTGCTGATACCGTTCCTGTCTCCTGCAATTTGGGGTGCGCTGCCGGTTTTTCAAGGGGCAGGATACAAGTCGGCTCAGCTGCGGGCATCCGGCAGGTCCGGCAACTGCCAGACATCGCCAAGAAAGGAATCCAGCACCGCCCCGCCGGTCATCCCCAGCAGCTTGTCACGCCAGCTGGCCGCAGGCTGGCCAAGGCGCATTACCTCGCCAGCTGTCTCGGCCCGGCGGGCAATGCAGGCTGCGGCCGGGGCCCGCTCTGCTGCCATCCGGCTGAGGGCACGGGGCAAATCCTCCTCTGCCAGCGCCTCTGCGAGGGCGGCAATATCCATCAGGCTCTGGCCAAAACCCTGGGCCAAATGTGGCGGCATCAGATGGGCGGCTTCGCCAGCCAGCACAACCGGGCCGCGCCGCCAGCAATCCAGAACGCAAGCCTGCCAGAGCGGGGTCGGCTGCCAAGCCTCCACAGCCTCAGCAAGCCAGCCCAGCACCGAACTGCCGCTAAGCAGGGCGCGGGCCGCCTGATCGGGGCTCTCACCAGCCTGCGGAGTCAAGGCCAAAACCAGATTAATCCGGCCATCCGGGCCATAGGGATAGCTGACCAGATGGCAGGCCTCTCCCAGCCAGAGCCGCGTTGCCGGGCTGGCAAAACCACTTGGCACGGCTGTTTTTGGCAGGCTGGCTCGCAAGGCCAGCTGGGCTGTGGCGCGCGGGGCCTGCTGCGGGGCAACGAATTGCCGGCCCGCCCCGTGCGGCCCGTCTGTCGCCAGCAGCTGATCCGCAACCAGAATATCACCCTCTTCGGTCAAGAGCCGGGCGCGGCCTGCCTGTTCGGTGATATGGGTGATGCGCGTGTCGATAAAATCAATCCGGCCTCCCTTATCGACCGTCTCGCGGCACGCCTCATCCAGCAATTCTGCCAGCACTGCCCGGCTGACCCCGGCATAGAGGCGCGGGCCATGCTCAATCCGGCCAAGGCGGGTGCCGTCTGCCAGCCTCTTGATCTCTATTTCGGTCAAGCCTGTTGAACGGGCCAGCAGCTTATCAGCCAGCTGCGGGGCCATTTGCTGCAAGGCGGCAAAGCCGTTACTGGCCAGCTGCAGGGCCCCGCTGGGAGCGGCTGCGGGCGGCGGGCCGATCACCAGCGGCTGATAACCGGCTCTGGCCAGCACCAGAGCGGCTGCCAGCCCGGTCGGCCCGCGGCCCAAAATCACACATTGCTGAGAGGCACCCATCTGAAACCCGCTTTGCCAATTATTGCTTAACTTCCTGTGTTGCAGAAATTTCGGTATTTGGCCAGATCGATCCGCTTGATTTCCACCAGATTTAACGGGGTTTCCCCGGCGCGCCCGCCTCCAGCAGCCGGTTCACCTGCTGGGCCAGCGTGCGGTTATCCGGCCCGTCGGTTATCATCAGGCAATCTGCAGCAAAATCAAGATGCGGGCTGGTCAGCCGGGCGGCACTGGTCAGCTGGCAGCGCGCACTGCCATTGTCAAAATGGCGGGTCTGATAGCCAAACAGGGCCAGCATGGACAGGGTGCTGTTATCCAGAAAGCCAGGCAGGCCGGTGGTCATGGGCTGAACTGCGACAGCAGCTGGCAGGCTGGCATTACGCGCGGCCGCCAGCCCGTATCCGGCAACCAGTTCAGCGCGTTGCTGGGCAATCAGCTCGGCCTCGGTGCGGATCATCTGGCCCCGAATATGGCCGTAAAGCTGCATCATGCCCAGCAGCACCACGGACAGGATCGCCATCGCCGCCAGCAAATCCGGCAGCGACAGGCCGGCCCGCGCGGCTGGCTTGTTCTGGCTTGCGTGCCAAATTGCCCCCGCACAAGGGCAGCAGAGCCAATTTAGTATTGGCCAAACCGGCTTTTCTTCGCTAAATTTCGGGCCATTACAAGCGCAGCCTGCCTGGCCCGGCTTGCCGGCCGGGCTGTTATGCGCAAGCGGCAAAATCTGAGGGAAAACTGACATGAATATCGACGCACTCTCCATTGGCAAGAACCCGCCTGATGAATTCAATGTGATTATTGAAATTCCGGCTGGCTCGGCTCCGGTAAAATATGAGGTGGACAAGGAGTCAGGGGCCTTGCTGGTTGACCGGTTCTTGCACACGCCGATGCATTATCCGGTGAATTACGGTTTTGTGCCACATACCCTCTCGGATGATGGCGATCCGATCGATGCCTGCGTGCTGACGCCGTTTCCGATTGTGCATGGCTGCGTGATCGCGGCCCGCCCGATTGGTGTTTTGATGATGGAAGATGAAAGCGGCGTGGATGAAAAGTTGCTTTGCGTGCCGGTGGACAAGCTGCATCCCTATTACAAGGATGTTCACAGCACAGAGGATTTGCAGCCGATTATTCTGGAAGAAATCGGCCATTTCTTTGAACATTACAAGGATTTGGAAAAAACTAAATGGGTCAAGGTGCAGGGCTGGGCCGGGCCGGACAAGGCGCGGGAAATGATCACTGAGGCAATAAAGCGGGCTGGCAAATAGCCGATTTTCATGAGGCAGGGTGAAGGGGCATGACCGACAGGCTAATAATCAGCAGGCCGGATGACTGGCATTTGCATCTGCGCGACGGGGCCATGATGCAGGCGGTTCTGCCGCATAGTGAGCGCTGGGCCGGGCGGGCGATTATCATGCCAAATCTGGTCCCGCCTGTGGTCTCTGCCCGAGATGCCGCCGCCTATCGCCAGCGTATTGAGGCCGCCTGCCAGCCGGGGTCTGGCTTCCAGCCTTTGATGACGCTCTATCTGACTGAGGCAACCGACAGCCAGGATGTGCTGGCGGCCGCTGGTGACGGGCTGATCCAGGCGGTCAAGCTCTATCCGGCCGGGGCAACGACCAATTCGGCCTCAGGCGTGCGCGATATTGACCGGGTGATGCCGGTTCTCGAAGCGATGGCCGGGGTGGGCCTGCCGCTGCTGGTGCATGGCGAGGTGACCGACCACAGCGTCGATATTTTCGACCGGGAGGCCGTCTTTATTGAACAGGTGATGATGCCGCTGCGCGCCCGCCTGCCGGAGTTGCGGATCGTGATGGAACATATCACCACTGCCGAGGCGGCTGAGTTTGTGCAGGCCGCTAGCAGCAATCTGGCCGCTACCATCACCCCGCATCATCTGGCCATCAATCGCAATGCCATTCTGGCGGGCGGGATAAAGCCGCATTATTATTGTCTGCCGGTGGCCAAGCGCGAGCGGCATCGTGAGGCCCTGCTGGCAGCGGCCCTGTCCGGTGACAGCCGCTTCTTCCTTGGCACGGACAGTGCCCCGCATACCGATCCGGCCAAGCTGCAAGCTTGCGGCTGTGCCGGCATTTTCAATGCGCCCAATACGGTTGAGCTTTTGGCACAGATTTTTGATATGGCAGGCCAGCTGGACCGGCTGGAGGGCTTTGCCAGCCTGCATGGCCCGGCCTTTTATCGCTTGCCGGTGAACAGCAGCAAAATCACCCTGGAAAAACAGGCTGAGCCGCTGCGCTTTGCGACGCATATTGAGACCGAGGAGGGGCCGGTCACGGTCTTTGATCCGATGCTGGATATTTTCTGGAAAATTGTCTGACGGGCGGCGGCGATGACTGTCTATAATCTTGGATCGATTAATCTGGATCATATCTATCAGCTGGATCACCTGCCCGCTGCGGGCGAGACGCTGGCGGCGGACGGGTTTGTCTCGATGCTGGGGGGCAAGGGGGCGAACCAGTCCATTGCGCTGGCCCGCGCCGGCGGGAGCGTGCATCATATCGGCGCCATCGGCGCGAGCGGACAAGCCCTGCTGCCGGTTTTTGAAGAAGCTGGCATTGCCACAGACCGCATTGCCCGCCTGCCGGGGCCCCAGGGCCATGCGATTGTGATGGTGGATGAAAAATCGGGTGAGAACCAGATTGTCCTGATGCCCGGTAGCAATCTTGAAATCACCAGAGCCCAGCTGGAGGACGCGCTGGCCGCCGCGGGTCCGGGCGATTGGGCGCTCGCCCAGAATGAGACCAATCTGGTCGATAGCTGGCTGCGCCAGGCAGCTGAAAAGGGCTTGAAAATCTGCTACAGCGCCGCCCCCTTTATGCCGGATGTAACGGCCGGGTTGCTGGAAATTACCGATTTGCTGATTGTCAATGAAGGTGAGGCGGCCGCCCTGTGCGCGCATCAGAATTGCCGCCCGGAGGAGTTGGGGCTGACGCATCTGGTGGTTACCAAGGGGGCGGCCGGGGCCGATTATATTGGCCGGGACGAACAATTCAGCCTGCCCGCCCCGAAAATTGTGCCGGTGGACAGCACCGGGGCCGGTGATACCTTTTTGGCTATATGCTGGCCGGGCTGGATCGCGGGCTGGCGGTGCGCGTGGCGATGGAGCTGGCAATCAAGGCCTCAGCGCTAATGGTGACCCGCCACGGCACGGCTGAGGCTATCCCCACTTTGGCAGAGACAGAGGCGTTCAAGCCATGATTGCCGCGCCGCAAAAGCTGATTATTGATACTGACCCCGGCATTGATGATGCGATGGCCATCCATTATGCGCTGGCCGAGCCGCAGCTGGAGCTGGTCGGGCTGACCAGCATTTTCGGCAATGTCTATGTTGACCAGGCCACCCGCAATGCGCTCTGTCTGGCTGAGATGGCGGGAGCGGATATTCCGGTGGCCGAGGGGGCGGCGGCCCCGCTGGTTCAGCCGCTGAACCCGCCCTCACATCATGTGCATGGGCCAGAGGGGTTCGGCACGCTGCCAGCGGCCAGCCCGGCCGGACAGGCAGATTCGCGCCCGGCCTGGCAGTTTATTTCTGAGACCTGCCGGGCGGCAGCGGGCGGGATCACCCTCTGCCCGGTCGGGCCGCTGACCAATATTGCCCGCTTGCTGGATTATGATCCGGGCATTACCGGCTTTGTCAAAAGGCTGGTGATCATGGGCGGGGCGGCTTGGTGCGGGGGCAATGTCTCGGCGGTGGCTGAGGCCAATATCTGGAATGACCCGCACGCGGCCGAGGCGGTTTTTGCCGCCGACTGGCAGGTGGAGATGGTGGGGCTGGATGTAACCAGCCAGATAAAATGCACCCGCGCTGATTTTGCCGGGCTTGCCGGGGCGGCTCCGGAAATCGGCTCCTTTCTGGCTGAAATTGCTGATTTCTATATTGATTTTTATAATGGCAGGCTGGCCGAGGAAGTCTGTCTGATGCATGATCCGGCTGCTGTTCTGTCGATTGTGCGCCCGGACCTGTTTGACTGGAAAGAGGTGCCGATAGAGGTTGTGACCAGCGGCGAAGAGGTTGGCCGCACCCGGCCGCAGCCAGCGGCCAGCCGCCGCCCGGCCCGTATCGCGGTGGGTGTGGATGCCGCGGCCGTGCGCGCGCATTTCCTCAGCATCACCGCCAGCGCTGACCGGCAGGCCGCCACCCGCCAGGGGTGAGGCGAATATTCTGGCTTTTCGGGATAAAACAGGCTAAGAGGCGGGCGCAGCCTGTTGGCCCCGGATGGCGGGGTATTTTTTTGGTGAGTTCTCATGTCCCAGCCGCTCCGCAATATTGCGATCATCGCCCATGTTGACCATGGCAAAACCACGCTGATTGATTCCATCATGCGCCAGTCCGGTATGTTCCGCGACAATCAGGCGGTGGCCGAGAGGCTGATGGATTCAGGCGATCTGGAAAAAGAGCGCGGCATTACCATTCTGGCCAAGCCGACTTCGATTGTCTGGCAGGGCACGCGCATCAATATCATCGACACCCCCGGCCATGCGGATTTTGGCGGCGAGGTAGAGCGCGTCCTGCATATGGCAGACGGGGTGATATTGCTGACCGATGCGGCAGAGGGGCCGATGCCGCAGACCAAATTTGTGCTGGGCAAGGCGCTGGCACAGGGGCTGCGCCCGATTGTCATCATCAACAAGCTGGACAAGGCAGATGCCCGCCCGGATGCGGTTTTGGATGAGGTGTTTGACCTGTTTGTGGCCCTGGATGCAGATGAGGCCCAGCTGGATTTTCCGGTGCTTTATGCCTCTGGTCGGGATGGCTGGTGTGTGGCAGACCCGGCAGATAGCCGGGACAATCTGGCCCCGCTGCTGGAGCTGATACAGGCCCATGTGCCGCCGCCCGCCGGTGATCCGGATCAGCCCTTTGCGATGCTGGCCACGCTGCTTGATTCAGACCGGTTTCTGGGGCGTTGCCTGACCGGGCGGGTGATGGCCGGAACCGCCCGCATCAATGCCCCGGTGCGCGCCCTCAACCTGTCCGGACAGACGGTGGAGCAGGGCAGGCTGACCAAGTTGCTGCGCTTTGAGGGCACGGCGCGGGTGCCGGTGGAGGAGGTGCAGGCCGGAGATATTGTCTGCATCGCCGGGCTGACCCGGGCCTCGGTGGCGGATACGATTGCTGATCTGGCATTGGATACACCGCTGTCATCGACGCCGATTGATCCGCCGACAATGTCGGTGACCATTTCGGTCAATGACGGGCCTTTTGCCGGGACCGAAGGCAGCAAGGTGACCTCTACCATGATTCGGCAGCGGCTGCTGGCTGAGGCTGAGACCAATGTGGCGATCAGCTTTGCTGAGTCAGATCAAAAGGATGCCTTTGAAATTGGCGGGCGCGGTGAGTTGCAGCTGGGGGTTCTGATTGAGACCATGCGCCGCGAGGGGTTTGAGCTGTCGGTATCACGCCCGCGGGTGCTGACCCGGCGGGATGAAACGGGCCAGCTGCTGGAGCCGCAAGAAGAAGTGATCATTGATGTGGATGCGGATTATGCCAGCACGGTTATCGATATGCTGAACCGGCGCAAGGGCGAGATGCAGGATATGCGCGAGGCGGGCAGCGGCAAGACCAGGCTGGTCTTTCATGCCCCGTCGCGCGGCCTGATTGGCTTTCAATCCCGGTTTTTGACCGAAACCCGCGGCACCGGTGTTCTGAACCGGCTGTTTCACAGCTTTTTGCCGCATAAAGGGGCCTTGCCCGGCCGCCGCAACGGGGTGTTGATAGCCAATGAGACAGGCCAGGCGGTGGCCTATGCGCTGTTTCATCTGCAGGATCGCGGCGCGATGTTTATTGAAGCGCAAACGCCCGTCTATCAGGGCATGATTGTCGGTGAGCATAGCCGCGAGAATGATCTGGAAGTCAATGTTCTCAAGGGCAAGAAGCTGACCAATGTAAGGGCTTCCGGTTCGGATGAGGCGGTTGTTCTGGTGCCGCCCAGACGGCTGTCACTGGAAGATATGATGGCCTGGATTGGCGAGGATGAGCTGGTCGAGGTCACGCCGAAAAGCCTGCGCTTGCGCAAACGCTTCTTGCTGGCCCATGAGCGCAAGAAAGCCGCCCGCGCCGGATAGCAAAAGGCCCTGTCTCCCCCTCATTCGCCCGCTTATTCACCCCCTTATTCACCTTTCGTCCAGACCGTGGCGGACAGGGCCGGGATGGCCAGCGCCGCAGCTGGCATCACCGGTGACAGTGCCGTCCCGGTCCAGAAAATTGTCCTGGCTGTCGCGCGCCAGCTCTTGGTTCTGGCTGTCAAAGACCCGCATCTCAAAGCCGCTGGCCGTCCAGCAGATGTGTGCAATCGCTGATGGAACCGACAGAAGCAAAGAGCTTTGCCCCGGCCCTGTCTGTCTAGCCATCTGCCAGAGTGCCGATTTCGCTGTCCAGAATTTGCGCGCCTGCGAGCGGGCGGGGCTGTCAACCGGGCCGGACGCATCGGCAATGCTGGCTCCGTTCAGCTGCAGCGCGCGCCAGCCAAACCGGCCGCTGAACCGGCCTGTATCATAATCCAGCGTTAGAACAAAAAAGCCTGTGCCGCTGCCGCTCTGGCTGGAGCGCAAAACCCTCTCTCTGGCATGAACCAGCCCGCGCGACAGGGCAAAGCCGGATGTGGAAAAGCGCGCGCTGCCCTGATAGGCAGGGGTGAGCTGGCCGCCATAAAGCGTCTGCCAGAGCTGGCGATCCAGGCTGGGGACTGCGCCATTTTGCGGGGCGGCCGGCGCGATATTGCCAACCCCGCCAGCGGGCAGGATGCTGGCCCAGAAAGGCTGGCCGCCGGACAGCGCATAGGCCAGCAACCCCTCGGTTATCAGGGTCTGCTGATTGGCCGGGTCGTGCAAATCCTGCGGCCTGAGGCCGGTTTTTCCTTCAGCCCCTGCTGGGCCAGCCATGTGGCAATCTGGGCAGTGCCGAACTGGCCAGCCCTGTCCGGGGCCAGCTGGGCGACCAGCTGAGCAGCTATCTGGGCGGGTTTGTTGGCCCGGTTATTGGCCGGGTTATTGGGCCGCCTTGTCCGCATGCTGTCTGTCGGGCAGAAAGCCGGAGAGCAGGGCTTCCCGCTCTGCCTCAGCAAAGAGCGAGGGCTGGCCGATCTGGCCGCCCGCATCAACCGTAAAGCCCCAGCCAGAGCGGGTCAGCCAGACCGGGGCCCCCTGCTGGCCGGAAACCGACACTGCCCCGGACAGCAGCAGCTGGCGGGCGGTTCCATCGGCCGCAATCTGGCCAGCCAGCTGAGTGCCGCGCACCGCCGCCACCGCATTGGGCAGGATGAGACGCACCGCCCCGCCGGACCCGGCAATCGAACCAGAGCTGTATTTGAGGCGGCCGGAGCGGATACGGACCAGCAGGGTATTTTGCGCCGCCCGGGCCGGATCATAGAGGAATTTATCCAGCCGCAAGCGGCTATCCGGCCCCAGGGTGAGCGTGCTGGCATCCAGCAGCAAAATCCGCACCCCGCCTGCCGGGCCGGTTATCAGCTGGTCATTGAGGAACAGGCGGCTGCCGGTCTGGCCGGACCGGCTGGCCTCAGGCTGGCCGCCCGCCTCTTGCCAGACAATCTGCACCGGGGCCGGGGCCGCCGCCTGCACACCGCTCTGCAAGCGCTTGCTGGCCGCCGCCCCGGCGTTCAGCGCAACAGACAGGCTGGCAAGGAGAAAAGCTGCATGGCTCAACAAGCCTGTCGCAAAACGTTTGAACATGGCCCCAGACTGGCCGGGCCGGGCGCTTTTGTCTTTCACCCCGTTGGGCAAATACCCATCAGGACAGGTCGCTTTTATGCTGGTTTTTGCCGCCCGGCTGTGCCAGCCTGAAATCGGTCGGCTTCGGCGGTCCAGATCGGGCAAGGGGAGTAGGCAAGAGGAGCGGCGAGCATGGCAAAAAAACTGACCTGCCAGAAATGCGGGACCGGGTTTGTGTGCGGGCCAAACAGGCCGGGTCGCGAATGCTGGTGCGCGCATCTGCCCAATATGCAGGCCGGGTTTGATCTGGCCGATGCCTGTCTGTGCCCGGACTGTCTGACGGCTGGCCAGGCCAAGGCGATCACGGCCCAGCGCAAAACCGCCAAGGGCCAGCGCAAACAGGCCCGCGCCCGCCTCTCAGCTGTGACCAAGCCTTAAAATAATCAATCGCAAATTAATAAAACCGGCAGCCAGAGCTGTTTTTTAACCAGCCTGTTCTAGAAATTATCCTTGCGCCGCCGGATTTCGGCAAAGATTTCGGCATCACTGGCATTTTCCAGCCCCAGCCGCGCGCGCAAGCCCGCATCCCCCCAGCGCAGGAACGGGTTGGTTTCCAGCTCTTCGGCCAGTGTGCTGGGAACCGTGGGCTGGCCCGCCGCGCGCCGCCGCTCCACCTCCTCAGCGCGGGCGATCAGCGCCGCATTATCCGGGTCCACCGACAGGGCAAAGCGGGCATTGGCGGCGGTATATTCATGGCTGCAATAGATCTGCGTGTCGCCGGGCAGGACCGCCAGCCGGGCGAGGCTGGCCTGCATCATCGCCATATCGCCCTCAAAAACCCGCCCGCAGCCCAGCGCAAACAGCGTATCGCCGGTAAAGGCCAGACCGGCATCGGCGATCCAGTAATTGGTCATGTCCAGCGTATGGCCGGGGGTGGCGATCACGCTGACCTGATGGCCGGCAAAATCAAAGCTGTCGCCATGGCGCACCGGCCTGTCCAGCTTGGCGAGCGGGGATTTCGACCCCTCAGCCGGGCCGGTCACCGCAGCCGGGCAGGCGGCCAGCAACTCGGCCAAGCCGGCGGTGTGA
Organism: Alphaproteobacteria bacterium; assembly: GCA_038131695.1. GTDB lineage: Bacteria > Pseudomonadota > Alphaproteobacteria > Puniceispirillales > Puniceispirillaceae > JADHLK01. The sequence continues at coordinate 9,268 of JAYPQA010000023.1, read as the reverse complement.
TCGCCGTGATGATGGGTGATCCAGACCTCATCCAATTGCCAGCCGGTTTCGGCCAGAGCCGCCTGATAGGCCGCCGCATCCCCGGCATCAATCGCCGCCGTGCGCCCGGAGGCCGGGTCATGCAACAGCACCCCGTAATTATCGTCCATATAGCCGAATTGATGGATGTCAAAAAGCGCCATGCCTGCTTCCCCTCTGGTTGGTTCTTGGTTGGTTTTGGCCTGATTGGTTTTGGATAGTGATCAGGTGATCCGAAGCCCTAGCCGAAATTAACCACCGAGAATGGGCATCGGGGAGAAGGGAAGAAAAACCAGGGGCATTTTCAGCCGGATTTTGGGGGTATTTGGCGGAGAGTTTGGCGGAAGATTTGGGTAAATTAACTTGTTGTTAAAGATTTCCTGACACGCTTTTTGATTGTTGGAGCATTTGAGGGAAGAATAGCATGAGCAGGCGTTACCCATGGTCTCGAGAAGAGAAGATATACTAGCTTTGGATTTATATTTCTAAAGCAACAGAACGCGTGACCTAAAGAGGAATGATCCTAAATTTATCAAACTCAGCAAGGCTTTTCGCCAGTTACATCCGGATCGGGCGAAGCAGGATAAAAATATAAAAATCAACCAGTATCAGGCCGCATCTTGGTAACTTCAAGGCTCTTGATCCGGACTGGCCGGGGGTCGGCTTGAAGAATTATCCCAAAAGCTGCGAGGCTATCTATAATGAGTTTTCTGAAAACCTAGATGGCCTCAAGCGCGCAGTGGCTTTCATTCGGAGCGATGTGACCAGCTGGGCATGGATGTTTGAGATGGGACAAGATGGAACCTGAAATGAAAAAATAATTGATGCTAATTTTTCTCAGCTCGATCAGGAAAAACTGATTTCGGTTTTATCCTCTATCGAGAAATTGACCAAAGACCGGACAACACATTGAAAAATAATCCGCGTTTTAAAAATGTGGATATTTCTTTCTTGGAAAACCCACTGAAAGAGCTGAAAAGTTACCTTATGCTTTTGTAAGATAAGCCTGAAAATGATGAGTTTCGCGCTCTCATTCCTCAACAGGCTATTGCTGAAATTTCAGGACCTCTTATCGATATTGAGCAGTGCTTTGAGAGGCTGAAGAAATTTAATTTAAATGAGCAGGGCGTGGGAATCGTAAGAAATGAAGCAAACAACATCCTGATCTATATAAATACGATCAGGCAACAAATTGGGCCTCACTACCTATCGTTTCAGTTCAGAAATGCTCACGCTGATCAAGCCCGTCAAAAAACCGAACAAATAGAACAGTTTTGGAAAGGGTGAAGCCTCTGCCAAAAGAGCTACAACGCTCCTCAGGCAGCTGGGGAGAGTTCCGCCAAATCCGGTGTGGCAGAAAATTCCAAAGCCTTCAAGAAATTGGCTGGACAGATAAACAAAAAGCGCTTCTGTTGGCTTTTTACAACCATCATATTTGCAGGCCTGATCTTGGTCTATATTCTTGGTTTGATGTTTGGCTGGCCATCATCGATGTTTGGCTGGCCATCATCATGCGAGGAGAGTGTATGACCTCAAAGCCGATCTTTTTATTTCCGACCAGGGCGGGCATTCTGGCTGTATTGACCACCGGCGCGCTGTGGTGCGGTTCAATCTATCGCGCTTTGAGCCGGGATTATTACGCCCACTGCCACCGGGCAACCACTATGGAGACTTTCGAGGCATTTATTGCGGGAACAGATAACCAGACAGTCAAGGATGGTATCTTGGCTGAGGCGGCCCACACAGCCTT